>JBEGWF010000175.1:0-66989 GCA_041177965.1 Verrucomicrobiota bacterium | reverse complement strand
CGCGAAATGCAATGATACACCGCCGCCGCCCCCTCCGGCCCCTTGATCCGCGCCAACCTCATGCAGACACCGTGAACCCAAACCACCGGGGTGTCAAAAACTTTGAACCTGTCACTTTATTATTTGTGATGTTTTGCTTGAGGAGTGAAGGGAGCGCGGGTTTTATCTCCGCGTCTTTTGGGCGCGTGCTTAGCTCAGCGGTAGAGCACTTCCTTCACACGGAAGGGGTCGCAGGTTCGAACCCTGCAGCGCGCACCATCTTCTGGCATGCCCACCGGTCCACACCACGACCACTGGCTGGTCAAGGGGGGTGACCGGTTCCAGTGACAGGTTTCACGGCCCTCCATGATACGGTCCGCCATCACGGTCTCCATCGTTCCAGAATCCGCAGGTGGACCCTTTGTGTTTCACGGCGATCTCCAGGCAGGGATCGCGTCAGCGGCGAACTTGGGCTTCGACGGGGTCGAGATTTTTCCAACCCACGCGGATGATATCGACGGTTACTTGCTCCGGGGTTGGTTGGATCAACAGGGCATCCGACTCGCCGCCATGGGGACAGGTGCCGGTTGGCTGAGAAGAAAACTCCGCCTGACGGATCCGGACCCCTGGGTCAGGGCCGCCGCCCGCGATTTCATCGGGGCGATCATCGACTTCGCAGGAGGCTTCGGGGCGCCGGCGATCCTGGGTTCCATGCAGGGACGCTTCGGCGATGGGGTCCCACGGGAACAGGCCCTGGAATGGCTGCGCTCGGAACTCAATCAACTGGGTCCGCGCGCCCACGCCCACGGGGTGCCTTTGCTGTACGAGCCGCTCAATCGATACGAGACCAATCTGTTCAACACCCTCGAGGAGGCCGTGGCCTTCATCGACACCTTGAACACCAGGAACGTGAAACTGCTGGCCGATCTGTTCCACATGAACATCGAGGAGACAGATCCTGCCGCGGCGATCCGGGCCGCGGGTCGACGGATCGGCCACGTTCATTTCGCGGATTCCAATCGACGGGCCATCGGCTTCGGCCACTCGAGGATCACCCCGATCGCCCAGGCTCTGGTGGACACGGGCTTCGATGGATTCGTCTCGGGCGAGATCTTCCCATGGCCCGACCCGGAAACGGCGGCCCGGAAGACGGTGGAAAGCTTCAAGGCGGCTTTCCGACGCTGACCCCGCGTCCCCAATCTCCAAGCTACCAAGCCACAGCCCCCATGCTCAAGCACCCGCTGATCCACCCCGAAATCAATGCGATCCTCGGTCGGGCCGGACACCACGCCAAAATCCTCATCGCCGACGGGAATTACCCGGCCTCCACCAAGAAGGGACCCAACGCGTCGCTGGTGAGCCTCAACCTTTCGCCGGGAGTCGTCTCCGTCACCCAGGTGCTGCAGGCGATCCTCCCGTCGGTGCCCGTCGATCTGGTGCAGGTGATGGGCATCCCCGCCGACGATCCTTACGCGGCTCTCGGTGAACCGCCCGTTTGGCAGGAATTCCGGAAGGCGATCCGTGATTCGGGATCCCGACTCGATCTGGAGCCGATCCTGAAATGGGACTTCTATCGACAGGTCGAGTCACCGGACCATGTCCTCACAGTTCAGACAGGCGATCGCGCACTCTGGGCAAACGTCCTCCTGACTCTGGGCTGCCGCACCGATTAGACCGATCGATCAGACCGACCGGTTGATCTTTCCGATCCGACCCATCACCGCTCCCCGCGGCTCGACAGGAACCCACCGTCGTCATTCGAACTCCGTTCCACCCCGAGTCGGAGGGGTCGCGTCCGAGCACAAGCGTGTCGCAGTCCGCCGAAGTCCGCCGACCAAAAGTCGGTCAGCCGCCTTCCGGACTCTTCGGCCGGCCCCGGGCACGATGCGCCGCCATGTGCCGGAGGCGACGTTCGCCCGGCACTCCACTGGCCCGAAAGACGGAGTCCAACGAGGGTAGAATGTCGCCCAAGGGCCCGGAGCCACAGACACCGGACACCCCAGTTTGTCCGCACCCGTCCGCCCGATCAGGGCTTGCTGGTGATGGTCTCCCAATCGAGCCCCATGGTCTCCGCGTACCGGGCGAGGGCCTTTTCGTGGAGGATCAACACGGAGCGGGCCACGCTCGAATCGTCGGCATGACCCAGGATCGGGGTGTGATCCGGGATCAGGTCGGTCTTCTTGTGGGCGTAGGTGATCGCGAAGACCGCAGACGCCAAGGCGCTGTAGGGGAGATCCTTGTAGACCCCCTCGGCGACATCCTCGACCAGGTCGGCAAGGAATTCGAGTTGGTTGACCAGATGGGGAAAATGGGGCGCATGGATCTGGGCGAACTCCACCTTCCACAACGGCAGATTCCGGAGAACCTTCTCCAAGGTCGATGGGGTGACCTGAGCCGCCCCGTGGGCCACATAGCTGGCGATTTCGGACATGGGCTCCAGTGTATCCGCCCAAACGCACCAAGGCAATCGGCGCAGGTTTGGCATGGCGCAGGTTCGGCGGATTCATCGTATTGGGCGCTGCATCCGCGCTCAGGATCCAATGCCCGCAGTCCAGCACGGGGGGGGGCGTTGAAGGTCTCCGAAGGAATCCCCGACGCATCGACACCATCGGGCTTTGCCTCGGCGGGGCGGTAGGAACACCATCCGATGCCTGTGCGAACCCGCATCGATCAAGCCCTGGTGGACCGCGGTCTCTGCGAATCACGTTCGCAGGCCCAACGCCTGATCATGGCCGGAGCGGTCCGGATCAACGGGCAACCCGCCGGAAAGCCCAGCGACTGGGTGCGTGAGGGCGATGCGCTCGAACTGGTCGGCGGCGACCGGTACGTCTCCAGGGGCGGACACAAACTGGAGCACGGCCTCCGGCATTTCGGCATCCCCACCGAGGGCCTCCGGTGCCTCGACCTGGGTGCCAGCACCGGAGGCTTCACCGATTGCCTGCTCCAGCACGGCGCCGCCTCGGTCCATGCGGTCGACGTGGGTCACGGACAGTTGTCCTGGAAACTCCGACAGGACCCGCGGGTGATCGTCCTCGAGCGCACCAACGCCCGGAGCCTCACGCCGGAGCGCCTCGGGACCGATGCCCCCTTCGATCTGGCCGTGGCCGACTGCTCGTTCATCAGCCTGAGCCTCATCCTTCCACCGGTCCCCCGCCTGCTGCGGATCGGAGGGTCCGTCGTGGCGCTGGTCAAGCCCCAGTTCGAGGCCGGCAAGGACGAGGTCGACCGCGGGGCCGGGGTGATCACCGATCCCCGGATCCATGCACGGGTGATCGCCTCCCTCGAATCGTTCGTGGCCGCCGAACTGCCCGCACTGGCCTGGCGCGGGGTCACGGAATCCCCCTTGCTCGGACCGGCAGGAAACAAGGAGTTTCTGGCCCACCTCCAACGAATCGCGTGAAGAAGACCGCTGACGCCCTCCGCAGGATCGGCCTGATCGCCAATCCCGAGAAACCCCGCAGCATCGCGGTGATCCGGAAGGCGCTCACGCAACTCCGGCGACTCGGCCGCGAGGTCCTGTGCGACGAGGCCACCGCGCACTTCGCCCGTCTCCGCTCCATCCCTACGCTCCCCGCACCCGAGGCTCTGGCCTCGCGCTGCGACCTGCTGCTGGTCTTCGGTGGCGACGGGACGATGCTCCGCGTGGCCCGGGAAACCGCCGGGTCCGGGGTCCCGATCCTCGGCATCAACGCCGGACACCTGGGCTTCCTCGCCGCGATCCAGGAGGACGACGTCGCCGAGGCGCTGCGCACGGTGGTGGCCGGAAGGTTCCGCATCGAGAACCGCGCGATGCTCGAGGCCGTCATCCACCGCGATGGATCCTCGTCTTCCCAGACGGCCCTGAACGATTTCGTCCTGAGCCGCGGCATCGCCTCGCGCCTCATCGAGCTCGAGGTCGCGGTGAACGGCGAACTGCTCACCCGCTACCGCTGCGACGGGCTCATCGCCAGCTCACCCACCGGTTCCACGGCGTATTCGCTGGCGGCCGGTGGTGCCATCGTGAGCCCCGATGCCGATGTGCTGACCCTGACACCGATCTGCCCGCACACGCTCTCGATCCGACCGGTCGTGATGAGCCTCGACTCCGTGGTGCAGGTGACCCTGCTCAGCCGAAGGCTCGAGGCGACCCTCGCCGCCGACGGCCAGCAGCAGACCCGCCTCGACACCGGCGACCGGGTCCTCATCCGTCGCAGCCCCCAGGTGGTGAGACTCCTCCGCCCGGAGGGCGGCAGCTTCTTCGCGACCCTTCGCGAGAAATTCGGCTGGAGCGGCGGCAACCTCTGAACCGGCGACGGACACAAAGAGGGCCGGCCCCGCCCTCGCGGCGAAACCGGCCCTTGGGATCGACTCCGACGAGACGGGACTCAGCGATAGCCGATCACGACATTCGCACCGTCCAACCGGATCCCGGTGAGTGTGAGCGGGGAGGCTCCGGACACCCGGAAGAACCGCGTGTCGGCGGGACGCGCGACCGTGATCGTCTTGGCCGCGGCATCCACCACCGCGCCCGTCACCGCCGTGTAGGCGCCATCCAGGCTCGCGGAGCCCACCAACTGGACGGCGACCACCGGCGCCTGGGCGGTGCTGTAGGCCCGGATCCCTCCTTCGGCGTTGACGAGCGTGCGCTTCCCGGTGGCCGGATCGACCGTGAACCACTCGACATGCGCTCCGCCCCCGCGCTCGTACCAGACGAGTCGGAAGCCGTAGACACCGGCCTGAGGCACCACGACATCGAAGGTGTCGTCGGCGACCCCGTTGAGGAATGACAACGCCGGGGTGGAGGCGTCGAGGACCGCACCCGCGGCCAGCTTGTAGCCATCGTCGGACTGGACCCCGAACCTCACCACGCCGGCCGGCAGGTCCAGATAGGCCACCGCGGCCATGGCCCAGTTGTCGGTGCCTCCCTCCTCGGTCTGTCCGGGGATGCCCTCATCGCCCTCGAACGAACCGGCGAACCCCCCCGCAAACCCCTCCTGTGAAAAGTTGATGACCGGGGCGATCACGTTGGTCTCGTAGGCCCTGGGAATGCCCGATCCCGCGGCCAGCTGGGCCTCGGCCCGCGCCACGCTGTTCTCGAGCTGGCCCACGTCGGCGGGCGCCTGCACCACCTGGACCTTGATGCCGCGCTGGGATCCGGGGGCACCCATGCGGGCGGCCGGATCGAGCGCAAGATACCGGAAGGAGAAGCTCCAGTCGTTGGTCTGGGAGACGCCCTCGTTGTCGGAGTAGATCAACCGGGCCGATTGCACCACCCCCACCGCCGGGAGACGGTCCATCGTGTAGGAGACCTTCGCGCCGCTGTCGGTGGGGGTCACGGCGGCCGCAACGCCGGTCCCGTTGATCGACAGCGTCACGCTGGACGCCGTGACCCGGGTGTCGCGGTTCTGGATCACCGCCTCCACCCTCGGGACCACGGTGTCGGCCACCGAGTTGTTGGCCGGAGTGAGGGCGGTCACGGCCGCTCTCTGGACGCCGGCATCGGCCACCGGCACGAGCGCCAGGTAGTTCTGCCGACGCTGCTTGCTCTCGGTGTCGGGCGTCACCTGACGCAACCGCAGGGTGGTCACCCCGTTGAGGCGCACCACCGTCTTGTTGCCGGATCCGTCGGTCAACGGCGTGTTGCGGAAGGTGAAACCACTGAGCGTTCCCAGGAAGGAGCCCAGCGTCTTGACGGTCTGGTTGGGACTGCCCGGATCGGAGGTGACCTGTTCAAGCACGCTCTCACCGGCCTCCATGTTGATGAGCGCCTGGCGCAGGTAGACCTCGTAGTTCCCGGGCGGCACCGTGCGGGTGTAGTTGAGCCACTCGCCGGCATCGATGTCACCGACGGCGTAATCGTAGACCTCCGCGGCCGTTCCGCCGGCCGCCGAGTATTTGGAGCGCACCACGTCGAGCGTCCGCTCCATGCGGACCGGGTCCTGGTTGCGCCACGGTGCATCCTGGCTGCGGGGGGCGGTGCGGGTGTCGTTGAAATCGATGTCCTGTACGCCGGCCTGATTGGCATAGGCGTCGGACTGGGGCCCTCCGCCCTCGGCGATGGGCACGGGTTTGTCGATGAAGGCGCCCCCGAAGTTGTAGTCTTCGGATTCGATCACCAGCACGGAACCGGTGAAGGTGTCGAAATCCAACCGCTCCCGGGTGGTGAGCCCGCCCGCATCGGTGGCCTCGAAGACGGCGTTGTAGTTTTTGTTGGCCTCCAGCTTGGAGAAGGTGGCCGTGCGGGTGTTGCCAGTACCGGACAGGACCAGGCCGTTGGCCTGGGTGTAGCGGGTGCCGTTGAGCACCAGCGCCACCCCGTCGTTACCGAGGGCGGCATCGTCCGACACCTTGAAGGAGACCACCGTGGAGGCCGGCAGGAAGTTGGCGAACTTGCCCGGGGTGAACTCCGAGAGGAGGGGCGCGACGTTGGCGGCCACCGGGGCCGCGGCGACGACGGCGTTGTCGTAGATCGCCTGGTAAGGGTTCTCCGGCGCGGCCTTGTCGAGGTCCTGGTAGAGGTAGAGGGTGAAGTAACCGCCGGTGATGTAGGGCGCGGCCGGATCATCCTTGCCCGCCACAAACACGTCGGCCGCGGCGGTGTCCACCACGGTCTTCTCCCAGATCACGGCGTTGTTGGCGTCCTTGTCGAGGACCCGAGCGCGGAGGATCACGCTGCCGCCCCTGACGGTCATCTCGAGGTTCAGCGTGATGTTGTCCTGCTTGAGCGCGGCGGCGGGACCATCATCGGCCACGAAGTACTTGTTGATGCCCTTGGTGATCAGGATGTCGGTGGTGGACTTTGCCAGGCCGTAGCCGCCGAGCGTTCCCGCGGAGTTGGCCGTCGGGATGAAGGCGAGCACCGCGAAGGAATCCTTGCCACCCCCCTTCACCACATCGGCGCTGAAAGAGACCCGCTCGCCCTCGGCCAGGGTGAACACCCGAGAGGTCTTCTGGCTGGCGGAGAAGATGGCACCCCCAGAGGGCGACACATTCTGGCTGAACTGGAACTGCCCGCCCGACTCGGTAGGCAGACCGAATCCCGGCACGAAGGTGAAGTCGGTCCAGCCGGTCTTGGTGTTGTCGTTGAAGTCGTCCAGCACCGCCTCATCGGTGATGAAGACCTCGGCGTTGTCGTAGACCGCCTGGTAGGGGCTTTCCGGGGCCGCCTTGTCGAGATCCTGGTAGAGATACAGGGTGAAGTATCCCTCGGTGAGGTAGGGCGCGGCCGGATCGTCCTTGCCGGCGACCAGGACATCGGCGGCGGCGGTGTCCACCACGGTCTTCTCCCAGATCACGGCGTTGTTAGCATCCTTGTCGAGGACCCGGGCATGGACGATGACGCTGCCGCCCTTGGCCCTGAGGTTGAGCACCAGCGTGATGTTGTCCTGCTTGAGCGCGGCGGCAGGACCATCATCGGCCACGAAGTACTTGTTGATGCCCTTGGTGATCAGGATGTCGGTGGTGGACTTGGCCAGACCGTAGCCGCCGAGCGTTCCTGGCGAGTTGGCCGTCGGAATGAAGGCCAGCACCGCGAAGGAGTCCTTGGCACCTCCCTTCACCACATCCACCCGGTACTCGATCGTCCGTCCGTCCTTGAGTGCGAACTTTTCAGATGTTTTCTGGCTTGCCGAGAAAATGGCCCCTCCCGAGGGCGACACATTCTGGATGAACTGGAATTGCCCTCCCGACTCGGTCGGCAGGCCGAAGCCCGGCACGAAGGTGAAGTCGGTCCAACCGGTCTTGGTGTTGTCGTCGAAGTTGTCGAGCACCGTGGCCTGGAGGGAAACACCCAGGGCGGCGGCCGCGATGGCGGCGGTTCCGGCCGATTTCATCCAGGCGGCGGTGCTGCGGATCAGGGTGGGGACACCGGGGATAGAATGGAAAAGAGGCATGGCATTCCTGGGATGGGGTCTTTCTACGGAGGATGACCGATGACACCTCCGGCGGTTTCATTTTGTCAACGGCCCAGAAACCTCAACCCACGAACCCTGGCGAACCCCGTCGTCGGGTCGGGCCCATCGCCCCATCGAAAGGAGCCTGTCCCCTCTCCGGTAGCCTGTCCCCCGATCGGCGTGGAAACGGCGGTCATCGAACGTGAATTCCTGAAAGAAGTCGGACCCGACCGGCGAAGACTGGGATACGCATGATGAGCCGCTCCGTCCGACCGATCCGCGGATTCGCCACCCAACCTCCGGGTTTCACCCTCCTGGAACTGGTGGTCGTCGTGGCGGTCCTCGCGGTTCTGGCCACACTGCTGCTGCCGGCCCTGGCCCGGGCACGCGACACCGCGCGCTCCGGCACGTGCCTGTCCCACCTCCGCCACTGGGGCCTGGGCACCCAGCTCTACGCCCTCGATGGCGGCGGTCGGCTTCCGGCCGATGGCGCCCCCAACGGGCTCTCCACCCGCAACGCATGGTACGCCGACCTGCCGCCATCGATGGGCATCGCCCCCTACCATGAAGAGGGAGCGTGGCGGACCAACGCCCGGGCGCCCCTGGGTCATCCGCTGTGGTTCTGCCCCTCGAACCCGCGGCGGAGCAACGGCCACCTGCTCTTCCATTTCTGCCTGAACCGGCATCTCAACGGCAGCGGTCGCGATTCCCGCCCGCGGCGCCTCGAATCCTTCGCCGAACCCTCCCGGACCGTCTGGATCTTCGACAATGGTGGCCGTGCCGCCGTCGCGGGCCCGGGCAATCTCCACCGTACGATCCACCGGGGCGCGGCCAACATCCTGTTCCTCGATGGCGGCGTCCGCCGGGCGAACCGACCGGGCTCCGGCGGCCAATTCCCCGAAGAACCCCTGCTCTGGCAACCCTGATGCATCCGAACCAAGCCCATCAGATGGCCGCGGCCATCCCGACCACCCGATCATCGATCCGAGAATTCGATGGCCCCGCGCCGCGGAAGTCCCGAAACTCGATGCCGATGGAGGTCACCGCATCCGCACTCCCCGGCTCATCACCCGAGGCCGGACGTCGAGTGGTCATCCCCATCAGACAACCTTTGTCCGCGGGGGTGTGCCACCGTGCTGGCGCCATGACCGACATCGCCATCCAGGATCCCGCTCCGCGGAACCCGTTTCTCAGCCTCTCGTTCCACCCCCATTCCCAACGCAACTGACCTATGGCCGACAAGATCCCCGACAAGACCTCCGAAAAGACCCCCGAAAAGAAGACGCCCGCCGCCGAAGCCAAGGCCCCGGAGCCCCCGAAGGTCTCCGCCGCGAAGCAGCGGGAACTCGACGCCGCCATCGCCACCATCACCAAGGCCTACGGTGAGGGCGCGATCATGCGCCTCGGCGCCCAGGTGTCCCGACCGATCGAGGTCATCCCCACCGGCGCGCTGGCCATCGACCTCGCCCTCGGCGTCGGCGGTGTCCCCCGCGGGCGGGTCATCGAGATCTACGGACCGGAGTCCTCCGGCAAGACCACGCTCATGCTGCACCTCATCGCCAATGCCCAGAAGGCCGGCGGCATGGCCGCGTTCATCGACGCCGAGCACGCGCTCGACCCGGCCTACGCCAAGAAGCTGGGCGTGAACGTCGATGAACTGCTGGTCTCCCAACCCGACTCGGGCGAGGAGGCGCTGACCATCTGCGAGACGCTGGCCCGTTCCGGGGCGCTCGACATCATCGTGGTCGACTCCGTGGCGGCGCTCGTGCCCAAGGCCGAGCTCGAGGGCGAGATGGGCATGGCCACCATGGGCATGCAGGCCCGCCTGATGAGCCAGGCGCTCCGCAAGCTGACGGCCATCCTGAACAAGGCCAAGACCACCTGCCTCTTCACCAACCAGATGCGCGAGAAGGTGGGCGTGATGTTCGGGAGCCCCGAGACCACCCCGGGCGGCAAGGCGCTGAAGTTCTACGCCAGCGTCCGCATCGACATCCGGCGCAAGGAGGCCATCAAGGACGCCTCGGGCGCGGCCATCGGCAACCACGTGAAGGTGAAGATCGTGAAGAACAAGGTGGCCCCGCCCTTCGCCGAGGCCGAGTTCGACATCCTCTTCAACCACGGCATCGACAAGGAAGGTTCCCTGCTCGACGTGGCCCTCGACGCGGGGGTCCTCGAGAAGAAGGGGGCCTGGATCCAGTTCCAGGGCGAGCTCATCGGTCAGGGCAAGGACGCCACGCGCCGCACCCTCGCCGAGAAGCCCGAGCTGGCGAAGAAGATCCAGGAGGCCACGCTGGCCAAGCGGTTGGCCGAGATGACCGCCGCCACCGCAGGCAGCCCGGGCGCGGCCACGGGCCGGTGACAGGAACGCACGAAGGCCCCCCCGCCCCCTGACCTCTGCTCAGTTGCTCAGGGGGCGGGCGGGGCCTTGAGTCTCTGGAGCGCCAGGAAGGCGGCGTGGCTTTCAGCCGCCTTCTTGCTCCGTCCCTCCCCGCGGGCCAACTCCACACCGCCGTGCAGCACCGCACAACGGAAGGTGCGGTTGTGGTCTGGGCCCTCGGTCTCGAGCAATTCGTAGCGGGGGGCCTCCGGCGAGGTCGCCTGCAGGAACTCCTGAAGATCGCCCTTCGGATTGTCCAGGTTCGGCAGCTCGGCCATCTCGCCTCCTCCCCCCTGGATGAGCCCCAGCAGCGTCTGCCGCGCGGTCTCGAAACCGGCATCGACGTAGACGGCACCGATGATCGCCTCGAACGCGTCGGCCAGGGTCGAACTGCGGGTCCGGCCACCGCTGGACTCCTCGCCTCGGCTGAGGATCACATGATCGCCCAAGGTCAGGCGACGGGCCTGACCCGCCAGGGAGGTCCGGTTGACGAGCTGGGCCCTCGCCTGCGTCAGGGCCCCTTCGCCCATGCCGGGGAAGCGG
This sequence comes from Verrucomicrobiota bacterium, assembly GCA_041177965.1. Lineage (GTDB taxonomy): Bacteria > Verrucomicrobiota > Verrucomicrobiia > Limisphaerales > UBA9464 > SXXZ01. Next base: position 56,219 of record JBEGWF010000175.1, on the reverse strand, counting down.
TGGTACAGTTCGGAGGTGACGGCCAGTTGGATCACCGCATCGCCGAGGAACTCGAGCCTCTGGTTGTGGTTCTGCCCACCGCCGTCCTCATGGGCCACCGACGGATGGGTCAGGGCCAGCGCCAACAATGCTTGATCCCGGAATCGATGACCGAGGGCTGACTGCAGATCTTCAAGGGCGGACATGGGAGACGAGGCACGGCCTTCCATCGGACTTCCAACCGATCTCAGGCATTCAAGGCTTCGGGGCTTCGGGCCAGGCGGATCAGGCGGGGGCCAACGACGGGATCTCGCTCGGCGGATTGAAGGGCTCCTCCATGGGGAAGGTGTCGGGGGCGGCGACCGGCGGGACGGACTCGTCCGGCAGACCGTGCTCCAGCAGGTGGGCGACCTCGCGCTGCACGGCCTCCAGTTGGTCCAACTGGAGGTCGGGGTCGATGATCGAGAACAGGTCGCCCGATTTCGGATGCTCGTACACGAAGATCCTGCGGCCATGGTCGCGCGACTGCCCCTTGACCCGGAGGATGCGCTTGCGCTCGAGCATCACGGCGAGGATGTAGGCGGAGGCGGCGTGACGGGGATCGCGGTTCTCGAGCAAACGCCGCAGGAGGGATTCGGCATCGTCCTTGCGGATGGCCTCCGGCGGCACCGGGGGCGGCGCCTCGTAGACGCCTTTCCAGTGGGAGACCAGGTTGGACCTGGCCATCAGCTCCGCGGACGCCTCACGGAAGGCCTCGACGCAAAGGTCCATCCGCTCGAATCCGGCCTTCGTGTCGAGGAGCAGGGTGTGGTAGGTCTCCCCGTCCTGGAACTGCCGCCCGGATCGCTGGCAGGCGTGGGCCCGCGACTGGATGTGCCACTCCATCATGTCTCTAGGTCCCCGAAGTATCGGGGCGGCCCCTTCGGGTGCAACAGCCTTTTGGCGACCTTTCGGGGACGACGGGGGCGGCGGGTTCAGAGGCGCGACACCAGCAACTGCTCCTGGAAGACCATCTCCTTGGGCAGATGGGTGTAGAGCTTCATGAACAACTCGTCGGTCGAGAGCAGGTCCCTCCGCCACTCGTCGGGGTCCATCCGCTGCAGTTGCGCAAACCGCTCGCGGTTGAAGCCCTCGAGGCCCTCGGTGTCGAAATCCTCGTAGCGGGGCACCCATCCCAGCGCGGTCTCCGAGGCGCCCACCCGGCCGTCGCAACGGTCCAGGATCCACTTGAGGACACGCATGTTCTCCCCGAAACCGGGCCACAGGAACCTTCCCTCCCCGTCCTTGCGGAACCAGTTGACGTGGAAGATCCGCGGCGGCTCCGACAGCTTCTTGCGCATGTCGAGCCAGTGGCGGAAATACCGACCCATGTTGTACCCGCAGAAGGGTAGCATCGCCATCGGATCGCGTCGCACCTGTCCCGCGGTGCCCGCCGCCGCAGCGGTGGTCTCGCTGCCCATCGTGGCGCCGAGGAACACCCCGTGGCTCCAGTTGAAGGCCTCGAAGACCAGGGGCACGACGCTCGCACGACGGCCTCCGAAGATGATGGCCGAAATGGGAACGCCCCCGGGATCGAGGGACTCCGGGGCCAGGGCGGGGTTGTTGGCGGCCGGCGCGGTGAACCGCGAATTGGGATGGGCGGCCTTCTCGGTCGAGTCGGGCGTCCAGCGCTGACCCTTCCAGTCGAGGCATTCGGCCGGAGGCGGGTCGTCGTGCCCCTCCCACCACACGGTGCCGTCGGGCTTGAGGGCCACGTTCGTGTAGATCGTGTCGCGGGCGATGGCGGCCATGGCGTTGGGATTGGTCTTGGCGTTGGTGCCCGGCGCCACACCGAAGTACCCGGCCTCGGGATTGATGGCCCACAGTCGACCGTCCGGACCGGGACGCATCCAGGCGATGTCGTCACCCACGGTCCAGATCTTCCACCCGCGGAAGCGCTCGGGCGGGATCATCATGGCGAAGTTCGTCTTGCCGCAGGCGCTGGGGAACGCCGCCGCCACGTAGCGCCTCTGGCCCTCGGGCGACTCCACCGCGAGGATCAGCATGTGCTCGGCCATCCAACCCTGCCGGCGGCCGAGGTACGACGCGATGCGCAGGGCGAGGCACTTCTTGCCCAACAGCACGTTGCCGCCATAGCCCGAACCGACCGAGATGATCTCGTTGGTTTCCGGAAAATGGCAGATGAAGCGCCGGTCCGGGTGACCGTCGAGCAGGCAATGGAGCCCCCGGTTGAACTGGGGGGACTGTCCCAGATGATCGACCGCGATCCGGCCCATCCGGGTCATGATCCGCATGTTGAGCACCACGTAGATGGAATCGGTCAGCTCGATCCCGACCTGGGCCAGCGGCGATCCCGGAGGGCCCATCAGGTAGGGCACCACGTACAGCGTGCGTCCCTTCATGCTCCCGGCGGCCAACCCCATCAACCGGGCACGCATGGCGGTCGGTTCGGCCCAGTGGTTGGTCGGCCCGGCCTCCTCGGGAAGCTCGGTGCAGATGAAGGTGCAATGCTCGACCCGGGCCACGTCGTTGGGGTTCGAACGGTGGTGGTAACACCCGGGAAGCCGGTCCTGGTCGAGCGGTGTCAGGACCCCCTGCCGCACCGCCTCCGCGTACAGGAACACCTTCTCGGCCTCGGACCCGTCGCACCAGAACACCGTATCGGGGCGGGTGAGGGCCGCCGTCGACGCCACCCATTCCTGGAGGGCGCGATGGACGATGGGTTGGGTTCCGTAGGAGGTGCCTGGGTTGGCGCTCATCGCCGCAACCTACGCCCTCCGGATCCGGTCGCACTCCGAATCTTGTCGGTCCCCGCCCCCGGTTTGATCCGTCCCGCCGGAATCCGGCCGCAGGCCTCCCCGGCCTTTTGTTCGAGGGATTTGGATGTAGGTTGTCCGTGCAACCCGGGATCGGAAGAATCCCGGGTCCTTTTCCGAAAACCCTGGAGGCAACGATGCCACAAACCGAAATCCGATTCCTCGAAGGCCCGCGTTCGCGCTGGGACAACCTCAAGTTCGTGGTCCAGATCGCCTGCGAATTCATCCGTGGATTCCGGGCCCTGCATTTCTCCGGGCCTTGCGTGGCGGTGTTCGGATCGGCCCGGTTTCCGGAAACCCACCCCTATTACGACCTGACCCGGCGATTGTCCGCGGAGATCGCCAGGCTCGGCTTCACCATCATGACGGGCGGCGGACCGGGCCTGATGGAGGCGGCCAACCGGGGTGCGCGCGACGTCGGCGGCCGGTCGGTGGGCTGCAACATCGTGCTGCCGATGGAGCAGCACCCGAACCCCTATCTCGATAAGTGGGTCAACATCCGCTACTTCTTCGTCCGCAAGACCCTGCTCATCAAGTACTCGTACGCCTTCGTCATCGTGCCCGGAGGTTTCGGAACCCTGGATGAACTCTTCGAGGCCATGACCCTCATCCAGACGGGCAAGATCAACGACTTCCCGGTGATCATCTTCGGGCGCGAATTCCACCGGGAGCTCGTGGAGCACATCGAGAAGATGCGCCATCTGCAGACCATCTCGGAGAGCGACCTGAGGCTCTTCCTGGTCACCGATTCCATCGATGAAGTGGTGGAGATGGTCCGGCAGGCGATTTCCAAATACGGCCTCAAGCACGCCGAGCGCCGGCCGAGCTGGCTCCTGGGCGAGCGCTGGTAGCAGGGTTCCCCGCCGTTCGAAACCGATCCCTCGCCACGGACCTTGCCGGGGATCCCTCCCGTTGGAGAGTGCGCCCTCCCGGGCGCACAGATAAAAAAGAGGGGCCGAAGCGAACTTCGGCCCCTCCTGTGAGTCTGACGCGACCGCTTACTTGCGGATGCGCGCGAACTGGGCGGCCTGGTTGGCCGGCACGGTCAGCGGGCTCGTGGCACCCGCCACATCGGTCCAGGGACCGCTGAGCGCAGTGGCCGACTGCAGCGTGCCGCCGCCGGTCCAGGTGATGGTGATCGTACCATCGGCGTTGGCCTTGATGCCGGTGAAGCGCGGGGCGTCACCACCACCACCGCCGGAGGCGGTGCCGATGAGGGCGACCTCGGCGATTTGCATCGAGTTGGCCGCACCGGCGTCCACCACGGTCGGGAACAGCACGCGGTAGGAGGTGTAGGCCTTGGTGTTGGAGAACGCCAGGGTCTCGGTGCGGAACCGGGCCGGGTGGGCGGCCAGCGGACCGGTCGCGATCACCTCGTAGTCGGTGCCGTTGTTCGAGCCGAGCACCGTCCAGGTGGCCGGATCGCGCGGGGGCGCGTCGTTGGCGGTGGTCAGCGAGATCGCCGTCACCACGCTCGCGCCCGACTTCGGAGTCACCGTGAAGCCGGTGTTCAGCTTGTCGAAGTTGAGGTACTTCGTCTTGGTGTCTCCGTCGATGACCTTCGCGACGCCCTCGGCGCCCGGGGAATTGGCCGAGGTCGGAACGATGGTGTCGTCCTTGCTCAGCACGTTCTTGCCGGCGATGGCCGGGGTGAACAGGAGGAAGTCGTAGTCACCGTTCGACGCGTTGTAGCGCACCGTCTGCTGACCACTGAGGCTCACCGTGGCGAGGCTGCCGTCGGCATTGCGCATCGGCACCAGGGCGTTGTTGCCCCAACCGCCCGTGGACGGGTAGTCGAAGCTGCCCACGACCGTCGCGTTGCCGCTGGCGACCGTGGCGAACGCGCCCTTCATGCGGGTCGCGCTGGCCTGGCCGTCACCGTGCGAGAGCGCGGCATAGACGTTGTACTCGCCCGCCGGGAAGTTGCGGGTGTACTGGTACCACTGGTTGTCGCCGATCCAGCCCATCTTGTAGTTCACGTTGACCTCACCGACGCCGCGGTCGCGGTCGCCGGTGCGGTCCATCGGAACCTGCGGATCTTCACCGATGCGGTACAGGGGCGAGGCACCTTCGTTGCCGCGGGTGTAGTCCTTGTTGTTGCTGGCCGACTGGCCAGCCAGGGCGCCGCCACGGTAGGGCATCGCGCTGGCGATCGACGGGGCGGCCCCGTTGTTGTCGAAGTCCTCGGCCTCGATGAAGAAGGTCGGGGTGCGCATGTTTGCCACACCGAAGGTCCAGGACACGGTGCGGTCGATGACGGTCAGGTCCACCTTGTGGGTGGTGCCACCGACCCATCCGCCCGCCGGAGCGGCCACGGTGACGGTGGCAACACCGTCGACGGTGGTCACCGTCGGGGTGGCGGCCGCGCCGTCCACGAGGACCGAGACATTGGCGGTGCTGAGGGCCGGGCCGGTGCCCTGCGAGACCAGCGCCGTGATGGCGGCGTCGGTGCCCGCGCGGTAGGGCGCGACGCCCGAGGAGCGACCCGTGCGGGCCGGCGCGAAGGACTTCACGAACGGAACGCCCTTGCTGGCCAGCGGGTACTGGTAGGCCTTGATGCCGCCGTCGGCGTTGATCAGCGTGCCGCTGAGCAGGTCGCCCGTGACCGGGTCGAACTGGCGGGCGCTGAACTCGACGTTCGCGCCACCGCCGCCCTCGTACCAGACGAGGCGGGCCGGATACAGACCGTCAGCCTTGACTTCGAAGAAGAAGGTCGTGCCGGAGGCGATGTCGCCGCCGTTGCCGCGGCCGCCGGAGAACTCGCCGACCACCACCGGGAAGGTGAAGGCCTCACCGGGGTTGCCGATGTCGAGGCGGAAGCCGTCGTCGCTGTTGACGTTGAAGCAGTAGAAGCCGGCCTTCAAGTCGAGGACCGTCAGGATCTCCTGCGCGAAGTTGTCGGTGCTGCTCGTGGTGCCCGGGATGCCCGGGACGCCCGGATCATCCGGGAAGAAGCCGCTGGAGACGGCATCTTGGTTGTAGTTGATGACGCCGGTCTCGACGTAGTAGCCGTTGGCCCCGAAGAGGCTCAGGTCGGCGACGTTCGGGGTGCCGATCAGTCCGGCGATGTGGGTCTGACCCCGGTAGGTGTCGTTGCCCATGCTCTCGCCGTTGGCCTGCTGCACGGTCTTCACGAGGAAGCCCTTGTTGCCGGTGTTCACGGCCGAGGCGGGCAGCGCCAGGCTGCCCGGGACCACCGCCGCGTTGGCGATGTTGAACGAGTTGGTCGCATCGTAGGTCTGGGAACCGGCCTTGAAGCGGACCACCACGCTGTGGGCACCCGGGGTGAAGTTGGACGCCGGCTTGAAGGTGTAGGTGGTCACGCCGGCCGAGGAGGCCTTGGTCGGGGTGACGGCCGCACCGTCCACCAGCAGGGCGAACGAGTCATGCGGGGTGGAACCATCGGCGACGGACACCACGACCGGCACGGTCGGGATGTAGTTGCCGCCGGAGCCGCGGAACGGATGGATGAAGGACACGGCCGCAGCGGTGTCGCCGGTGCGGGCACGGAAGGCCTTAACCGCGTTGGCGTCGGCATCATTGATCAACAGGCGGGCCGACGGGTTCGGGGCCAGGCGCTCGGCCGACCACTCGAGGTTGGCGCCGCCGCCGCCCTCGAACCACACCGTGCGGAACGGATAGAAGCCGGCCTGAGGCACGAACACGGTCGCATCGACGTCGCTGGCGCCCTTGCCGACGTCGGCTTGGCTGACGATCAGCGAGTCCAGGACCTCCTTGTTGTTGCCGGAGACCGTGGTGCGGAAGCCGTCATCGCTGTTGAAGGTCAGACGGTAGACACCGGCGGTCGGGAACTGCAGGAACGTGGTGATTTCGGCCGCGATGTTGTCGGTGTAGAGGTCGCCGTTCGGCTGGAACTCCGAGGCGCTGGGGATGCCCGGGATGGCGTTGTCGGCGATCTGACGGGCCGGGTTGCCGGCGGACGACGAGAACGCGCCGTTCTGGCCCGGGGTCGCATCGGCACCGGAGACCGGCTGGCTGTAGTTGATCACACCGGTCTCGGCGAACACGCCACCGGTGAAGCCGGTCAGGTCGGCCACATTGTCACCCCGCAGGCCGAGCAACTGCTGTTCGGCACGGGCGATGGAGTTGGGCTGCCCACGACGGGCGGTCTGGTGGGTGCGGACGTTGAAGCCCTTCTGCGCGGTGTTCACGCCGGTGACGGCGAGGGTCGCGGGGATCGTCACATACGAACCGACCACGAAGGTGCGGTTGGCGCTGACGGTGTTGCCGCGGGTGTCCTTGATGCTGATGGCCACGGTGTTGGTGGATCCGGCGGCCAGAGGCGCGGCGGCGTCACCATAGACGATGGTGGTGGTGATGCCGTCCTTGCTGGACGTCACCTTGGACGAGATGTCGGTGCCGTTGAGCTTGACCGACAATCCCGAGGTCACCGCCACGGCCTCGCCGGAGTCGACGGTGGTGACGGAGAACCCGATCGGGTTGCCCACCACGCCGCCGATGATCACGTCGTTGGCCGGGATGGTCTCCAGTCGGATGTTGTCGACATGGTGCACCTCCCAGGCGCCACCGGTGCGGCCGCCAAAGACGAGCCGACCCGGGGACGGGGAGAAGGAGCTGGCCAGACCGCCGGCCGGGGTCAGTTCGACGCCCTTCCAGAAGATCTTCACCTTGCCCTCCTCGGTCAGTTGGGCCTTGAACTTCTCCCACTTCAGGTTCTTGACCCACAGACCCCAGTTCGGGTCGTCGAAGCCCACCTGGCCAGCGTTGGCGTCATTGCCGTCCACCGTGCCGTCGCCGTTCAGGTCGTCGGTGGTGTTCAGGGCACCGGTCTGCATCGAGGACGCGTAGTTCGCATCGGTGCTCGGCAGATTGCGGAAGGGCACCTCGTCGAAGGTGCCACCCGGCCAGACGTTGCCGGGGCGCAGGGGCACGGGCAACTGGGTGATCAGAGCACCCTCGACGCGGACGCTGATGCCGACGACGTCGGTGATGCCGCCCGGATGATCGCCGGACTGCCAGGTGTCGAAGCCGATACCGAGGCCGGTCAGGGAACCTTCCTCAGGCAGGTTGGTCTCCCCGGCGGTGCCCGCGTAGGGGGAACCATCGGCGGCCAGCGGATCGTTGGCGCGGACGTAGTTGAGCGAGAAGCCGTCGGCAGGACGGGCCGTACCACCGCCGATGCGGAGGTCGCACTCGAAGTTGAAGGCCTTGACGACCAGACCCTTGTCGAGGTCGTCGAACACCACGGTGGCGCGCTGGCCGCTCTTGGCGTCGGTGATGGAGAGGTAACCATCGGTGGCGCCGCCGGAGGCACCGCCGCTGGTCCGATACTCCGCGGCGGCGGCGCCCACTTCCTTGAAGGGGAGCTCCGTCGCGGTGTTGAAGTTCACCACGTTGGTGGCGGCGAAGGCCGAGCTGCAGACCAGCCCGGCTGCCGTCATCCAACGCAGCAGGTTGTTGTGTTGTTGGCTCATAGGACTCGTTTCCGTACCCGGTGACGATCCGCCGACGGCAAATGTCCCGAAACCCTCGACGGGTTCGAGACACTGGCCCACGGCGGAACCTTTCCAAGTTTGGTGACCGGCACGGATACACGCCAAAACGGACACCAGCAACCCCTTTTTGACCCATTCTTGACCCGTTCGTATCGCACCACCCGCCGACCCGTTTCCTCGGGACCCGACCCACTCGGTCCCGCCGAAGGGGGCGGAAACAAGCCGGGCAGCGGTGAAAGAAGCGGGGAGTTGCGAGCGAAAGCTGTGGTGATGAAGGTTCTTCACCCCCGATCCTGGACGTTCCCGTCGATCTCCCACCTCGCCCGCCCCTGGCACCTTCCGGCGGCGCTGGCCACCCTGGTTCCGGGCCTTCACGGGCAGGTCCTGATCACCCGGTGGGACTTCAACGATGCCTCGCTGCTGCCGCGTTCCGGCATGGGAGAAGCACGAACGGTGGGTGGCACCTCGGGCACCTTCGCCGCAGGCCATGACGGCGAGTCCTCCGGTGCCTGGAACCTCAAGGGGTTTCCGGTTCAGGGCGCCCTGCCGGGCACCGCAGGGGTGGAGTTCGGGCTGTCCACCGAAGACCACGGCGCGGTGTCCCTGGCCTTCCAGATCCGCCACAGCAACACCTCGGCCAACACCGAACGGGTGCTTTGGTCGTCCGACGGGGTCCGGTTCACCGAGGCGGGCCGGTTCACGGTGACCCCGGCGGCCACCGGAGCGGGCGAGACCTGGTATGATCGGACCGTCTCGCTGCCTCCCGAGGCGGGGAGGCAGGCGTGGCTGCAAGTGCGGGTCGTCTCCGATTTCGGCGACAGTCCCGGCGACCGTTACACCGCCACCCGGCTCGGCTCCGGTTATTCCACGGCCGGCACCTGGCGTCTCGACAACGTCACGTTCTCGGCGGTCCCCGAACCCGAGGAATACGCCGCGATCAGCGCCCTCGGCCTCCTCGGCTTCGCCTTGTGGCATCGGGGTCGACGAAGGGAACCGGATGCGGATGCGAATACGGATCGGTCCGGACCCGCGACGAAGACATTCCCACCCGGGGTGTTTCGGACCGATCCGCGGCGCCGGACCCCGGCACGGGGATCACCAGAGGAATGATCGCGCCTCGGCGAGGGGCTTGCCCGACTCCACCAAGGTGGCTTTCCAGGCAGTCACATTACCCAAACGACGGTACTGCTCGGGCGGGACGACGACCCGCGACCATCGCCGGCCCAGGAAACCCCGCTTCACCTCGGTTTCGAGCGTCTCGGTGACCCCACCCTCGGCACCACGAAGCTCCAATCGGAGCCGAAGGGGGCCGGAGACCCGACGGGAGGCCTTCCAGAGCACCTCGTACTGCATGCCGGCCCGCTGTTCGGGGTGCTGGCGCAGTTCCGCCTGATAGGCGTCGCGCTCATACAGGCTCGGAGACAAGGCATGACGGCCCTGATGATCCACCCAATGGGGCAGGACCTTGATGAGCCGGGCGTCTTCGCCCAGGAGCACCCCCGCACCAAGCCAACAGGCCAACAGCAAGGGTTTCATTCAGAAAGGACCACTCCGTGGAAAGGACAGGACCGCCGGCCGTGGATTGAAGGCCGGAGAGGAGCGGATGGCCGACCCGGCATCGGACGAGGGAGCGCTGAACAGGGAACGGACCGACCCTTCCAAGCCCCGGGATGCCCCGGCTCCGGCCCCTCCGAAGGCTCCAAACCCCGTTTCGGCACCCCCTCCGGCGGAGGTGCCCCCCCCCGACTTCGGGAAAAATCCGGGATCCGAGCCGGCCGAGGTCGAGAAGGCCGAACCCGGCGCCACGGTCGGGTCGAACCGCCGGCCGGGATCGCCATCGAAACCGGTCGTCGGCGTCGCCAGAAGGTCGGGGGTGCCCGCCGCGGCTTGGCCGGAACCGGCACCGGCGCGGGCCCCGGATGCGGAGGCCCCGTTGAAGCCCTCGAAACCCGACCCGGCCCGGGATGGGGAGCCATTGTTGAACGTGAAGGTGCCCGCCGACTCGCCCGAGGGGGCCGCCTTGAACCAGTTCCTGTGGTCGGCGTTGGGGGCGAGGATCTCGGAAATGGCCTTGGTCTGCGTGCCCTCGGAGCCCTGGGATTCGCTCCGGCGTGCGGATTCTGAAGGGGTGCGGCGAGCGGTTCGGGACTCGGCGCGCGAGTCGTCATCGGCGAGTTTCGAGTCCTTCCGGGTCTTCGATCTGCCCTCTTCGGCCGAATCCTCGAAATCGCTGCGCTGGGCCGATTCGCTTCGGGTGCGCCGGGAACGCCCTCGCTCACGGCTGAAATTGGGGATGTCGTCGTCGCCGGTCGACGGAACCTCGTCGATCTCGTCGGCCTTCTCCACCTCGCGCGGCTTCACCGATCCCGGTTCGACCAACCAGTTCTTCTTGCGGTCGTACTCGTCCATCAACCGTTGTTGGGCCTTCGGATCGAGGTTGGGGATAGGGGAGTTCGGGACGGGAAGCGATACGTCAATGGCCCCACCAAGGGAATTGCCGGCGCGAAACACGTCGAACTGCCGGTTGCGCAGCAACTTGTTCATGGTGCCCACGCGTTCGGCCTCGGACTGGAGGCGGGAGCCGGGGATCTCGTCGGTTCGGACGGCCCCGGAGGTCTGGGCCTTGTCGCCGCCCCAAGCCGGAGCCACAAGGCCGGGCCCCAGGGCCAACCCCGCGACAACGACCCACCGGATCGGAGTTCGGACGCGCTTCATGCCCCAATTAAAGCCGCCGGCCGTGGGGCGTCAAAGTCCTTTGGGACTTCAGGGAAGGTTTTCCAGCGAAACAGGGACAGGCTCCGAGGTCACCACGGACGGAGTTGGGGACAGGCTCCGAGGTCGGAGCCGGTGAACGAAGGGATCGAGGCGCAGTTGTCGGTTCCGCAAGAGGGCTCATCTCCCGGCGAGAAGGGGCAGACGCTCGGCGGAGGATCGATGGGGACTGGCTTCGAGGAATGCCAACCATCCCTACCCGATTCGGGGGACTGGAGTTTCAGCGGGCAGCGGTCGAAGCATCGGCCCGATAGGCATCCCGGAATCGGGAGGCGCGCTCACGGAACCAATCCCAGTTGGCAGCGGCCACCTGACGCGGATCGAACAACGGACCGCCGACGCCGAAGGCATCGGCCCCGGCATCCCGGAAAGCGGGCAGGGTCTCCACCGTGACACCGCCGGTCGGCATGAGCGGGATCTGCGGGAAGGGGGCCTTCACCGCCTTCAGGTGACCCGGCCCCAGCTGGTCGGCGGGGAACACCTTGACCATCGTGGCCCCGAGCTTCCAGGCGGTGAAGATCTCCGTCGGGGTCATCGCCCCGGGCATGACCGGCACCCCCGCATCGACGCAGGCCCGGATGACCTCCGGCAGGACCACCGGGGTGACGATGAAACTCGCCCCGGCATCGAGGGCCGACCGGAGATCCTCCATCGAGGTGACCGTTCCGGCCCCCACGTTGCCGCGATCGCCCATGAGGTCGCGGGTCAGGCGGATCAGGTCGGCCGCGCCCGGACTGTTGAGCGTCACCTCCAGATTCACCAGGCCGCCGGCCATCACGGCGGGCACCAGATGCTCGACCTGGGCACGGGGAAAGAAGCGCAGGATGCCCACGATGGGCAGGGAGCGGAACAGCGTGTCGTTGAAGGTCGTGCTCATGGGCGGGCGCGGGGATCCGGATCCGGCGATGCGACCAGCCCTTGGCCGGATTCCCACCGTCTCCAGAGGCGACGCTGCCCCAATTCGGCCAACCCGTCGACCTCGATGGCACTCCAACGCCCCGACAGTCCGCACTCGGAGGCCGCCCGCGTGTAGGCCTCACGGAGCCCCGTGCCGGCGGCTAGGATCACAGGGGCTTCCCCGGCCTCGAGAGAGCGGAGTTCGGCCCCGATCAGCAACCCGCTGAGGAAGGATCGATTCGAGACCGGGTCGCGCCCCGACAACACCTGCCGGCTTCGGACCTGGAACAGGGCCGCGGCAAGACCGGGACGAGCCGACGCCCGAACTCCCTCCGAGAATGCGCCGGAGTCCACCGGAACTTCCGAATCGCCGGTCCCAGCGGAGGTCGCCTCGGTGGCCACCGAATGTCGCAGCACGCTGTGCCGGCAGAACACCTCGAACAGTTCGCCCGTCATGAAGGTCGAGATCGACGTCAACGCCCCGGATTCGACCCGGATATGCTTCGAATGCGTCCCGGGCAACACCAACGTGGCCCGCTCCGGGAGGGCATGTCCGGCCTGCTCGACCGCCTCGGCCCAACCCAGGGCCTGGGTCTCCTCGCCGCGCATCATGTCGTCTTGATCCCGCACCCCCGAGATGAGGCAGACCCGACATCGATCGTCCGAGGTCGTCCAACGCCCGACGACACCGGAGCCATCCAATCGGAACGGCAACCGGGCGTAGGGCAACTCGATCCAACCGATGCTCGAGCTGGCCATGCCGGAGACGAGCACCGGCAACCCGGCCGGGGCCCCGAGACGTTGCAAGGCCTCGCGCAAGGCCTCCTCGAAGACCCTGGCCCGATCACCGCCCCGCGCGGCCAATCGGGAAGCCCCGTCGTCGGAGGCGACCTCCCGCAGGCCGTCGGGCCCCCGCCATCGGACCCTCAGGCGCGAGGTTCCCCAATCGCAGGCGATGAAGTTCATCGGGCGGCCTTCCAGCGGGCCCACTCCAGACCCGGCCGATCGACCCGAAAACTCACCAGACGCTTCGCATGCGCCTCGGTGACAAGGACGGTGCATCCGTCGTCACCCCCGAAGCAGAGGTTGGTGGGATGCGGTCCGAGCACGTCGATCTCACGCAGGATCTCCGCCGAGGGGGACAGCTTCACCACCGTGCCCTTGCCATGACGGGTGACGTAAAGGTTGCCGTCCACATCGCAGCGCATGCCATCGAAGCCGTGGTCCGGGAATTCCTTGAACAGACGCCGCTTCCCGAGGCGGCCGTCGGGGCCGATGTCGAACACCCAGATCCGCCGCTGGACGCTCTCGTTGACATAAAGTCGCTTGCCGTCGGGACTCACCTCGATGCCGTTGGTGGTGCCCATGCCCTCGGCCTCCCGATGGGCCGCGCCCTTCGGATCCACCCGCCACAACTGACCGGTCCCGTCCTTCCAGTTCGGATCGCTGGCGTACAGGGTGCCATCGGCGGCGATGGCCAGGTCGTTGGGTTGATTCATCCGGGGTTCATGCACGACCGTCACCCGCTGCCGCGTCGCCGGATCGATCCGGTGGACCTTGTGCCCGGTGTAGTCCGCGACGTACATGCGCCCGGATCGGTCGAAGCGGATCCCGTTGCCCGCGCTGCCCTCGGGCAGGGCCAAGAACCGTTCGGCGCGCCCGTCCGGAGTCACGCGGGCGATGTTGCGCGGATCACCGAAGCCGACACAGAACACCGCCCCGGAGCGGTCGCAGGCGGGCCCTTCGATGCCCGTGGTGAATCCATCCGAGGAAAAGGGGCGGGCCGTCCACAGGGTTTCGGAAAGGACGGGGAGGACGGCGGCCAACACCAAAACCCCGGTCAGGGAACCACGCAGGGAGAACATGGAGCCAGTCTGCCCCAACGAGGATCCGATGGCCAGCGGTCAGCGGGCCGGGCGGTCACGAAAAAGGGGGCTGGATCGCTCCAGCCCCCATGTCGAACCACCGCCGACTCAGCGCTTGATGGCGCGCAGGAAGCGGGCCGTGTCGGTGCCCAGCGGCAGCGTGATCGGGGTGTTGGCTCCGGCCTGCGGCACCCATGGACCGGTCAGACTGGGCGCCACCTCGAACACGAAACCCGCCGGCAGCGGCTGCGGATCGGAAGTGATGGTGAGCTGTCCATTGACCAGCGCCACCGAGATGCGCGGGGCCGTGGTTGTGGAACCGCCTGCGGCCGGAGTCGGGTCGTCCTTGGGCACCGGGTGGGAGATCACCGTGTAGAAGTTGATCTCCTTGGTGGAATCGGCCCCCTGTTCGGGCTTGTTCTGCAGGTTGATCTCCCCCTTGGCGGCCACGAGAACCTCCTTGGTGGTCATGGCGACACTCATGCCGACCGAGCGGATGCCACCCACCGGGGCGGCGTTGATGAACGGCAGGAAGCTCGGCGTGAGCGGTTTGACCGTCTTGGTGGCCTCGTCCATCTCGAAGACGCGGGCCGCGACCTGCTGGGCTTCGTACCCATCCGGCTTGGAGACCCAGGCCACCGTGAAGCGGCCCAGACCGTCGGCAGCCACCACGGCACGATCGGCGTCGGCGCGGAAGCCGCCCTCGCTCACATCGGCCAGCGCGGCCACGGTGCGGGTGCGGGCATCCCAGATGGCCACCCGGACCGCTGTGGAGTTCAAGACGCGGCCCACGAGGAACACCCAAGGTTGATTGATGTGGCCGCCCAGGCGGGTGCCATCGCCTCGGCCGCCGTCGAAGTTCTCGCCGGAGGCCGTCTGCGCGACCGGTTCACCCTGCAGTTCGCCGGCGTTGTTGTAGAAGTGGAACTTGCCCGCCACTCGCACGGCGAAACCTCCCTTGAAGGCGGCGACGTTGGCCCAGAGGTCGCCGTCGGCCACCTTGAAGGCCTCCTTCACCACCTTGCCATCGGGGGAGAAGATGGTGGCGGTGGCGCAATTGCCGTCGGGGCGCAATTGGTTGGAGCGATCCTCGACCACGGAGACGAAGTTGCCGTCGCTCAAGGCGGCCACATCGCCGCCGAAGCGGGAGATCTGGTTGCCAGGGGCGGTGCCGGAGGTGCGCCGACCGTTGGCCGAGTCCTGCGCCTTGCTCAGGGCCGTCTGGGCGAGCGTGGCCGGATCGACCTTGAAGGTCTGAACGGTGCCGTAGCGGCCGTCACCCAGGCGATCGAATCCGCCGGTGAAACGGTTGTCGCTGTTGAATCCCTCGATCACGTGCGGGGAGGCCTCGGCACCGGTGATGAAGTTGACCGCGCCCGGACGGGGATCACCCGCGACCCGACCCGGATTGCCGTTCTGCCGCGAGGCGTTGATCGCTCCCTTGAAGGGCGTGCCCGCATCGTTGAAGAAGGCCTCGCCCAACTTCATCGCTCCGCCCGCCGCGGGCTGCATGGCCACGACGTAGCGCTGCTCGGTGGTGCTGCCATCGGCGAAGGTGTTGCCCTCGATGAGGAAGGTCGAGGTGCCCACCACGGAGGCGAAGGGCTCCCAGTTGCCGAGCGAATCGGCCGCAGGAACGATGACGGGCCTGTCGGAGACGATGCGCTTGAGGCCGGCCGATTCGATGCTGCCCGGACGCACCGGGATGACGAACTGCCGCAGGGCCACCACCCGATTCTCGGGCTCGCCGCTGTTGCGGCTCTCCCAGACCACCGCGATCGAGTCGTTGCGGAAGGCCACGCGGGGATTCTTGGACTCCAGCGTCTCGGGGGCAGGCAGTTCCTTCTCGCTCACGTAGAAGGTCTTGCCCATCGCCTTGCCCGTGGCGTCGAAGACCCGCCCCAGGATGATCCGGGCGTTGCCTCCGGTGCCGGCGGTGTCGTCGAACACCACCGCGACCCGACCGAGCGAATCGATGCCCACGTCGCAGCGTCCCGGGGCCAGCAGCTCCATGTCGTCGGCCACGGTCCTGCTCCAGCGCAGCGTGCCGTTGGCGTTGAGCACCGTGAGCCAGACGTGGTTCTTGCCGTCCGCATCCTTGCCGATGGCCACCGAGGCGTAGGCATCGTTGCCGTTGCCGTGGAAGCCCACGCCGTCGCCGCGGCCGCCGGCACCGGCGATCGGATTGCCCGAGACCGCCGCCAGGTCGATGTTGGTCGAGACCGGCGTGCCGGCGTTGTCGAAGAGACGGACGCGCCCCGGACCATTGTCCGAGAACCGGACGGCGAACCCGTTCTTGGTCACACCCGACCCGTGCCACATCTCGCTCTTGGTGGGCGTGGCGCTGGCCAACTGGGTGGCCTTGATCTCCTTGCCCGTCTTGTCGACGACGCGGACGGTCACGTGGTTGGCCGCGGCATCGCCCTTGTAGAGCCCCACGAGATCGTCACCCTGACGGCTTTCGCCGATCACCACCACGTTGCCGGTGGAGAGGAACTCCCAGTCGCCGATGCGGATGTTGCCGGGACGGGCTCCGTACTCGACGGGAACCCCGTTCACGATGCCCACCGGGGTGCCGGCATCGGTCAGCAACTGCACCGCCGGCCAGTCGCCGGCATCCTGATACCCGGCGAACTCCACCACCTCGAGCCCGAGGTCGAAGGCGGTCGAGCCCATGCCCAGGCCGTCTCCGAAGAGGTTGGACTTGATCTTGGGACCCCAACCGGTCCGACCGGAGACCGCGCTGCCGTCCTTCCGGAAGTACGACAGGAACCGGGAGGTGAGCGTCTGCCCGGCGAACGCCGGATCCACCGAGGTGATGGTCGTCTCGGGGGTGATCGGCTTGCTGTCGCGGTCGAACAGGGTCCAGACCGCTTCGAGGTCCGACAGGGCGTCGCCATCGTCCTCCCAACCGACGATCACGTTGCCGTTGCGACCGATGGCCACCCCAAGACTCTCGGTCTTGGTGTTGTTGATGGTGTCGGAGGTGTTGACATACACGGTCTCGCCGATGGGGCTGACACCGTTGTCTTCCGGTTTCCCGGGAAGTGCTTGGCCGAACATCGGGCCTGCCACGAGCGCGGCGGCCAGAATCGGCAGGGATTTGGAGGGTTTCATGGAGGAGGTGCTGTTCGAACACCCCAGGACCGCGACACGGCTGCCGTGAACCTGCTCTTGGACAACGGGTTGCCGAGGGCTTCAGGCGATCGGGAATCGGACCGGGGAATGGCCAATCCTTACGCTCTGTCAGAAACGTTTACAAATGTTTTCTAATGATTGAAAACAATGTTTCTGATGAAATATTTTAACGATATACATTTTCAGGATGCGACCCGCCTTGAATTCCTGAATCGGAGCGCCCCCTTTGTCCCGGCGGCGGCTCCGTCGGCCGGATCCACCCAAGGCCCCACCGCCACCGTCAACGTCCCGTTACCGTGGCCAACCAGGCCTTCAATCCGGCCGGATGATCGGTCTGGACCCCGTCGACCCCCAGACCCAGGAAACGTTCCCAGTATCCGGGCCGCTCATCCGGTCGCTGGATGTCGACCCAGACCCGCACCCCCAGATCCCGACACCACCCGACGAACTCCCGGGACGGGGCCTGATCCACGACCTCGGGTCGGTACTGGGACACGAACTGACGGAGGGCTTCCTCGTCCCGCAGGGCCTCGGCCGGTGGACTGAGGATCAACCGCACCCCGGGCAACGCCTGGCGCCACCGACCGGCCCGACCCGGGTGGTCGTAGACCCACACCCGCGACTCCATCCCCGATTGCTTCAGGATCCCAACCACATCCGCCGGCTCCCCGGCCTTGAAATCGAGGTACACTTGGATGCGCCCGCGACAGGCCTCCAGCGCCTCCTGAAGGCTGGGGATCCGGGAAGGTACTCCGTTGGTCCGCGCCTTGTCCGCGACCTTCAGCGCCGACAACTCCGCCCAAGTCTTCTCCGAAACCCGCCCTTGGCCATCGGTCATCCGATCGACCGTGGCATCGTGCATGAGCAGATACCGCCCATCGCTCGACCGTCGCACATCCATCTCGACCAGATCCGCCCCGGCCCGGATGGCGCCCTCGATGGCCTCCAGGGTGTTCTCGGGATGGGACCGGTGTGACCCCCGATGCGCGATGACCATCCAGCGGAGCGTCCCGGTCAGCGAACCGGTCGGCCGCTCCACCGCGATCCCTCGACCGGCGCCGACGCACCACAGCACCCACAAGCCCAGCCCGAGCGCCCGATTCATCGCCACCCAGCCTGCCTTCAAGGATCGGCCGCGCCCAGCACGAACCCCGCCGGCCTCCGAACCGCCGCAACGGGTCACGGACCAAACATTGAACCTGTCACTCTATCAAACCCATAAACCTCCCATTCCACGGTCTCGCCAATATCTTTATCGTTATAAATGAATCAAGTATTGGAGTGGGAGAGGTCGGAAGCCCGCTCCGGAAGTGAGGAATGCACAATAAAACAATGAACCTGTCCCTCTATTCAACGATCAAGACTTTGAACCTGTCCCTTTGTCGTTCACCCCCTCACCCCGACGCTTTCGCTTTCCGGGAATGGCTTGTAGCCTGTCCCCAGTCTCAATGAAGTCCCGGCCCACCCATCGTGTCCTTCGGTTTCTGGCCGGAACCGTGTTGACCCTGACGCGCTCGCTGACCGCTGTCGGGGCCACCCCCGAGGCCCACTACCTCGAGACGGTCAAACCTCTGCTCACCCGGACCTGCGTCTCGTGCCACGGGGCCGACCATCCGAAAGCGGGCCTCCGCCTCGACACCGCGGCCGGCGCACTGAAAGGCGGCGACTCCGGCCCGGCCGTGCTGCCGGGGAAACCCTCCGAAAGCCTCCTGATCCGAGTGCTGGACGGCACCCATGCCGGCATCGAACGGATGCCCTATCGGCGGACTCCTCTGGATCCCAACGAGGTTGCGACGCTTCAGCGATGGATCTCAGACGGCGCCCCCGCCCCACAGCACGAGTCCCCCGGCATCTTCGTCCACTGGTCCTTCGTCCCGCCCCAACGAGTCCCACTCCCCCGGATCACGGGCACCCCCCACCCCATCGACGCCTTCGTCCGCGAGCGCCATCAACGCCTCGGCCTTCGATCGTCCCCCCCGGCCGAGCCCGCCACCTGGCTCCGCCGCGTCCATCTCGACCTCACGGGGCTACCGCCCGCTCCCGAGGAGGTCACCCGGTTCGCCGCCCACGACTCGCCGTCGGAGCGCGTCCAGGTCGTCGACCGATTGCTCGCCTCGCCGCACCACGGCGAACGCTGGGGACGCTGGTGGCTCGACGTCGCCCGCTACGCCGACTCCAACGGGTACAGCATCGACGCCCCCCGATCCATCTGGCCCTATCGCGATCACGTGGTGGCCGCCCTCAACGCCGACCAACCCTTCGACCGATTCCTGATCGAACAGCTCGCCGGTGATCTGCTGCCCGGTGCCACCGTGGCCCAGCGCGTGGCCACCGGCTTCCACCGCAACACCCAGATCAACCAGGAGGGCGGGATCGACCCGGAACAGTTCCGCATCGAGTCGATCTTCGACCGCGTATCCACCACGGGCTCGGCCCTGCTCGGATTGAGCATCGGCTGCGCCCAGTGCCACGACCACAAGTTCGACCCCGTCTCCCAGCGCGACTACTACGGCTTGTTCGCCTTCTTCAACGACCAGGACGAGCCCGCCCTCGAGGTCGAGGGCCTCCGGCCCGGCCCCGGCGAACCCAAGGGCAACCCCGGCGGCTGGGCCACCACCCTCGTCCTGAGCGAACGCGGCCAACCCCGCGACACCCGACGCTTCATCCAGGGAGACTTCACCCGCCCCGCCGAACCGGTGCCACCCGCGACACCCCGCGCGCTGCCGCCGCTGCCCGCCAAGAACGGCCGGCACACCCGACTCGACCTCGCCCGATGGCTGGTCTCGCCCGACCACCCGCTGACCGCCCGCGTGCTGGTCAACCGCGTGTGGCAGCAGTACTTCGGCCGCGGCCTCGTGGAGACCGAGAACGACTTCGGCACCCAGGGCACCCCGCCCACCCATCCGGAGCTGCTCGACTGGCTGGCGGTCGAATTCCGGGAATCCGGATGGAGCCTCAAGCACCTGCACCGCCTCGTGGTCCTTTCCGAAACCTATGGACAGGCCTCGCTGGCCCGGCCCGACCTCAGGGACATCGACCCCCTCAACCGTTGGCTGGCACGGCAGAACCGGCTGCGGCTCGACGCGGAGATCATCCGCGACGTGGCCCTGGCCGCCTCCGGTCGGCTCGACCGATCCATCGGCGGCCCCCCGGTGCAACCCCCGCAGCCCGCCGGCCTCGGTGCCTTCACCCAGGCCAACCGGGATTGGGTGGCCAGCAGCGGCGGGCATCGCGTCCGGCGTGCGATCTACACCCGCATCCAGCGGGCCACACTGCATCCGGCCCTGGCCGTCTTCGACGCACCCGACAGCTTCACCACCTGCACGCGCCGACTGCGCAGCAACACGCCCCTGCAGGCCCTCACGCTGCTCAACGACACCCAGTTCCACGAACTGGCCCAGCAGATCGCCCGACAGATGGCAGCCGCACCCGGCCAGGACACCGATCGGATCGCCAACGGGTTCCTCCGGTGCACCGCCCGACGACCGGCTCGCGAGGAAACGGAGCGACTGTTGCGCCTGCTCCGCGAGGAACGCTCGGCCGCCGGCCCCGGCGCCCCCTTCGAGTCCAGCTGGCTCGCCGTGGCCCGCGTGCTGCTCAATCTCGACGAGACCATCACCCGGGAGTGACCCTTCCCACCGCCGCCATGGAAGACCACCCGATCCATCCCTCGCTCCCGGAAGTGACCCGCCGGCACTTCTTCGGCCGCTGCGCCATGGGTCTGGGCAACCTGGCGTTGGCCTCGATGCTGACCGAAGGAAAGGCGGCCACCGTCCCTGCCGGCATGCCGCCCGCCATTCCGGGGGCCGATGAACCGCTGAAGCCCCGGAGCACCCATCATCCGGCCCGGGCCAAGAGCGTCATCTACCTGTTCATGGCCGGGGGCCCCAGCCAGCTCGAACTCTTCGACGCCAAGCCACGGCTCAACCAACTCAGCGGTCAGCCCATTCCCGACTCGTTCCTCGAGGGCAAGCGCTTCGCCTTCATGGACTCGTCCTTCAAGAACAAGTCCACCCTCCTGGGCTCCAGGCGCACCTTCCGCCAATACGGCCAATCCGGGGCCACCGTCAGCGACCTGCTGCCGCACACCGCCGGCATCGTCGACGACATCGCGCTGGTGAAGACCTGCGCGACCAACCTGTTCAATCACGCACCGGCCAAGCTCTTCATGAACACCGGCAGCGGGCAGTTCGGCCGGCCGAGCATGGGCTCGTGGGTCACCTACGGCATCGGCAGCCAGTCACGCGATCTGCCGGGATTCGTGGTGCTCCAGAGCGGGCCGCGCGGACCGCGCGGCGGGGCCGTGAACTGGTCGAGCGGATTCCTGCCGACCAGCCATCAGGGGGTTCCCTTGCGGGGCACGGGCGATCCCATCCTCAACCTGGGCCGACCCGAGGGCATCGGTGCCGCATCCCAGCGCCGCGCCCTCGACGCGCTGGCAGACCTGAACCTGCGGCGGGCGGCCGAGACCGGAGACCCCGAGATCGCCACCCGCATCGCCAGCTACGAGATGGCCTACCGGATGCAGTCGAGCGCCCCGGAACTCACCGACCTGCGCGGCGAGAGCGATGCCACGTTGGCGCTCTACGGCTGCACCCGCGACACCCCTAGCTTCGCCCGCAACTGCCTGCTGGCCCGGCGTCTGGTGGAGCGCGGGGTCCGCTTCGTGCAGCTCTACCACACCAACTGGGACTCCCACGGGGGCCCCGGCGAGACCCTCGAGAACGACCTCGCGAAGGTGGCCCATCAGGTGGATCAGGGCTGCGCAGCCTTGGTCAAGGACCTCAAGTCGCGCGGATTGCTCGACGAGGTGGTGGTGGTCTGGGGCGGCGAGTTCGGGCGCACCCCCATGGGCGAAACCCGCGAAAAGACCGGCCGCAACCACCACATCGACGCCTTCACCATGTGGTTCGCCGGGGCGGGCATCCGGGCCGGTCAGGTGCTGGGCGAGACCGACGAACTCGGCTTCAACCCGGTGGCCGACCGCGCCCATGTCCATGACATCCACGCCACCCTGCTCCACCTTCTGGGCCTCGACCACCAGCGCCTGACCTTCCGCTTCCAAGGCCGGGACTACCGCCTCACCGACATCCACGGCGAACTGCTGCACAAGCTCATGGCGTGACGACCTAGACCCCGCTCCGACCACCAGCTGCGTCATCCACAACTCCGAACCGATCCCTCCGAAGCGCCACGAACGAGTTTGAATTGTCGACCGCTGGTCGATCGAATATCCCCATTCCCGATACCGCATGAAGCCCCTCCGCACACTGCTGCCCCTGCTGGTCGCCGCCACCCCTCTGGTCGGCGCGATCGAAGAACTCCGACCCAAGGGCGGCCTCGACCCTCTGCCCTACCGGCCATCACCGCACCCGATGCCCAACTACCTGGCCGGGCAACGCTGGGGCACCGAAGGCGAGAAGATCACCCGGATGCAGGAGCCGCTGTCGCCGGCCAAATCGGCCGAACGCATCGTCCTGCGCCAGGGATTCCAGGCCGACCTCTGGGCGGCCGACCCCCAGATCCTCAAGCCGATCAGCATGACCTTCGACGAGCGGGGACGGCTCTGGATCGCCGAGACGGTCGACTACCCGAACGAATTGCAGAAACCCGGCGAGGGGCGCGACCGGATCAAGATCTGCGAGGACACCAACGGTGACGGCAAGGCCGACAAGTTCACGGTCTTCGCCGACAAGCTCTCCATCCCGACCGGACTCTGCCGCGTCAACGGGGGCCTGATCGTGATCGAGGGCGGCCAGACCCTGTTCCTGCGCGACACCGACGGCGACGACCGGGCCGACGAACGCAAGGTGCTCTTCCAGGGATGGAGCATGGGCGACACCCACGCCACGGCCAGCAACATCCGCCTCGGTCACGACCACTGGGTCTGGGGCGTGGTCGGGTACAGCGGCTTCGACGGCGAGGTCGGCGGCAAGCGCGTGAAGTTCGGCATGGGCGTCTTCCGCTTCAAACCCGACGGTTCGGCCCTCGAGTTCGTCCGTTCGAGCAACAACAACACCTGGGGCCTCGGCCTGTCCGAAGACGGCCTCGTCTTCGGTTCCACGGCCAACGGCAATGCCGCGTGGTACATGCCCATCCCCAATCGTTACTACGAGGCGGTCTCGGGATGGTCGGCCGCGCGCATGGAGTCCATCGCCGACAACCAGCTGTACCACCCCATCGCGCAGAACGTCCGGCAGGTGGATTGGCACGGCAAGTACACCGCGGGCGCCGGATCGGCCCTCTACACCGCCCGGAGCTTCCCCAAGGACTACTGGAACCGGGTCTCCTTCGTGACCGAGCCCACGGGTCACCTCATCGGCCAGTTCCGCTTCGAGGGTTCCGGGGCCGATTTCAAGGCCACCAACGAGAAGAACTTCCTGGCCAGCGACGACGAGTGGTTCTCCCCCATCATGGCCGAGGTGGGCCCCGACGGCGCCCTGTGGGTGCTCGACTGGTACAACTTCATCATCCAGCACAACCCGGTGCCCAACGGGTTCCAGAACGGCAAGGGCAACGCCTACGAGACCCCCTTGCGCGACAAGACCCACGGGCGGATCTACCGGGTCACCCACCGCGAAGGACGGCCCGCACCCAAGGTGGACCTGTCGGGCAACGACAAGGGCCGGTGGCTGGAGGCGCTGGGATCACCGGTCATGGACGTGCGCCTGCAGGCCCAGCATCGGCTGGTCGGCAGCCGGGATCGCTCGGCCGTGCCGGAGTTGGTCCGGATGGCCTCCGATGCGGCGGTCGATGAGCTGAACCTCAACCCCCGGGCGCTCCACGCCCTGTGGACGCTGCACGGCCTCGGGGCCTCCGAGGCCGCGCCGAAATCGACCCTGCGCCATGCCTCGGCGGCCGTGCGCCGCGCGGCGGTGATGACCCTGCCCTCCGAGGGATGGAGCCCCGACGACTGGCGGCAACTGCTGGTCACCGAGACCGACGCTCAGGTGCGCCTGGCCGCCCTGCTGGCCATCGCCGACCGGGGCAACCCCGCCTCGATTCTGCCGATGTTCGAGGCCTTCCAGAACCCGCGGAACACCAGCGACCCCTGGCTGAAGGACGGTTTCATCGCGGCGGCCGCCCACCATGATCAGGCCTTCCTGACCTCCTGTCTGGCCGCCGCGCCGTCGTCGCCCGGGGCCATCGAGGTGATGCGCACCGTCGCCCGTCATCACTCGGCCCGCGAGGCGAACAGCCTGAAGCTGGCCATGGCCGCCGCCGGCGCCCCGCCTGCGGTCGCCGCCGCGATCCTCGAGGGCATCACGGCCGGTTGGCCTGCCCAGCGGCAACCCTCGCTCACCCCGGACACCGAGGCCCGGTTCCGAGCCGCGGTCGCCAAGGCCCCGGATGCAGGCAAGGTGGCTCTGGTCCAACTCGCCACGCAATGGGGACGGAACGACCTGGTCGCCGGACAGATCCCCGGGATCGCCCAGCGCTTGATGGACGCCGTGTCCTCGCCCACCGCCAGCGAATCGGAACGGATCGAGTCGGCCCGCCGCCTGATCGCCATCCAGGATGCCCCGGCGTCCGTCTCGGCGATCCTGGGCCGGATCCGCACCCTGACCACCCCGAGCCTCGCCACCGGGTTGATCGGAACCCTCGCCGCCTCGCGGACGCCGGAGACCGCCACGGCGGTCGTGGGCCGTTGGGCGGAGTTCTCGCCGGCCATGCGCCGCAGCGCCACCGCCCTGCTGCTGCGCCGCAAGGAATGGGCCCTGGCACTCCTGGGTGCGGTCGAGTCGGGCACGCTGGTCGCCGGGGATCTCGGCCGGGACCATTGGAGCCAACTGACGGGCCACTCCGACCCGGCGGTGAAGGACAAGGCCCGCTCGCTGCAGAAGTCCAGCACGCCCAAGTCCTCGGCCGCCATGCAGGCCCTGATCACCCAACTGCAACCGGTGGCCCAGAAGACAGGGAAGGCGGACCACGGCCGGGAGGT
Organism: Verrucomicrobiota bacterium; assembly: GCA_041177965.1. GTDB lineage: Bacteria > Verrucomicrobiota > Verrucomicrobiia > Limisphaerales > UBA9464 > SXXZ01. The sequence continues at coordinate 31,333 of JBEGWF010000175.1, read as the reverse complement.
GTTCGAGAAGAACTGCGGCGCCTGCCATGCGATGGAGGGCAAGGGCGGCCGCATCGGGCCTGAATTGACCGGCATCGGAGCCCGCCCGAAGGCGGAGATCCTGACCGAGATCCTCGACCCGAACCGATCGGTCGAGGCCAACTACAAGCTGTGGACGGTCACGCAGAAGGATGGCGAGAGCCTGTCGGGACGCCTCGACGCCGAGACGGCCACCTCGGTGGAGATCCTGGACACCACGGGCACCAAGCACGTCATCCAGCGCAGCACCATCGCCAAGCTGGAATCGTCCGGCCAGTCCATCATGCCGGGCGGATTCGAGCAGTTGCCGGCCCAGGACCTGACCGACCTGCTGGAATACCTGGCCAAGGCCGGGACCAAGCACTGAGAGCCCCTCCTGCCCTCCGAAGAACCGGGGCCTGTCCATCGCGGACGGGCCCTGAAAAGGCAACGGCTCCCGGGATACGGGAGCCGTTGTGCTTGGGAGCGTGGATGGAAGGGGAGCGACCGCCTTACTTGGCGGCGGCGTCGGCCTTCTTCCAGGTGCGGCGCGGGGCCTTGGTCACCAGACCGGCTTTCAGGGCCTTCACCGAGACGCGCATGTAGCGGACCTCGCCGTTGGGCAGGATGGCCTTCACGCGCTGCAGGTTCGGGTAGAACTTGCGCTTGGTGATCGCGGTGACGTGCGTACCGATACCACCCTTTTTCTTGGCCTTACCCGAGCGCCAGATGTGATTGCCTTTCACCGGGCGGCGACCCGTCAGCGGACAAATGCGTGCCATAATCGAAGCTTTCTTGAGTTAAAGGAACGGATGACCTACCAGCTCGGGGAGGCCCTGTGCAAGCAGCATTTTCAGGCAAACCAGACGCACCCCCTGAAACACCGCCCTTCCGGGCCGATGAAACGGATCGAAAACCGGACACCCCGGCCTTCCGAAAGAGCCGATCCTGATCGATCCTGATCGATCCCGGTCGAGGTCGGACCGAGGTTGGCAGCGACAGCCGGCCCTCCGGCGTCTACAACTCGTCCATGCGGAAGACCCTGTCACGGATCGGAGTTCCGGCCTTGATGCTGGCCTTGGCCCCGGCCGTGGTCCTGACCCCGTTGGCATCCCCCGAGGTCCGGGGCGATGCGCCGGCAGCGTCAGGCTCGCTGCCCGAACTGATCCACGTGCTCCGAACCCATCTCGACGTCGACGCGACCGAGTTCGAGACCCGCGCCTCCCGGGCCCTGATCGAGCATTTCGGCGTCCGCCGGGAAGATCCGGCGGGGAGCGATCCGCAGGCCGCCCAGAACCCCGGGGAACCCCTCGCGCGGAGGACCCGACTCGACGGAGGAATGCTGTACCTCCGCATCGGGCGGGTCGAACCGGGTCTGGCACCGGCGCTTCGGGCGGCATTGACCGAAGCGACCTCGACGAACCATTCCGGCGGACCGGTCTCCGGCCTGGTGTTGGACCTGCGGTTCGCCCGCGGGAAATCCCTGGCGGCCGCCGGCGAGGCCGTCGCCCTGTTCTCCGACCGGACCGAGGCCGTCCTCCATTGGGGGGATGGGTCGGCCGCCGGCTCGGGCGCCCAGCGCCTCTGGAACCTTCCCATGGCCCTGCTGGTGAACGGGCGCACCGAGGGGGCCGCCGAAGCACTGGCAGCCGCCCTGCGGCACGAAACCGGCGGCGCATTGCTCGGTCAGGCCACCGCCGGGACCCACGGGGTGTTCCGCGAGGTCGGTCTCAAGGACGGCACCCGGCTGCAGGTGCCGGCGGGGCGCATCCGCCTGGGTGATGGATCCCCTCTGCCCGGAGGCCCGATCCTTCCCGACATCCGGATCCCGGTGCCGGAGTCCGCGGAACGGGCCTTCCTCGAGAACCCCACCGCCGCGCTGGTCGCCGGAGGGCCGCCGGGTTCCGCCGCGGCGACGGGCACGAATGGTGGCGGGGCCCTCCAGCGCCGCCGGCTGACCGAGGCCGATCTGGTCCGGGCGACGCGCCCCGAACCGTCGGAACCGACCGCCGAGGCCCCGGCGCCATCCCAGGCACCGACCCCGGTCCGTCTGGCCGACCCCGTGCTGGCCCGGGCCGCGGATCTGGTCCGCGGATTGACCGCGTTCCAGAAGGGGCGTTGAACCCACGGGAACCCGGCTCGTCGGGCCGCCAGCCGGCACCCGCGCTCAGGATCGGGGCGGAACCGATCGCCAGCGTCTGGCCTTCAACTCGAACCTCGGGAGCGATCCGGCGGGCACCGGGTTCACGTCGATGCGCAACGACAGCGCCGCGTGGAGCCGTTCGGCCAGTTCCCGGCAGGCCGCCTCCGGGGCCTCGGCCTCGATCGAGACGGCCGCCAGGTCCCCGGAGTGGTCCACGGTGACCCGGTATTCGCCCACCGACTCCAGCGAACGGGCCACCGCCTCCACCGCCGAGGGATAGAGGTTCACGCCGCGGACCACGACCATGTCGTCCACCCGACCGAGGATGCCTCCGTCGAACACCCGGCGCCCCCGCCACCAGCGCGGGCATACCCAGTCTCCGGTCCGGTACCGGATCAGCGGCGAACCGATCCGCTTCAAGGTCGTGAGCACCAGTTCACCCCGGGAACCCTCGGGCACCGGGGTCAGGGTCTGCGGATCGAGGATCTCGGCATGGAACTGCGAATCGATGAGCACGAGGCTTCCGGGCAACTCCGCGGACTCGAAGGTGACCGGACCGGTCTCGGTCATGCCGTGGTGGTCGAAGACCCGGGCCCCGGGCCAGGCCGACTCGATGCGCGCACGGACCGTCGGCTGGCTTCCACCGGGTTCGCCGGCGACGAGGATCCGTCGCAACCGGGAACGGCGCAGATCGATGCCTTCGGCCCGGGCCGTCTCGGCCAGGTGGAGCGCATAGGTCGGCGTGCAGCACATCACGGTGAACCCCTGCTCGAGGAGCACCCGGAGCCGGAGGACCGAACTCATGCCGCCCCCGGACACGGAAAGCACCCCCAGGCGCTGCGCGGCCTCGAAGGCCAGCCAGAAGCCCAGGAATGGACCGAAACTGAAGGGGAAGAAGGCGCGATCGCCGGGACCCACGCCGGCCTGCCTCATGACCTCGACCCAACCGTCGGTCATGGCGGACCAACTCGCGGGCGTGTCGAGCCACCGCAGGGGCGCCCCGTGGGTCCCACTGGTCTGATGGCATCGGGTGTAGGCCTCGACCGGGAAGGTGAGGTTCGAACCGTACGGAGGGAACGCCGCCTGGTCGGCCACCAACTCCGACTTGGTGGTCAGCGGGAATCGCTTATGGAAATCGTCCAACGACGCCGGCAGCGCCGAGCATCCTACAGAGGCGTACTTGCGACCGTAGAAGGGGTTGGTCGGCAGGACGGACCCCAACAGGGAACGGATCGCCTCCAGGGCCGCCGCATCCGCCGCATCCGCCGCCTGTCGGTGATCGCTCACGCGCTCGAAGCATCGGGGCCCTCGGGCCCGCTCAATGGGCGCTCGGGGTTCCGGCGGCGGGAGCCCCCGGGGCCACCACGCCGGCGGCGGGCTTGGCCGGACCGCCGGTGTTCGACGGGGCGTACTTGGCCACCAGGAAGGCCCCGGTCGCAGCGAGGAGGCACCCCAGGAGGAACGGCATCGGCAGCGCCTTGACGCCCCCCTGCGGAGGGTGCAGGAGCATCGCGACGAGCGTATTGATGACCGGAGCCCCGGCGAAGACGATGGGCATCACGGCCGCGGCGGCCGCCCCCTTGTAGATGGGCGATGCGGCCCCCAGGGCCAGCACCAGCGTGAAGGCGCCCACGGCACCGGCCGCACCGGCGATCAGGCTCCATTGGATGCCCATCGGCGTCAGGCTCCAGTCGGAACCGCGCACCTTCAGGAGGATCGCCGAAGCCACTCCGATGATCGCATAGGCGATGCAGACGAAGAGGAAGGCCTTCAACCCGGCATGCGGCGTCTCCGGGCCCATGGGCATGTAGCCGCGACCCTTGTGGAGGATCACCCCGTACACGCCCCAGGAAAGCACCGTCAGGAGTGCGAAAATCAACCAGGTGTTGCCGGGACCGGCCGCCGCGGGAGCAGGATTCATCGTGGGGACAGGCTAGGGTCGACCACCCGAAACGGCAACACGACAACCAGCGACAACCAGCGAAGACCCGTGAACGTCCGACGACCCCACGACACGGCCATCCGACAGGTGACATCGGGGAGCCTCCGGGCGCACCATCCCGACCCGATGCAAGAATTGATCTCCAAGGCGGCGGCCTTGTTGGAAGCCCTGCCCTACATCCAACGGTTCTCCGGACAGACCTTCGTGGTGAAATACGGCGGAAGTTTCATGGATTCACCGGACCCCGCGGTCCGTAACGGGGTGGCCCGCGACATCGTTTTCCTCGAGGCGGTGGAGATCAATCCGGTGGTGGTGCACGGGGGCGGCAAGGCCATCACCCGGGCCATGGAGGCCGCGGGGCTCAAGGCCCAATTCATCCAGGGCCAGCGGGTCACCGATGCCGCGACCGTCGCGGTGGTCGATCAGGTCCTGTCGCGGGAGATCAACCCCGAGGTCGTGAAGACCATCCAATCGCTCGGCGGGGTGGCGCGCGGTTTTGCCGGCACCGACATCTTCACCTGCAAGAAGCTGTGGCTCCAGGACGCGGCCGGCCACCCGGTCGACATCGGCTACGTGGGCGAGGTCACGGCCGTGAACACCGATCCCCTGCTGGACTGCATCCGCCAGGGGATCACCCCGGTCATCAGTCCGACGGCACGGGGAGAGGACGGTCAGGTGTACAACTGCAATGCCGACGTCGCCGCGGCCATGGCGGCCATCGCCCTGAAGGCCCGGCGCCTCGTCTTCATGTCCGATGTCCCGGGCCTGATGCGCGACCCGAAGGATCCCGCGACCGTGATCCCGCACCTGTCGGTGTCGGAGGTCCCCGGACTCAAGACCACGGGCGTGGTCGACAAGGGCATGATCCCCAAGGTGGACAGCGCGGTGGCGGCCTTGAGATCCGGCGTCGAGAAGGTCTCGTTCGTCGACGGACGGGTGCCCCATTCGGTCCTGCTGGAGATCTTCACCGACGCCGGCGTCGGCACCGAGGTCGTCCTGAAATAGCGCTCCTGGCGCATCCCTACCACCGGTTAGCGGCGTGGCTCGGGAGGGACGCAGCGGTCAGACGCTGCACGGCGCCAGGATCGCATCGCTCATCCCGTGGATGATCTTTTTGTCGGCCGGATTGAGCGTGGCCAGGATGCCTCCGAGCTTCGGCCGGGCCTGGTCGCCATCGCCCGACACGAAGTAGTACGGACACAACCGGGCGCGGACGGCCTGCCGGGCCACCGCTCCGGTCTCGAGATCCAGGGCCTCGGCCTCCAACAGGCGGGGCTTGTGGTACCGCTGCAACAGGTAGGGCGAGTCGGGCCAGGAGGCCAGGGCCCGGTCCACGGCCGCACCCCATTCGCCGGCGCTCAGGTCCGACCCCAGGTACACCCCCCTGGAACCCCAGGCCTCCGGGCTGAACCCTGAGATCTTCAGCACCAGCGCCCGATCCCGCTGCGACAACCCCTTCAGTTGCGACCACTCGGTGATCTCCAAGCCGGGATAGGCGCCATGGGGCGGCAGCGGCGTCGGATCCAGGAGCCAACTGCGAGGCACGATCTTCAGCAACCGCAGGTAGAAGCCCTCACCGAGTTCCTGCCGCCAGAACTCCCGGAGATTGCGGTTCCACAGCAGGGCGAAGAGGAGCTTCTCCTCGAAGATCGGCCGGGGCGGCGGTGTCAGGCGGATCCGCTTCTCCATCGCGTTGCGGATCAGGGCCGCGGATCCCTTCACCTGGGACAGATCGAACAGCTCGAAGAACCGGTACACGGCGTCGCCGTCGGCCGGGGCGTCGAAGTCACCACCATGGACCTGGAACCGATCCCCGCCGCATTGCGCGGCGAGCCAGACCATCTCCGGTCGGTAGGAGGCGGCCTCCTCGGACACCACGATGTGCACCTCCGACGCCGCGCCGAAGATCGAGGCGAACCCGTCCCTCATGCCGGAAGCGCCGCCGATGACCGCATCGCCGAGGGATGAATAGGTCTGGTTCAGCCACTGGGTGAGCCCGATCCCGCCGGGGACCGAATCCAGCTCCGAGATGATGAATCCCTCCTCGGTCAGCAGCAGGTCCGGCCGGATCACCCGCGGCAGTTCGTTGCGCAAGGCCGCCGACCGTTGGATCGCCACCAGTTCCGGCGGCTTGCCCTGATCGAGAACCCCGGCCACCCAGGCCGGGGCGCGCCCTTCGACGCTGCGTCGGTACAACTGGTTCACCGCCTTGTAGAACTGGTGGAACACCCGGCCGAGCGACTCGATCTCCGAGGCGAGCGACTCCCCGAGTGCCAGCGGGCATGCCGCCGACCGCCAGGTCATGCCTCCGAAGAGGCCTCCTTCCGGCATGGCTTGGCGCAACGACTGGGCCCGGTCAACAGCGGTCATCTGCCCGGCACCCTACGAACCGACCCCGTCTCCCTCAACCTCATCCGCTGCCCCCTCCCACCGGCACCATGAATCCTCGCTGAAAGTCTGAAAGAACCGGGCACCGGCCAACGAACCCTCAGACAGCCAATGTCTGATCCACTCCTCCACACTGCCCGCATGAATCGTCCGAACAACGCCTTTCAACTCGCCCCCCACGCCACCACCGCCTGGCTGCCCCTGGAGATGCCCGTGACCTGCCAACGCCGGGCTCCCCGGCGCATGCGAAACTTCCGCCCGTGCGGCCGCGAGCGCGCGGCGTGGTGGTTCGACCAGATGCGCCGCATCGTCGAGACCGGCGCCGATTTCCGGGGCTGAAGCGGGAAACCCGATCCCGGCGAAATTCCAGGGCACAACCATCGGGCCGACCGCCCCATGGTGGACCCCGAACTCGACCCGACCCCAAACCGGTCCGGTCAAAACCCGCCTGGTCAAAACCCGTTCTTGCAACCCCGCCGCCGAATCGGCAGCGTTTCGCGCACTTGGGAACGGGGTCGTAGCTCAGTTGGTAGAGCGTCTCGTTCGCAATGAGAAGGTCAGGGGTTCGAATCCCCTCGGCTCCACCACCTCCCAAGCGTCCACTCCGAGCCCTCCTGCGGGAGCCCTTGCATCGTCACCACCTCCCGAGGCCGTTCTTCAAACGGCTCATCAAGGACTTCTCCGACGGGCCGAATCCCATCCGAAGCCGATACACGAAGCCCCGCCCCGGCGAACCGGGACGGGGCGGGGTCGCAACCGCTACCGGAAGAACCTCAGCCCTCCTTCTTCGCCGCCTTCACCTCGAGGTGCAGGTCGCGCAATTGCCGCGACGTCACCGCGCTCGGGCTGCTGGTCATGATGCAGGTGCCCTTGGCCGTCTTGGGGAAGGCGATCACGTCGCGGATGCTGGTCGTGCCGCACAGGATGGCGCACAGGCGATCGAAGCCGAGGGCGATGCCACCATGCGGCGGGGCTCCGTACTTGAAGGCCTCGAGCATGTAGCCGAAGCGCAACTGGGTCTCCTCGGGCGGGATCTGCAACAGGTCCTCGAAGATGGTCTTCTGCACGTCGGGCTGATGGATCCGGATGGATCCCCCGCCCAGCTCCACGCCGTTGACCACGATGTCGTAGTGCTGGCCGCGGACCTTCTTGGGATCGGTCTTGAGCAGCGGGATGTCCTCGGCCACCGGCGCCGTGAACGGGTGGTGGCTGGAGTACCAACGGTTCATCTCGCGGTCGAAGCCCAGCAGGGGGAACTCCACGACCCACAGGAAGTCGAACCGGGCCGGATCGATCACCAGCTTGCCCTGGGACTTGAGCACATCGGCGCAGTAGAGGCGGATCTTGCCCAGGATCTCGCAGGCATTGAGCCACTGGTCGGCCGCGAACAGGATCAGGTCGCCCTGTTCGATCCCGAGTTTCTGGGTCAACGCGGCCTTCTCGGCGTCGTTGAAGAACTTCACGATCGGCGACTTCCACTCGCCGTTCTCCACCTTGATGAAGGCCAGACCCTTGGCGCCGAAGCTCTTGGCGTACTCGGTCATGGTCTCGATCTGGCCCTGGGTGGCACCGGCCAGACCCTTGGCGTTCATCGCCTTGATCACGCCGCCGCCGGCCACGCAGTTGCCGAACACCCCGAACTTCGAGCCGCGGAACTCCTCGGTGAAGTCCACCAGTTCCATGCCGAAGCGCGTGTCGGGCTTGTCGATGCCCCAGCGATTGAGCGCCTCCTCGAAGGAGATCCGCTTGAAGGGCGTGGGGATGTCGACATTCAGGGCCGTCTTCCAGACCCGCTTGAGCAGGCCCTCGATCAACGCGTAGATGTCTTCGCGCTCGATGAACGACATCTCGATGTCCACCTGGGTGAACTCGGGCTGACGATCGGCGCGGAGGTCCTCGTCGCGGTAGCAACGGGCAAGCTGGAAGTACCGCTCCACACCGCTGACCATCAGGATCTGCTTGAACTGCTGCGGCGACTGGGGCAGCGCGTAGAACGTGCCCGGCTCGCGGCGATTGGGAACCAGGAATTCGCGGGCCCCCTCCGGCGTGGACTTGAACAACGTCGGCGTCTCGACCTCGAGGAAGCCCTGGTCGTCCATGTAGCTGCGGGTCGCGATGGCCACCTTGGAGCGCAACCGCAGGTTGCGGATCATCTCGGGGCGGCGCAGGTCGAGGTACCGGTACTGCAGCCGCAGTTCCTCGTTCACCTTGTTGGCCACCTCGGGATCGTCGACCTGGAAGGGCAGGATGGCCGACGGGTTCAGCACGGTCATCGACAGCACCTGCACCTCGACCTCGCCCGTGAGGATCTTGGAGTTGCGGGTGCCCTCGGGGCGGACCCGCACCTTGCCCTCGATCTCGATGACCGACTCGGCATGAAGCTTGGAGGCGGCATCGAAGACCGCGGGCGGGAGATCCGACGGATCGAACACCGTCTGGGTGCGGCCTTCGCGATCCCGCAGGTCGATGAAGAGGACCCCGCCGAGGTCGCGGCGGGAATGGACCCAGCCGGTCAGGAGGACCGCGCGGCCTGCGTCGGAGGCGCGGAGTTCGTTGCAATGGTGCGTGCGCTTCATGCGAAAATCGGCTCGCAGAGTGTCGATCCGAAGGGCTTTTTCAAAGGGTGAAGTTGGGACCGTGCCGGGGACGAACCGACCGCCACCCACCTCCGGGCCGATCTCCGCGGCGACCGTCGGACCGGTGGAACTCAAGAAAAAACACCATCCTTCCGATATCCCGTCGTTATGGAACTCGGGCTCTCAGGACTGGCTTCCGGCTTCGACTGGCGGACGCTCGTCAACCAGTTGGCCGACGTCGAGCGGACGCCCCAGAAGCGTCTGCGGGCGGAGCAGACCACGCTCCAAAGCCGGAACAACGCGTACGGCAGCATCAAGACGCAGCTCAACGTGCTGAAGAACCGTCTCGACGCGCTGTCCTCCAACGAGGTGCTCCAAGCCCGCAAGGCCACGGTGTCCGATGCCACCGTCCTGACCGCCTCGGCCGCGCCCGGGGTCGCCTCGGGCACCTACGTCTTCGACATCACCCAATTGGCCACGGCTTCCAAGACGGTGGGTGCCTCCGGGATCGGCGCCAACCTCTACCCGTCGAACAACGTCAATTCGGGCACCCTCGCCAGCAAGGGATTCAACCCGCCCATCACCGCGGGCACCATCACGGTCGACGGCGCCCAGATCACCATCGATCCGACGGTCGACACGCTCCAGGACGTGTTCAACCGGATCGATGCGGCCACCAACAACAAGATCCAGGGCAGCTACAGCGCCACCACCGACAAAATCTCCCTCCGGCGCGTCGGCGGCGGCGGGGCCGCGTTGGTCGTGGGCAGCGCGACCGACACCTCCAATTTCCTCTCGGTGGCCCGACTGGCCAACAACGGGACCAACCAGATCGATAGTTCATCCAGCCTGGGCAGCATCACCCCCGGTCAACCATTGGGTCTGGCCAATTTCCAGACCCAGGTCACCGATGGCGGGGCCGGGGCCGGCGAATTCAAGATCAACGGCGTCTCCATCGGCTTCAACGCCTCCACCGATTCGGTCCAGAACCTGATGGACCGGATCAACGCCTCGGCGGCGGGGGTGAGCATCAGCTACGACCGGATCAACGACCAGTTCACCCTGACCAACAAGGTCACCGGCAACCTGGGCGTGGCCCTCGAGGACGTCACCGGCAACTTCCTGGCGGCCGCGGGCCTGACCGGGACCGGCGCCACCTTCCATGCCGGCAACGACCTGCTCTACAAGGTCAATGGAGGATCGGTGCTGAGCAGCCACTCCAACATCCTTTCCGACCAGAGCTCGGGTATCGACGGCCTCACCGTCACGGCCCTGAAGACCGGCACATCCACGGTCACGATCGCCTCCGACTCCAGCACCATCAAGGGGGCCATCAAGAGCTTCATCGACGACTACAACCGGGCCCAATCGACGATCGATTCGCTCACGTCCAGCTCCACCGATTCCTCCGGCAAGGTCACCCGTTCGACCCTGGCCGGAGACAGCGACGCCAACGAGATCGCCTCGAAGCTCCGATCCATCGCCTTCAACCAGGCCACCGGGCTCACCGGGACGCTCAGTTCCCTGGCCAAGATCGGCATCGACACCACGGGCGACAACGACCTGCTCACGCTGGAGGACGAATCGGCCCTCGACGACGCGATCGCCAACAACCTCGCCGGCCTCAAGCTCCTCTTCAACGACCCCGACAAGGGCATCGCCACCCAGCTCAACACCTATCTCGACAAGACCATCGGTGAGGATGGATCGCTGATCACCCGGCAGGATGCCCTGACCAAGCAGTCCAGCGAGATCGACACCCAGATCACCGACATGGAGAAGCGCGTGCAGGCCAATCGGCAGCGCCTCATCGACAGCTTCGTCCAGATGGAGACCGCCCAGCAGACCATCAACCAGCAGCTCAAGTTCCTGCAGCAGCGGTTCCCGGCGCAGTGACCGGTCGCGCAGATCCCGAGCGACCGAACGTGGATCTCTCATTGAGATCGCCGCGAATTGCGCCGCCGCCAAACACCTCGTGGCCGCCCTCCCGATCGGCATATTTTTCCGACAAGCTTCGGGAGAGACGTTCACACGAAAGCGGGCAACCCAGATATCCGGGAACAATTTTCCCCATTCGCCCTCTCAATCGACTGGCATTCAAATGGCTTTCCATGTGGGTGGATGCAATCTCAACCATGGAACACCGCCACGACAGATCTGGCGACTGAAGATATCCTGAGTTCGTTGCCCCGACCGATCGCAGTGGTGGGAAACGGGAAGATGGAACGTCCCTATGGGGCGTTGATCGATGCGTACGCCACCATCATCCGATTCAACAACTACAGAATCCAAGGTTTTGAGCGTCTGGTGGGGAATCGAACGGATTACCGCTGCACTTCCGGATGGCAGGATGTCGAATCCCGATCGGGTATCGTTCATTTTTCGCCGTTCACGAGGGCGGCTCGGGAATCGGGATACGTCGATCAATTCGAAAGCCGATCACGAAGCAAAATCATCTGTGCCAATGTCGACATCCACGACTTGGCTGGAGAGATCAACAACCCCTCCACCGGCCTAGCGCTTGCACTCCTGCTGAATCATCTGGGCATCGAAGCGGATTACTTCGGATTCAACGGATTCAAGACGCCTCATTACTGGACGAACAACGTTCACGGCACGACCCACTCAGCCACGGAGTTCGGAGTTCTATGCAGCCTAAGCAAAAGCTACGTCATCGGAAGCACCTACCCCTATCAACTGCTCTACGACTTTTGCCACACCAATCACACGGAATACAACGAGAACGTCGGGCTCCACCTCGTCCATTACCTCAAACGCTCATTCACGAACAAAAAAATCCTCGAATTCGGTGCAGGCAATGGTGATTTGGCCCGCGCCCTCGAACGTTCAGGAAATCGGGTCACCGCATTCGAGGTATCCCAGGCGGCATTCTTAAAGATCCAGTGCAGCAGAAAGATCCAGGACAACGCGATCGGATTGTTTGTTGAAAAACAAAAGCACGATCTTTTTGTGTCGGTGGATGTTCTCGAGCATCTGACCGAATGCGACATCAGGCTTGTGATCCGGGAGGCTGCCCGACTGTGCAGTGGGATTTTTCTCTCGGTTTCCACCCGTCCCAGCGGGTTGCTCGGCCCCAACGGCGAAAACCTCCATTTGACGGTCAAACCATCGGCTTGGTGGCTGGAATTGGTGTCGGAATATTTTGATGTTTCACTGAGCCACGGTTACGGCACCGGTCAGATCGTTCTGGAGGGATCACTCCGAAAACGGAGTCACTTGAGATACGATCACACATCGATTCATCTCGAAAACCATGGGTTGCCAACGGGCTACGTCAGCCGACCCAAGCCCGTCTACTATGTGGACTCGCCGGAACACCGCAGCGGTCTGATTTGGCAACCGGATGTCTATCCCGTGGCTGCGAACATCGCCCGCGATTTGGGAGCGGGAACGCTGATCGACATCGGATGCGGCCGTGCGGAGAAGCTCATGGCCTTGGCAGGACAGTTTCGGATCATCGGAGTCGACTACGGTCCAAACCTCGATTGGTGCAGGCGGGAACATCCGGCCACATCCTGGGTCCATGTCGACCTGGAGCACCCCGATCTCTGGCCCTTGCCTGATGAGCGGGTGCGTGACTCTGTCATCATCTGCTCCGATGTGATCGAGCACCTGATGGATCCATCGGCTCTCCTTGCAAATCTCCAGTCATTGTCGCGACAAGCCAAAGCGGTGGTCATCTCGACGCCTGAGCGGGACTTGACCCACGGAGTCTCGCATTCGGGTCCCCCTCCCAATCCGGCACACACACGGGAATGGGCGTTGGACGAATTCGTGGTTCTTTTGGAACACCACGGGTTCACAGTCCAATGGGCCGGCATCACACGAAGCAACAACGCGGATGAGGCACGAAAGACATTGATGGTCGTGGCCGGTGACGGCCCGGACCGGTTGTTGAAGGATTGGCGGAGACCCCATACCCACCCCACCGGGAACAGGACCCCGATCGAGACGCTTTGGTCGAACCAGATCGATGGATGGGTCGCCGACACATCGAAAGCCGGTCAGCCTCAGCCGGCGCCCGTTCAGGATTTGGCAACCGCACCGAAACCGCCGATTTCCCAGTTCTCCAAACTGACCGAGGCCGAATCCCTCGCCCGACAAGCACTGGCCCTCGATCCAAGAGGCCCTGACGCTCTTGCTCTGCTGGCACACGTCCTCTTCAAGCAGCAACGCTGGTTGGATTGCGCAAGGACCTGTCAGGAACTGCTTTCGGTCCAACGCAGGAACACCGACGGCATGGTGATCCTCGCTGAATGCCTGGTGAACCTCGGAGATCTTCCCACAGCTCTCGAGGTGTTCCGGAACGCCCTCGCGATCGCTCCAGATGACGGCGAGCTGGCGGCCCGCATCGACCAGATCGAGAAACGGTGCGCCCCCTCCGTGACGCTGACACCCGCGCAGGAGGCGGCGATCGAGGAGGGATTGCAGGCGCTCGAACGCAACGAAATCCAGACGGCCTTCGAACACTACCGGCGAGCCCAAGGCCTCGGGCCGGCGCATCCGGACCTCGATGTCATCGTCCGTGAGCTTGAGATCCGTTTGAACACGGCCCCGGTCCGCCAGGCGGACCCCGGGGACGCGTCGGATGCCGGTCGCGTCCCGAGCCGGGCATCGGGACAGCAAGACGCTTCGCAATCGGCCTCGAATCCTTCCCAGACGAATGCCGGGAGCCCGACCCCGACCCCGGGTCACACTCCGCTGATCTCCGTGGTTTTGCCCACCTACAACCGTCCGGAACTGCTTGAGAGATGTCTCCGTGGATTCTCGGCGCAGTCGCTGGCTGCAAACCTGTTCGAGGTCGTCATCGTCGATGATGGATCCGAGCCCCCCGTCAGGTCGGTGGCCGACTCCTTCGGCGACAAGCTCCGGATTCGCTACCACTACCAGTCCAATTCCGGCCTCGCGGCGGCCCGCAACCAGGCCATCGCGCTCGCATCGGCTCCCTGGCTGGCACTGCACGATGACGACGATGTCCCGGATCCGGAATACCTCCAGGGTTGCGTGGACTTCCATCGGAAGCACCCCGCGGAAACAGACATCCTCCTGGCGCGGGTCCTACCCTCTCCATCACTGCCCGTCACCCCGATGCTCGAGTGGACCTTCGATGCCGGAAACGGGGTCATCGGATTTCCCGAGCCGGGGGTCTGGCATGGATTCACCCGGTTCTACGGCGGCACCTCGTCATGCAAGCGGGCGCTCTTCCGCCACGGGCAGTACGATCCCGAATACCGTTTCGGGTACGAGGACATGGAACTGGCGTTCCGACTCAATCGGAGAATCCCGTTGCGGGTGCAATACCACCCGGAGGTGTTCAGTCATCTGGTCCGAAGCCCTGATTTTCCGGGGACCTTTCGACGCCTCTATCGCGAAGGGCGGTCCCTTCGACGATTCTTCGAACAACAGGGTGATTCCGCGTTCTCGATCATTCCTCCCGAGTTCCGCCATTGCTCCGAATGGGTGGCACAACTGGAACCGAGGATCCCGGAGCTGATGGGCATCATCCGCCGACTGGAGATCCCGGACGGCACCCTTCCGATCTCCATCACGGTCGACGGGAGGAAACTTTCGGGAAGCGAGGCCCTCAAAGCAGCCTATTCGATCTGCGCACGATTCGCCCGAGGGCGCGGGTGGCTGGATTTCGGGGTCGGACTCGAAGAAACGCAGGGGCTGGAGCGCATCAAGAAGACCCTCGATACGTACCTGACGAGCGGCTCGGAAGGCGCTCCGCTGACTCGGACGACCATCGTCCATGAGGAATCCAGGACCAAACACGCCCTCGCGTATTTCCACTCGAATCTGTTTCCGCCCCGTTCCGGAGCACATCGCCGATGCCTCAGCCTGTTGGTCGCGCTGAGGTCGCTCGGATATGAAGTCACCCTGGTGAGCAGCGACCTGTTCACGGATCAGCCCTGGTCCGAGGAAAGCATGATCGGGTTGGCCAGAACCTTTGGCATCCGGACGCGAATCCACCGAGCCACAGGATCCGATCGCGAGTTCGTCGCCCGCAGGCAACAGGCGGGGGATTTCTGGAACATGCACACGCCGCCGGATCTGGTCGCATTCTTCCGGAAGGCGGCACGCGAGACGGTGCCGGACCTCGTGCTTGTGAATTACGCCTATTGTTCGGGGTTGGCGGAGATTCCAGAATTGGACGGCTGTCTGCGTGTCCTCGAGATGCACGATCTGGTAAGCCTCAGTGCGTCGATGGCCGGTGCCGCTTGGCGTCGGTTGGGACAGGGACCCTACGGTCAAGGATCGGTCTCCGCCGATTTCCTGGACGAGCGGTTCAACCAGCGTCTCGGGCTGTCGGTCGATCCGGAGGAATTCCGCCGATACTCTGGCTTCGACCTGGTCACCGCGATCTCGAACATCGAGACCGCATCGATCCGATCCAACGCGCCCGACAGCAATCCGGTGTGGTTGCCGATGGCCCATGACAGCGTCGCCATCGACAATCGTTACGACGGCCCACCGGTCTTCGTGATCTTCACCAACCCCTTCAACATCCAGGGTCACCTCTATTTCCTGGAAAGGGTGCTTCCCCGGGTGCAAGCGGTCATCCCGGATTTCCGACTGAGGGTGGTCGGCGATGCCTGCAGGGTCCTGAAGTCCGTTCCGGGTGTCGAATTGCTGGGTTTCGTCCCCGATCTGAAAACCATCTACGCCGACGCCGGGTACGCCATCTGCCCCCTGATCGGCGGCACCGGGATGCAGGTCAAGATCGTCGAGGCTATGGCCCACGGAGTCCCGGTCATCGCGCTCAGGAACGTGGCAGGAAGCTCCCCGATCGAGCACGGGGTGAACGGCTACATCGTGGACACGGCGGAGCAGTTCGCCGATCACCTGATCCGCCTGCATCAGGACCGGGAACTCTGCAGAAGCCTCGGCCATGCCGCCCGGCAAAGGATCGAGGCGGAGTTCTCATCCGAGGATCTGGCCCACCGGCTCGAATCCGCCCTGGCTTCGCGCACCGCCCGAAGGCCGATCCGATCCGCCCCTGCATCTTCCGAGACCACCCCCCGGCCTGCGGAGTGCCTCGGCTTGCCCGTCCGCTGGGCAGCTCCGTTCTTCAATCCGAGCGGCTACGCGAGCGAGGCGATCAATTTCGTGCTGCCGCTGGAGGGTAGATTCACCCTGGGGATCCACCACAACTCCTCCATATACTCGGAGGTGTTCGTACGAGGACTCGCGGCCGAGGACCGTGAGAGCCTGTTCCGGATGCGGGACCGCTTCGGCTCACTGCAAGGGGGCATCGTCATCTCCCACGGTCCCGCCGGTTTCTTTACCCGGCCCGCGGATGCCGACTACCTGGTCGGCCGCACCATGTTCGAGACCGACCGTATCGCGCCCGACTGGGTAGCGGCGTGCAATCGGATGAATGAAGTATGGGTGCCCTCCCGCTTCAATCTCGAGACCTTCGCGGCCAGCGGGGTGGAACGATCGAAACTGGTGCTGATGCCGGAGGCGGTGGATGCCCGATTCTTCGATCCCGCCCGGCACACCGCCTACCCATTGCCCGGACGGGCCCGTTTCAACTTCCTGTCGATCTTCGAGTGGTCCTCCCGCAAGGGCTGGGACGTCCTGATCGCCGCGTATCTCCGCGAGTTCTCGGCCCAGGACGACGTCTGCCTCTGGTTGCGCACCTACCTCGTCTCGAAACCCGACGGAGATCCTACCGAGGAGATCCGCCGCAGGATCAGCGACTTCACCGCGACCCTCGGGCTGGAGGGCAAGGAACTGCCCCGGATCGAGCTGATCGCCCAACAGGTGCCCAGCGATGAATTGCCCGGCCTTTACCTGGCCTGCGATTGCTACGTGGCTCCCAGCCGGGGCGAGGGATGGGGACGCCCGCAGCACGAGGCGATGCTGATGGAACGACCGGTCATCGCCACGAACTGGAGCGCGAACACGGAGTTCATGTCGGCCGAGAACAGCTACCTGCTCGACTACGAGCTGGTCGAAGCCCGGGGGCTGGAGCCCGAACTCTGGCACTACAAGGGGCACCGGTGGGCCAACCCCTCGGAATCACACCTTCGCACCCTGATGCGCCGGGTGTTCGACCAACCGGAGGAGGCCAAGGCCAAAGGCAGGACCGCGCGCGCCCACATGGACCGCCATTACAGTCGCGAGGCGGTGACCGAGCAGGTCGTCCGGCGATTGCAGGCCATCGAGCGCTCGCTGATCTCACCCCAGTTGCCGGCGGTGACCGCGACCGACATCCATGGCCTCACCGCCGCGGACACCGCCGGACCCTCGGGGCACACGACCGCGCAGACGGCGCTCACCCTGGCGTTCGAGGGGTCCTTCCTGGACCTGGGCTCGCTCTCGCACGTGAACCGATCCCTCGTTCAACACCTGCAACAGGAGCCCGGCGTGCGGGCGGTCGCCGTCTCGCACGGGGAATCGGCCGCCGGAGCCGTCCCGCAGGAACTCAAGGGATGGGCGCAGAAGGTCCAGCGCCGCTCACCGGCCAACACGCGGGTCACCGTCCGCCACCACTGGCCCCCCGACTGGAAGCGCCCCGAGCGCGGCGCCTGGGTGCTGATCCAGCCCTGGGAGTACGGATCCGTCCCGGCCGAATGGGCCGAGAAGGCCCAGGGGGTCGATGAGATCTGGTGCCCCAGCCGCTACGTGCGGGGCCTCTACCTGCAGGCCGGCATCCCTGCCGAGAAGCTCCGGGTGCTGCCCAATGGTTACAACGCGGCGGTCCACCATCCCGGAGCCGCACCGACCCCGATCGCCAGCGGCAAACGGTTCAAATTCCTCTTCGTGGGGGGAACCATTCCGCGCAAGGGGGCCGACCTGTTGCTGGACACCTACCTCAAGACGTTCCGGCACTTCGACGACGTCTGCCTGGTGATCAAGGACTTCGGTGGCAGGTCGGCCTATCAGGGGCAGACCCTCCATGAGCGGATCCAGGCCGCGCAAAGAGATCCGTCCGGCCCGGAGATCGTGTACATCGACCAGGACCTCACCGAGCGCGAGGTGGCCGGACTGTACACGGCCTGCGACTGCCTCGTGCACCCCTACCGGGGCGAGGGCTTCGGACTCCCGGTCCTCGAGGCGATGGCCTGCGCGCTGCCGGTGATATGCACCGGAGGCGGATCGACCGACGACTTCGCCACCGACGAGTTCGTTCACCGCATCCCGGCCACGCGGGAGTTCATCGGCACCGAGGTCGGCGGCATGCGGCTCGACCACCGCGGTTGGTGGATGAGCCCCGATCCGCAGGCCCTGAGGCAGGCGATGTTGGAAGCCGTCGGTCAGTCTCCCCGTTGGCGCGAACGTGCCCGCCGGGGTGCCGAACATGTGGCCGCACACTGGACCTGGGAGCATGCCGCGCAGACGGCGGCCCGTCTGGCGCGGGCCCTCGCCGCCCGGATCGATACCCGGACCGGGCAGGCGAAACCCGCGGCCGGCAAGGCCATCACCCTGCCCGAGGCCGCCCTGCTCGGCGACCTGATGGCGGCGAAGAAGGCGCTGCAGGCCGGGGATGCGGCCGAGGCCTGGAGGCTTGGCTCGCTCGCCATCGGGGAACGTCCCTTCCATCCGGAAGGCTGGGTGTTCCTCAGCGAGGTCGCCGCGGGCGTGGGCCAACGCGCCCTCGCGCGCCGCTGCGCCAGGAAGGCCGTGGCCCTGACACCGAATTGGAAGCCGGCCAAACGCCAACTCTCGGGCATTCCCGGCGGGCCCGACAAACCGACGGTCGACCTGCCCGAGCCGCCCTTCCGCGAAGGGCAACCTCCTCGACTGACGGTGTGTCTGATCGCCAAGAACGAGGAGCGGTTCATCGACGGATGCCTGTCCTCGATCCGCGGGCTGGCCGACCAGATCGTGCTGGTCGACACCGGCTCCACCGACCGGACGGTCGAGATCGCCCGGTCCCACGGGGCCGAGGTCCACTTCAGGGCCTGGGACAACGACTTCAGCGCGGCCCGAAACGCGGCCCTGATGCACGCCCGCGGCGACTGGATCCTCATCCTCGACGCCGACGAGGAGGTGTCCCGCGAGCACCACGACGCGCTGAGGGCCCTGCTGCTCCAGGCCGACGCCATCGCCTACCGCCTGCCACTGGTCGATGTCGGTCGCGAGGGCGAAGGCGTGAGCCAGGTGCCGCGGTTGTTCCGGAACGCTCCCCGGCAGTTCTATGTGAGCCGGATCCATGAACAGGTGTACGCCAGCCTCGAGATCAACCGCGAGAATTGGTCGATGGAGAACCGCTTCGGGGACGCCCAACTCGTCCACCACGGCTATCAGGCCGAGGTGGTCCAAAGCCGCGACAAGGTCCAGCGCAATCTCCGACTCCTGGAACTGGCCAACGAGGAACATCCGAACGACGTCAACCTGCTCATGAATCTGGGCCTGGAGTTGTGGCGATCGGGGCAGCGGAGCCATGGCATCGGCTACTACCGGCAATCCTACGAAGCGATGCTGCGACGCCCCTTCGCCGAGACCCCCCCGGAACTGAGGGAGGTGCTGCTCACGCAATACGCCTCGCACCTGATGACGCTCCATAGGCATGAGGAGGTCGTCGGGCTGTTCCACGACCGGGCCATCCTGCCGAAGGACCGGACGGCGTCCCATCATTTCATGCTGAGTCTGGCGCATTCGGCGCTGAAGCAGTGGGAGCCCTGCGCCAGCCATCTGAAGCAGTGCCTCGAGCTGCGCGGAAAACCGGCCTTGACCCCCATCCATCCGGACATCCGCAGCGGAACCCCGGCCCACTGCATGGCCCACGCCCTGCGCAAACTCGGGCGCAAGACCGAGGCGGGGGTCGGCTACGAGCAGGCCCTCCGTGACGACCCGGCGAACGAGGCGGCCCGGGTGGAGTTGGCCCTGTTCCTCGCCGAGGAGGGCCGGGTCGTTCCCGCTCTGACGGTGCTGAACGAGGGCATCCAGGCCGATCCCGCCCAGGCCAAGGTCTGGGAGGCGGGAGCGGGGCTGTCGCTGCGGCAGAGCGAGACGTTGGAGTTCGCGCTCGACTGGACCCGTGAAGCCCTCCGGCACCTGCCGGACCACGCCACCCTCCGACGGCAGCGCGCCGAGGCCCTGCTCCTCGCGGGACAGGTGCAGGAGGCGCTACCGCTCTGGATCGGGCAGGGTCCCGGCTCAGAGGCGACGACGGCCAGCGGCCTGATCCTCTGCAGACTGTTCGCCGGAGAACCCCTCACGGCTGTGCCGCCCGACCGCGAGCGGGCCGTGAGCCAGGACGTCCTGCGCCGATACCGGCAGGCGGTCGAACTGGGGCTCGAAGACTGGGTCCGCACCCTGCACCGACGATTGGCCGAACTGCGCGTCGCCCTGCCCTCGGCCGCCGGACTGATCGAGCAGGTGGTCGCCGAGTCCGGCTTGGACCATTGACCGGATCGGACGCTTGAAGACGACCGTCATCCGATGACACGCCCCATTCCATGAAACCATCGACCGCGAACCGAGTCGGGCTTCTGGCCCTCGGACTCCTCCTGGCGGGCTGCCAGAACCCGAAACCCACCCTTCCCGAACTGGGGGCCAGATTCGAAATCAAGAACGTCTACCGGGCCGTCGAGACGCTGCCCGGAGACCTCCAGCGCGTGGTGCTGATGCCGATCACCGTTTCGACACCGGACCTCGCCACGCTGGACCATCGCAACCAACTGTCCCAGATCCTCGAGGAGGAACTCCGCAAGACCCACCGGTTCGAGGTCGTGCGCGCCACCCGAGAGGAACTGCGACGCGGTTTCGGCAAGGACGCCTTCTCGGCGGCGGAATCGCTTCCGTCCGACCTCCTGACCCGCATCCAGTCGGCCCACTCCGCCGATGGCGTGATGTTCGTGCAGATCTCCAGCTACCGCCCCTTTCCCCCGGTCTCCATCGGATGGGAACTGCGGTTGGTGACCGCCGATCAGGGTCGGACACTCTGGTCGCTCGACGAGACCTTCGACGCCTCGCAGGCCGAGGTGGCCCGCTCTGCGCGCGACTACTTCAAGAGCCACCACACCGGCGCCTCGGAACTGGCCGACCCGCAGGCCGACCTGCGCTCGCCCTCGCGGTTCGCGCGCTACACCGCCACGGCCGCCTGGCAAACCCTGCCTGCGCGATGAGTCCTCAAGTTTTTCCATGGCCCGCCGATTCAACGGGTGTGGCTGATCCTTGGGGGATAACAGGAATCATCCACGCCTGCCTAGAAAGTGAGAAACCATGGACATCCAACGCACAGGCGCCTTCGAACCGGTGTCGAAGCTTCAGCGCAACATCACGCGACGGGAGAACCCGGCCGCGCCCACTGACGGGCAGGACTTCTCCCAGACCGACGCCCTCAGGGGAGCCCTCGACAACCTGCCCAGCAGCCGTCCCGAGCGCGTGCAGCGCGCCCGGGAACTCGCCGAGCAGATCGAATACCCTCCCGCCAAGACCATCCGGCAGCTCTCCGACCTGCTGGCGGTCAAGATGCAGGGCCCCATGGCCCTCTGAGGCCCGGCCCCTCCGGTCGCGCCGACCCATCGAACCCCGTCCACCCATACCACCCGCTCTTCATCCATGAGACACACCGCCAATCCCTGGCAATCGTACCGTCAGGTGGCCACCAAGACCGCCACCCCGGGCCAACTGGTCCTGATGTTGTTCGATGGAGCCCTGCGTTTCCTCGACAAGGCGCTGGTCGGTTTCGAGCTCGACGACCCGCTCGACTCCAACCTCGCGATCAACAACAACATCCTGAAGGCCCAGGAGATCATCCGTGAATTGAACGTCTCCCTCAATCTGGAGAAGGGAGGCGAGTTCGCTCTCACCATGCGGCGCCTGTACAACTACTACGACCTGCAACTGTCGCAGAGCAACCTCAAGAAGGATCCGTCCGGCATCCAATTGGTGGTCCGCCTGCTGACGGTCATCCGGGACGCCTGGGCGGAGATGCTCGCCAACGGCAGTCAACGGTCGGTCGACCGGCACGCCGAATTGCAATTGCAGGCCGCCTGAGCCCGACCAGCGACCCCAACCCACCGTCGATCCCACCGCACCCACACCGGTCCCGCCCGAATCGCAGCCCACCATGAGCGCCCATCATGACCTCCTCCAGACCTACCATGAATGGCGCGATTGGACGATGCGTGAGGGCGAGGCCATCCGGTGCGCCGATTGGCCACGGGTGAATTCCTGCCAGAACGCCAAGCTGGAGCTGCAGGACCGGATCATCCGGGGCACGCAGGCGGCGCGGGCGGAACTGGTGCGATCCGGGGGCGACTGGTCCGCGGTGGAGGCGCAATTGCGCCGCGAAGTCTCGTCGCTGATCGACCTCGAGCACCGCAACGAGGAGAGCCTCTCGGAAATCCGGGGGCGGGCCCTGGCCGAGAAGGCCGAGTTGGACCGATCCAGCCGGCAACTGCGCCAGGTCCGATCCTACGCTCCGGTGGTTCGATCGGCCTGGAGTTCCTACTCCTGAGGTGCACCCGTCTTCGGGTCCGTTCCTCCAAGGCACCATTTCAAAAGCCCTCTTCCTTCAAGACCCGGACCCCTGAGTCTTTGGGCATCTTTCGAGTCTTCCGGGGCGCCAGACCGGGCGATCGGCCGGTCCAACGCCCGGCTCACCGGCTTTACAACGCATCGGCTGTTTTGAGAACTTCGCGGTCCGATGTCGAAACCGCTGCAGATCGCCGGTCGTTCCTTCGATTCCCGCCTGTTCCTCGGGACCGGGAAGTTTCCCTCGCCCGAATCGATGCGGGACGCGCTCGAGGCCAGCGGCACCCGGATGGTGACCGTCGCCCTGCGACGCGCCGACCTGAGCGGCCGGAAGGACCCCTTCGCCAACATCCTCGAATTCATCGATCCGCAGCGCTACCTGATCCTGCCGAACACCAGCGGAGCGATGAATGCGGCCGAAGCGGTCCGACTGGCGCGGTTGGCGGCTGCGGCGGGCCTGCCCAAGTGGGTCAAGCTCGAGATCCATCCCGACCCGCGCTACCTGCTGCCGGATCCGGTGGAGACCTTCGAGGCGGCCAAGCAACTCGTGGCCGAGGGTTTCGTGGTCCTGCCCTACATCAACGCCGATCCGGTCCTCGCCAAACGGCTCCAGGAGGTCGGGACGGCCACGGTCATGCCGCTGGGTTCACCCATCGGCTCGCACCGCGGACTGCAGACCCGCGACCAGCTCCGGATCATCATCGAGCAGGCGACCGTGCCCGTGGTGGTCGATGCCGGGATCGGCGCGCCCAGTCACGCGGCCGAGGCCATGGAGCTGGGGGCCGACGCCGTCCTGGTGAACACCGCCATCGCCGTGGCCTCCGATCCCTGCCGCATGGCCGTCGCCTTCCGCGACGCCGTGCAGGCCGGCCGGACGGCCTTCGAACTGGGCCTCGGTGAGGCCACCGACCGGGCCAACCCGACCAGTCCGCTGACGGCATTCCTCCACTGACGGGCCATGGCCGCACCCCAAGACGCGCCCGCGCCGTCCGAACCCCGGCCTCCGTCCCTGCGGATGGCCGAGTGGTCGTCGCGACTGACGGCGCTGGGCGACCCGCAGGCGCGACTGGCTCATCTGGTGGAGGCGGCCCGGGGCGGTCCGTCGCTTCCGGCCGAGGACCGTCTGGAGACCCACCGGGTCCAGGGTTGTCTCGTGCGAACCTGGTGGATCGCGCAATGGCGGGACGGCCGATGCTGGTTCCGGACCGATTCGGACGCCATGACCCTCAAGTGCCTGGCCGGGGCCATCGCCGGACTGGCCTCGGGTGGCACTCCGGACGAGATCGCCGCGTTGGATTTCAGCCCCTTGGACTCCTTGGGCCTGCTCCGGCAACTGGCCGAGAATCGTCAACGGACGATCCGCGGCCTGATCGCCTCGACCCGGGAATTCGCCCGGCAGTGCGCCGAATCGCACCGCTGACCCCTCCCCATCCCCGGCCATGACCGAGAACGGAGCCCCGACGAACCGGCCGCCCCTCTCCCCGCTCGGGGCGGTGCGACGCGTCGTGGGCTTCCTGGGTCGGCGCCCGGGTTGGACCGCACTGTCGATCGGGCTCCTCCTGCTCAACATCGCCATCGAATTGTCCCTGCCCCAGTTCGTTGGGGCGACCATCACCGGGCTCGGCACCTCCCCTGCCGATCCGGGCCTGGGCGGACTCGTCGGGACCTTCCTCGGACTCGTCCTCCTCCGGGCAAGCGTCGGCCTCGTGCTCGGGCCCATCCGCAACCGGACGGCCCAGGCCACCCTGGGCGACATCCGGGCCGCCGTGTACGACTCACTCCAACGGCGCTCCTTCACTTGGCACGACAACGCCCGGACGGGGGAACTGATCTCGCGGGCCGGGACCGACGTGGGACGCCTGCAGGAACTCCTCTTCGTGTGCCTGCTGTTCGGGGTGGATGTCGCTACGGGCCTGGTCGGCACGCTGACATTGATCTTCATGACCAGCCCACGCCTCGGGGGAACGACCCTCCTGGCCCTGATCCCCACGGTGGCCACGATGGCATGGTTCGCCGCCCAATTGCAGCCGCGATGGCGCCGGGTCCATGAGCGCCACGGGGCCATGAGCACGGTCATCCAGGAGAACATCGCCGGAGTCCGGGTCGTGAAGGCCTTCGCACGCGAGCCGGCCGAGATCGCCAAGTTCCGCGCTCGCCGCGGGGAATTCCTCAGGGAACTGGGCGAAGCCGTGAACTTCTGGGCGGCGCGGGTCCCCTTCGCCCAATTCCTCTTCGGTCTGGCCGTCCCGCTCACCCTCTGGATGGGCGGCGGCGAGGTGCTCCGGGGTGCGATCAGCCTGGGCGATCTGGCCAAGGTGCTGGTCTACCAGATGGCCCTGGGAGGCAGGATCGGGGTGATCGGCCAGATCACCAACATCCTCCAGAACTCCAGCTCGGCCGCCCAGCGGGTGGTCGAGCTGCTCGACGAACCGACCGCGCCGACTTCGGCAGGACCGACCGGGCGCACCTGCACGATCGCGGGATCGATCACCTTCGAGGCGGTCGCCTTCGCCCACTCCTCGGAACCCTCGCTCCGGGTGCTGGCGGAAACGAAGACGCCTCGGGAGATCCCGCCCGGGATGCCAACCCCCTCGCGATCACAGGCGCTGGACTCGGTGTCGTTCTCGGTCCCGGCGGGTGCGACCGTCGCGGTCGTCGGCCCGACCGGTTCGGGGAAGTCCACCCTCTTGTCGCTCATCCCCCGCTTCCACGAGCCGACCCGGGGCCGCATCCTGCTCGACGGCACCGATCTTCGGGACTGGGACCGCGACACCCTGCGCCGGGGCATCGGGGTGGTCTTCCAGGAGACCTTCCTCTTCAGCGCGACCCTCGCCGAGAACATCGCCCTCGGTCGCCCCGACGCCCCCCGGGTGGAGATCGAGGCCGCGGCCCGAGCCGCCCGGGCGGACGGCTTCATCCGCGAACTGCCCCAGGGCTACGACACCGTCATCGGTGAACGCGGCATCTCCCTCAGCGGGGGACAACGACAGCGCATCGCCATCGCCCGCGCCCTGCTCATCGATCCCCGGATCCTGCTGCTCGACGACGCCACCAGCGCGGTCGATCCCTCCACCGAACAGGAGATCCGGGAAGCCATGCGGGAGCTTTGCCGGGGTCGCACCACCTTCGTGGTGGCACAACGGGCGGCCACCGTCCGGACCGCCGACCGGATCCTGGTCCTCGACGAGGGGCGACTGGTGGCGCAAGGCCGGCACGAGTCGCTCCTGGCCGACTGCCCGGTGTACCGCGACCTGTTCGCGGAAACCCCACACGAACACCCCTCGCCCTGATGGCCACCCACGACGACATCGCCCTCGATGAGGAGTTCGCCCAGGGAAGCCTCCGCGGTTCGCTGCTGAAACGCCTCTTCGCATACACCCTCCCCTATCGGCGGGCCCTGTACACCAACCTCGCCCTCACCCTGCTGGCCACCGCGTCGGCGCTGGCAGGCCCGAGGCTCATCCAGCACGGCATCGACCAGGCCCTCGCACCGGTGGTGGGTGCCTCCGTACCCGACCCGGCAGGCATCGCGACGGCGACCCGGGGCATCCTGATCCTCAGCGGACTCTACCTGGCCAACCTGCTGCTCGGCTGGGGCCTCACGATCGTCCAGGTCCGGACCTCCATCGAGACCGGACAGGGAGCGATGAACGACCTGAGGCTGGCCGTCTTCGAACACATCCAGAGACTGTCCTTGAACTACTTCGACCGGACCCACCAGGGGCGCATCATCGCCCGGGCCGATTCCGACATCGATTCCCTCGACCGGGTGCTGACCTGGGGCGCCGGGCAGGCCCTGTCCAGTCTCGTGACCTTGGTGGGAGTCGTGGTCCTGATGATCCAGTACGACCTTCGTCTCAGCCTCGCCGTCTGCTCGGTCCTTCCCCTGCTGGCCTGGATCACCCACTGGTTCCACCGGCGCGGGCGCGAGGCCTACCGCAGCCTCCGCGGCACCCAGTCCCGCCTCATCGCCGCCATGGCCGAGAACATCTCGGGCGTCCGCGTCGTGCAGGCGTTCGTGCGCGAAGCAGAGAACCTGCGAAGATTCCGGGGCCTGCATGACGACTTCACCCGTCGCTGGGTGGCGTCGGCCCGGGTCTTCCACACCTACATGCCCGCCGTCGGACTGCTGTCGGGCCTCGCCACGGCCATCGTCCTCGGCTACGGCGCCTGGCGGGTCCAGCAAGGGGCCCTGACCGTCGGCGGACTGGCCGCATTCGTCCTCTACCTCGGGCTTTTCTTCGGTCCCATCCAGACCATGGGCGACCTCTACAACGCCGTGCTGTCGGCGGCCGCGAGCGCCGAGCGCATCTTCGCCCTCCTCGACACCGAGCCCCAGGTCAAGGACTCGGCGGCGGCCACCGACCTGCCCCCGCTGCGCGGAGAAGTCGACTTCGAAGGCGTGCACTTCCGCTACGACACGACCCCGGCCGACCGATGGATCCTCGAGGACATCCACTTCTCGGTCCCGGCGGGATCCACGGTGGCGCTGGTCGGCCACACCGGCTCCGGCAAGACGAGCGTCATCAGCCTGCTCGCCCGGTTCTACGAACCCCAGTCCGGTCGGATCCGCGTCGACGGCCTCGACATCACCGACCACACCCTGGCCTCGCTCCACCGACAACTCGGCATGGTCACCCAGGAGAACTTCCTCTTCACCGGCACGGTCATGGACAACCTCCGGTTCGGACGACCCGACGCCACCGACGACGAGGTCGTCGCCGCCGCCAAGGCTCTCGGAACCCACGCCGTCATCGAACGCCTTCCGGCCGGCTATGCCACCGAGGTCCGCGAACGCGGCGCCAATGTCAGTGCCGGTGAACGCCAACTCCTCACCATCACCCGGGCCATGGTCGCGGCCCCCCGCATCCTCATCTTCGACGAAGCCACCAGCGCCGTAGACCCCCAGACCGAACGCCTCATCCAAGAGGCCCTGCGCACCCTCTTCCAACGCCGGACCAGCCTCGTCATCGCCCACCGCCTGAGCACCGTACGCAACGCCGACCTCATCCTCGTCCTCGACCACGGCCGGATCGTCGAACGTGGCAGCCATGACCAACTCCTCGCCCAGGGCGGCATCTACGCCCGAATGCACGCCGAATTCGTCCGAAGCTGAGAGGCCCCGCCACCCGCACCACCATCGATCCGCCCCCCGGAGACCCCACCGGACCTCGATCCCTCATCCCCCCATCCAGCAGCGGAGCGGGATCGACCCGGAGCCCGCTCTGGAAGCGATCACCCCATCCCCTCGCACGCAGCGCGAAAGCCTCCTCTTCCCCGAGCCTCCCTGCGGACGAATGGCTGGTCCCTCAGAACCCACCAACTCGCAGCGGAGCGGGATCGACCCGGAGCCCGCTCCGGAAGCGATCACCCCATCCCCCCGCGCGCAGCGCGAAAGCCTCCCCTTCCTCGAGCTTCCCTGCGGGCGCAGGGTTGGTCCCGCGGAGCCCACCAAAACCCGCAGCGGAGCGGGATCGACCCGAAGCCCGCTCTGGAAGCGATCACCCTTATCCCCTCGCGCGCAGCACGATAGCGTCTCCTTCCCCGAGCTTCCCTGCGGGCGAAGGGTTGGTCCCGCGGAGCCCCTGCGACCCGGAACCCATCCCCCAAGAACCCACCCCACCCGTATGGAGTGACCCCTTTTGTGTAAATATGCGGGACCGACCCCTTTTCCACCCGAGCTTCCCTGCGGGCGAAGGCCGGTCCCGCGGAGCACAACTGTGCCCTTGAATCCCCGGCTTTTGGCCCGAGAGTCACCACCTCTAGTTTATGGCACACGTGAAGTTGCACATTCCCGGACCGGTCGAAGTCAGCGCCAAGACCTTCCAAGCCATGACCCAGCCCATGATCGGGCACCGCGGTCAGGGCTTCAAAGACCTATACGGCCGCATCCAGCCGCAGCTCCAGACCCTCCTGTCCACCAAGCAACGCGCGTACCTCTCCACCTCCAGCGCCTGGGGGGTCATGGAGGGAGCCCTGACCAACCTCTGCAGCAAGAAGGTCCTCAACTGCATGTGCGGCGCGTTCTCCGACAAGTGGTTCGACGTCGCCAAGAAGCTCGGCAAGGACGCCGAGGCCCTCCAGGTCCCCTGGGGCTCCCCCATCCGAGCCGAACAGATCGACGCCCGCCTGGCCACCGGCCAGTTCGATGCGCTCACGCTGATCCACAACGAGACCAGCACCGGCACCATGAGCCCGCTGGACGAGATCGCCGCCCTCAAGCGGAAGTATCCCGACGTCATGTTCATCGTCGACGCGGTCAGCTCGCTCACGGCCGTCCCGCACCGCTTCGACGACCTGGGCATCGACATCCTCCTGGCCGGCACCCAGAAAGCCTTCGCCCTGCCCCCGGGCCTCGCCGTCTTCGTCGCCTCCCCGGCCGCCCTGGCCAAGGCCGCCACCCTCAAGACCCGCGGCTACTACTTCGACCTCCTCGAGTTCGAGAAGAACGCCACCGACAACATGACCCCCAGCACCCCGGCCATCCCCCTGATCTACGCGCTGGAGTCCAAGCTCGGGGAATTCTTCGCCGAGGGCCTCGAGGCCCGCTACGCCCGCCATTCCAAGACCAACCAGATGCTCAAGGACTGGGCCACCCGCCAGGGATTCACCCTGTTCCCCGAAGCCGGCTTCGAATCCAAGACCCTGGTCTGCGTGAACAACGGCGCCAAACCCGGCGGCCGGGTCATCGACGTGGCCACCTTCCAGAAGCGCATCAAGGACCGCGGCGTCCTGATCGACGGCGGCTACGGCAAGATCAAGGGCACCACCTTCCGCATCTCCAACATGGGCGACGAGACCCCGGAGACCATCGGCGCCCTGATCGACATCCTCGACACCGCCATCGCCGGACTTTGAGCGGATCGCCGAAGTGCAACCGAGCGACAATCCAGGGCAAGCCTCCGACAACCCGGTTCCTTGCCCCCTCCCGGAGGCGGCGATAGTTTCGGCGCCGATGTCCGAGGCCTGCCCCATCGCCCATTGCGCTCCCGACCGGTGCGCGGCTCCGGCGGTGTGCCAGCTCAACCGGGTCCGGGCCGGCACCACGGTGGTGGTCAAGCGACTCACCGCCTCGCCCGACATGAACCAACGCCTCCGCGAAATGGGATTCGGCGAAGAACAGCGGGTGAAGGTGCTGAGCCTGGCCAACAACCTCCTGTGCCAGGTCTGCAACTCCCGACTGGGACTGAGCGACCGGTTGGCCGAGACCATCCTCGTCCAACCCCTCGCCCCGTCCGGCCCCCTGCGTCTGGCGGCCTGAGCCCCGTTTCACGCGATCCCCAACCCAGGGGACCCACGATCCCTCCCCGGAGCAACCCGTCGACAATCGACGACAACCCTCCGACAACCGGTTTCCTTGCCCTCGGGAAGGCTCCCTCCCTAGCCTTCGATCCTGCGATGCGACCCCTGTCCACATTGAAACCCGGCGAGCGGGCGGTGGTCGTCCGGATCGACATCCCGCCGGACCAGCGCGGACGGCTGATGGAAATGGGACTCCTGCCGGGCACCCCCCTCGAACTGGTGCGCTTCGCCCCGCTCGGGGATCCCGTGGAGATCAAGCTCCGGAACTACCACCTCTCCCTCCGAAGACTCGAGGCCGAGAAGATCCAGGTCGGCTGATCCGATGAAGCCCTTCACCGTCGTCCTGACCGGAAACCCGAACTGCGGGAAGACCACGCTCTTCAACGCCCTCACCGGGCTCCGGGCGCGCGTCGGGAACTACGCGGGCGTCACCGTGGAACGGAAGGAAGGGGCCCTCACCGGAGCCGACCCCCGGCACCCGGTCGTCATCCTCGACCTGCCGGGAACCTACTCGCTCAGCCCCCAGTCCCCGGACGAGCAGATCGCCCGCGACGTCCTGTTCC
Source organism: Verrucomicrobiota bacterium (assembly GCA_041177965.1). Classification (GTDB taxonomy): domain Bacteria; phylum Verrucomicrobiota; class Verrucomicrobiia; order Limisphaerales; family UBA9464; genus SXXZ01. The sequence goes on along the minus strand of JBEGWF010000175.1, from coordinate 964 downwards.
AGCGCGTGCCCGAGGTGCCGGCGCCGGACCTCGTCGTCGTCGTGGTCGACGCCTCGAACCTCCAGAGGAACCTCTACCTGGCCACGCAGGTCATCGAACTCGGTCATCCGACGCTGCTGGCCCTCAACATGGTGGATGTCGCCCGCGACCGGGGGTACGAGATCGACACGGAGGCCCTGTCCAAGGCGCTGGGCGTCCCGGTGATCGCGATGGTCGCCAGTCAGGGTCAAGGCCCGGAGGCGCTGCGCCAGTCGATCCGCTCCCGCGCCTCGACGCCGGGCACACGGCATGTCATCCCCCGCGAATTCAACGAATTGCCCGAGGCCTTCGGCCGCGAGGCCCAGGCCCTCGAGACGGCCCTCGAGAGCCACTTCCCCCACCGGGCACGACTGGCGGCGGCCGAGGCGCTCCTGATCCTGGGGGACGAGCGTTCCCTCGCCTCCGATGCCCCATCCGCCGGAAGCCGGTACCCGGAGGCCCTGATCGACCTCGTGAAGGCGGCCCGTTCCCGGCTCGAGGCGGCCGGCGTGGATTGGCGCAGTGTCGCCATCGAGGCCCGCTACGCCCGGCTCTTCGCCATCGAGCAGCATGTCACCCGCGAGATCGCCCCCCCGGAGGAACCGCTCTCCGACCGGATCGACCGCATCGTCACCCACCGCGTGTGGGGACTGCTCATCTTCGTCGCCGTGATGGCGGTGATGTTCCAGTCCATCTTCTGGCTGGCGAAATACCCGATGGACGGCATCGAGGCGGCGGTCGACGCCCTGGCCGGATGGGTCGGATCGACCCTGCCCCCGGGCGACCTCAACGACCTGATCACCCGGGGAGCCATCGCCGGCGTGGGATCGGTGGTGGTCTTCCTGCCGCAGATCTGCCTGCTTTTCTTCTTCATCGGATTGCTCGAGGACACCGGCTACATGTCACGGGCGGCCTTCCTCATGGATCGGCTGATGAGCCGGGTGGG
>JBEGWF010000174.1:0-10740 GCA_041177965.1 Verrucomicrobiota bacterium | reverse complement strand
CCACGAACCTCATGTCGCCCATCCCGGGCATGAATCCGAGCCACCTGGTCGTCTCACCGAAGGCGAGCGCCGTGCTGGCTCTCTCGGGCGACCGGAACACCTGGTACGACCTCAAGACCGGCACCGTGACCCGGGAACAACCGATCCAACTGCGCCGATCGTTGCATGTCGCCGCGATGAACCGCGACGAGGACCAGCTGCTGGTGATCGATTTCTCGGCCGAGAACATGCACCGGGTCCGCATCGCGGACGGGGCCACTTCGCTGGCCGGCAGCTTCAAGGGGCACACCAACCGCGTGATGTTCGCCGCCGTGTCCCGCGACCTCAAGCGGATCGCCGGCACCCGCTCCAACCGCCCGGTCGTGGTCGATCTGGATGTCCCTTGAGGGAACGGACCCGGGGGAGAGGCTCCGAGGCTATCGGACCGGATGGGCGACCCAGCGAACCGATCCGTCGGCAGGATCGTAGCGGAGAACCCGACCCGGGGGTGCCTCTGGAACCCGTGCGAGGAACCCCGCCTCGACCAGTTCCTGGAGACGGCCCGGATACCGATCCTCGGCGGCGTGGAACATCTGGATCGCGCCCTGCACCGGGGCCAGGCTGGCGGTGCGCTCCGCCGCCTTCTTGCCCGCCGCGTTGGCCGCGAGGTAGTCCACCGGCGCCGAGAGAGGAGCGGCCGGGGAGTCGGCGGATCCTCCGCCCCCGACGGCGTCGTCCTGGCGGCCGCACCCGGCCATGAGCACCGTCCACGTCACGATGACCGCCCGGAGAACCTTCATGGCGGCCACTCCATTCGGGTTCCCGGTGAAAATCAAGCACCGCCCTGGATGGGAAGGGCGAGATTCGACCTCCCCCCGAACCCGCGCAGGAAACGGACCTCACGGCGCGGGACCCGCTGGCCGACCGCCTCCCGGCAATTGATCCGACGCTCCGGGTCCGCCATGCTGGAAGCATCGTTCATGAGTGAAACCCTGGTCATCGGACACCGGAATCCGGACATCGACGCCATCTGCTCGGCCATCGGCTACGCGGAATTCAAGCGTCGGACCGGCCTGAAGGACGCGGTCGCCGCCCGATGCGGGGACTGCAACGACCGGACGGATTTCGTGCTGAAGACCTTCGGCGTCCCGGCCCCCCGCTTCGTGGCCGACGTCTCGCCGCAGGTCCGCGACGTGATGGTCGATCGCGTCGTCGCCGTGTCCCCCCGCACCAGCATCTGCGAGGCGATGTCGGTGATGGACCAGCGCAACATCCGCGTGCTGCCGATCCTCGACGAGAACCACCGCTGCCGCGGCCTCCTTTCGGTGTTCAAGGCGAGCAAGTTCTTCTTCCCCTCGCCCAACCGGATCTTCGATTCGCGGCGGATCGTGGCCTCGATCCAGGGACTGGCCAAGACCCTCGGAGGCAGGGTCCTGTGCGGATTCGCCGAGGAGGTGGAGGAGGATCTCATCCTCATGGTGGCGGCCATGAAGCCGATCAGCTTCACCGAGCGACTCCGGAACTACGCCGCCCAGAGGCTGGTGGTCGTGGTGGGCGACCGCGAGGACATCCAACGGACGGCCATCCAGGGAGGGGTGCGCCTGCTGGTCGTGACAGGCGGGCAGACGGTTTCCGAGGAGATCCTCGCCATGGCCCGGCACCACTCGGTCAGCCTGATCCTTTCCCCGCACGATTCGGCCACGAGCTCCATGCTCTGCAGGGCCGCCATCCCGGTGGAACGGCTGCTGCGCGACGATTTCCTGAGTTTCCGGGCCGACGAGAAGCTGGGTGACATCCAGGGCATCGCCGCGGCCTCGGCCTTCCAGGCGTTCCCGGTGGTCGACGGCGACGACCGGGTCGTGGGCATGCTCTCGAAGTCCGACTTCCTCAAGCCGATCCGCCGGCGGCTCATCCTGGTCGACCACAACGAGGTCACCCAGGCGGTGCACGGGGCCGACAAGGTGGAGATCATCGAGGTGATCGACCACCACCGGATCGGTTCCTTCACCACCCATCAGCCCATCCTCTTCCGCAACGAACCGGTCGGCTCGACCAGCACCATCGTGGCCGATTGCTTCTTCCAGACCGGCGTCGAGATGCCCGAGTCGATCGCGGGACTGCTGTTGGCGGGCCTGGTCTCCGACACGTTGAACCTGACCTCACCGACCACCACCCCCCGGGACGCCGCCATCCTCGCGCGCCTCGAGAAGATCGCCCGGGTGGATGCGACCCGGTTCACCGAGCAGCTCTTCAATTCCGGATCGGTCCTCACGGCCAAGCCGGCGGCCCAGGCCATCACGACCGACTGCAAGGAGTACTCCGAGCGGGGGCACCGCTTCAGCGTCGCGCAGATCGAGGAGATAGGATTCGAGCAGTTCCAGTCGCGGAAGCTCGAGGTCGCCTCGGCGCTCGAGGAATACCGCTCCCGCCACGAGTATCTCTTCTCGGCCCTGCTGGTGACCGACGTGGTGGTGCAGAATTCCCTGCTGCTGGTCGCCGGCAACGATGCCTTCCTGAAGACCATCGGTTACCCGGAGCGCGAACCGGGCGTCTTCGAACTCAATGGCGTCGTCTCGCGCAAGAAGCAGTTGCTGCCGTTCCTGACCGACTGCCTGGGCCAGTTGAATTGAGGGCCCCTCCCGCGGGATGAGGGGGCATCCCGCCGTTCACGCCTCCGCGATGAACGGCCCCAGACCCTCGAGCACCCGGGCCATCGTCACCCCCGAGACCAGCACCTGTTTCCGGCGGCCGGAGGCGCCCCGGAGGATCCGCACCGAACCCCGCGGGACACCGAGGATCCCGGCCAGGAGACGGATCAATTCCGCGTTGGCGGCCGAGTCCACCGGCGGCGCGGTCACCCGGACCTTGAGGAGGTCCCCCTGGATCCCCGTCACGGCATTGGAGGAGGATCGGGGGATCACCCGCAGCCCCAGCACCACCCCGTCGGGAGACTCGCGGACGAAGGCCGCGCTCACAGGGGCAGGCGCAGGAAGAGGCGGGGCGCCCCTCCCTGGATCAGGTGTCCCAGTGTCCAGCAGAGGCCGGCGGCCACGAGCGGGGCGAGGTCGATGCGCCCCCAGCGGAGGGGCAACACCGCCAACCATCCGGAGAGCCGCCCCCCCGTGACATGGAGGTAGTCCCAGACGGGCATCGCTCCGAGGTAGACGTGGTCGAGAAGGAATCGCATCAGGCAGAGCAGCACCAACGGCCACTTGAGGGAACCTAGCCCCCCGAGGGCGACCACGACGGCCTGCTGGAGCGCGTGCGACGTCGAGACCCTCGCGGGCACGAGACCGGCACCGACCAGCACCGGGGAGGCCGCCAACCACAGCACCCCCAATCCCGCGAGGAACGGCACCATCGAGAGTCCCCAGGGCCAGCGGGCAGCAGGTCCCAACTCGGCCTTCAGCGATTGGGTGATCGGGTCGCTGTCGGCATCCGGACGGCGAAGCACCACCAGGAACGCGAAGCAGACATGGGCCTTGAGGACCAGAGCGGCCCAGCTGAGGAAGGAGTGGGACAGGATGCGCCACCACAGGTCGCTGCGGAAGGCGATCGTGACCGCCCCCATGGACCAGGGAACGGCGTCGGCGAAGTTCGGCGAAAGCGTGTGATGCAGCGCGGCCCTGGCCAGGAGCAGGACTCCCAGGGCCGGCAATGCGAGCGTCCCCCGCCGGGATCCGCCGCCGCCCGCATGTCTGAGGTTGGAGACGAGGGTCAGGGCCGGCCTCGCAGAGGCGGGTTGGGCCCCGAATCCCCGCCAGGACAACCACAGCATCAACCCGACAAGGTCGGTCATCCAGTCGAGCCAGTGCATCCGGGCGGGAAAACGGCCGGCCTTCGCGGTCACCCACGGAGGCCGGCCTGAAACGATCACATCATCTTGAGCAGCGTGTCGGCCATCTCGCTGGGAGTGGCCGCCACACCGATGCCGGCGGCGCGGAAGGCGTCGAACTTGGCCTGGGCCGTGCCCTTGCCGCCGCTCACGATGGCGCCGGCGTGACCCATGCGGCGTCCCGGAGGCGCGGTCGCACCGGCGATGAATCCGGCGACGGGCTTGGTGCCGTGGGCCTTGATCCACTCGGCGGCCTCTTCTTCGGCGGAGCCGCCGATCTCACCGATCATGATGATGCCGTGGGTGTCGGGATCGGCCATGAACAGCTGGATGACATCGAGGTGGGAGGTGCCGTTGACCGGGTCGCCGCCGATACCGACGCAGGTCGATTGACCCACACCGCGGCTGGTGAGCTGAAACACGGCCTCGTAGGTCAGGGTGCCGGAGCGGCTGACCACGCCGATGTTGCCGCGCTTGTGGATGTAGCCCGGGGCGATGCCGATGCGGCAGCCGCCATGGGAGTCCTTGCCCTCGCCCGGCGTGACGATGCCCGGGCAGTTGGGTCCGATCAGGCGGGTGGAGCGACCCTGCATGGCGCGCTTCACCTTGATCATGTCGTTGACCGGGATGCCCTCGGTGATGGCGACGACGAGGTCGAGCTGGGCATCGACGCCCTCGAGGATCGCGTCGGCGGCGAAGGGCGGCGGCACGAACACGGCGCTGGCCGTGGCCTTCGTCTCGCGGACGGCCTCGGCGACGGTGTCGAAGATCGGCACCTTCACGCCGCGGTGTTCGAAGATCTGGCCGCCCTTGCCGGGGGTGACGCCGGCGACGACCTGCGTGCCGTAGTCGATGGACAGCTGCGCGTGGCGGGCACCGAAGGCGCCCGTGATGCCCTGGACCAGGAGCCGGGTCTGCGGAGTAACGAGAATGGACATGCGATGGAAAAGTAAGGGGTTCGTTTCGTTGCGCTGGGTCGTGTCCGGGATCAGGCGGCCACGGCGGCGACCACCTTCTTGGCGGCGTCGGCCATGGTGTCGCCGCTGATGATGGTGAGGCCGGAGGACGCCAGCGTGGCCTTGCCGGCGGCGACGTTGTTGCCCTCGAGGCGGACGACCAGCGGCAGCTTCAGGCCGGTTTCACGGACGGCCTCGACGATGCCGGTGGCGATCACGTTGCAGTCCATGATGCCGCCGAAGATGTTCACGAAGATGGCCTTCACGTTGGGGTCGCTGAGGATGATCTTGAAGGCCGCGGAGACCTGGTCCTTCGAGGCGCCACCGCCCACGTCGAGGAAGTTGGCCGGCATGCCGCCGAAGTGCTGGATGATGTCCATGGTGGACATGGCCAGACCGGCACCGTTGACCAGACAGGCGATGCTGCCGTCGAGCTTGATGTAGTTGAGGGCGTACTTGCTGGCCTCGATCTCCAGGGGCGATTCCTCGGCGAGGTCGCGCATGGCCTGGATGTCGGGGTGGCGGTAGAGGGCGTTGTCATCGAGGCCGATCTTGGCGTCGACGCAGACGATGGCCTCCTTGCCCGAGGGCGTTTCCACCACGGCGAGGGGATTGATCTCGACCATCGAGGCGTCGCACTCCCACCAGGTCTTGTACACGCCCATGATGAGCTTCACGGCGCCGTTGAAGGCATCACCCTTGAGGCCGAGGCCGCTGGCGATCTTGCGGGCCTGGTAGGGCTGGATGCCCACGGCGGGATCGACCCACTCCTTGATGATCTTCTCCGGGGTGTGGGCGGCGACCTCCTCGATGTCCACGCCCCCCTCGGTGCTGGCCATGATGAGCGGGCGGCTGTTCGCGCGATCGAGCAGCACGGCCAGGTAGAACTCCTTGAGGATCTTCTCGGCGGCGGCGACCAGGATGGTCTGCACCACGCGGCCCTCGGGCCCCGTCTGCACGGTGACCAGGGTCTTGCCGAGCATGTTCTCGGCGAAGTTCACGACCTCGTCGACCGACTTGGCCAGTTTGACGCCGCCCTTGAAGCCGTGCTTGAAGGTGCCCTTGCCGCGCCCGCCGGCGTGGATCTGGGATTTGATGACGGCCAGGGTGTGCCCGGAAGCGAAGAGCTTCTCGGCCGCGGCCTTGGCCTCGGCGACGGTCTTGCAGGGATCACCGGAGGGGACGGCGACACCGTACTGCTTGAGCAACTGCTTGGCTTGGTACTCGTGGATGTTCATTCAGTTCAGGCTGGATCTTCCTAGGGGTTGACTTCGAAAACGGTCGGAAAGGGGCTGTGCATCCACCTCCCCGCTCGTCCGGCAAAGCGGAGGGGGGAGATTCGCACCGGCCGCCCCGGGGCATCCGGGGGATGTCTCCCAAGGCGGCTCGGAGCGGGGATTCAGGCGCGTTGGGCCAGCGGGGCCACGGTGAGACCGACGGGGCCGGTGTACACCGACTGCGGCCGGATCAGGCGGTTGTCGGCCAACTGCTCGAGCACGTGGGCCGTCCAGCCGCTGGTGCGGGCGATGGCGAAGATCGGGGTGAACAGGTCGGTGGGGATGCCCAGGCTGTAGTACACCGTGGCGCTGTAGAAATCGACGTTCGCGTGGAGGTTCTTCTCCTTGAGCATGATCTCGGCGATGCGCTCCGACATCTGGATCCACTTCGGCTCGCCGAGCTTCGACGAGAGGATCTGGGCCATGCGCTTGAGGTGCGGGGCGCGGGGATCGAGCACCTTGTAGACGCGATGACCGATGCCCATGATCTTGCGCTTCTGGGCCAGACAGTCGGCCACGTAGGCGTCGACCTGATCGAGCGAACCGATCTCCTTGAGCATCTTGATGACGCCCTCGTTGGCACCGCCATGGAGGGGCCCCTTGAGGGTGCCGATGGCCGTGGTCACCGCCGAATACATGTCGCTGAGCGTGGCGATGGTGACGCGGGCGCTGAAGGTGGAGGCGTTCATGCCGTGGTCGGCATGGAGCACGTAGCACATGTCCATGGTGCTCTCCTTCTCGACCGAGGGCTTCTCGCCGTCGATCATCCACAGGAAGTTGGCGGCCTCCCCGAGCTTGGGATCGGGCGCGACGATCGGCAGGCCCTGACGGGAGCGGTGGAAATAGGCCGTGATGACGGGGATCTGGGCGATGAGGCGCAGGGCCTTGCGGCGCTGGGCATCCATGTTGTCGTCATCGGCCGTGGTGTCGTAGCAACCGAGGGCGCTCACGCCGGTGCGGATGGCGTGCATCGGCGGACAGTCCTTCGGAAGGTTGGTGAGGAGGTCGATCACTCCCTGCGGCAACTCGCGGTAGCCGGCCAGCACGGCCTTCAGGTCGGCCAGTTCCTTCGCGTTGGGCAGGTGGTTGTGGTACAGCAGGTGGACCACTTCTTCGTAGCTCACCTTGCCGGCCAACTCGTTGATGTCGTAGCCGCAATAGATGAGCTGGCCGATGTCTCCGCGAACGTCACTCAGCCGGGTGTGGGCGGCGACGATGCCTTCGAGGCCCTTGGAGACGGTCGGAGAAGCGGAAGCGGTGCTCATGATGTTGGGGGAAAAAGGACGCGATTCGGTCGTTCCGCAAGTCTGTTGGCCCCGGGAAACGGCCGTCAACGAATTACCCGCCCCGTTTTGCGGACCCTGAGCGGAGGATGGCTCAGACGGTCGGTGTGGCTTCTCCGGAAGCCTCGCGGCGAAGGATTTCGGTCATCGCGGCCACATCGAGACGATCCTTGTCCCGCCACGAACCCGACTTCAATTCGATGAGTTGAGACGGATCGAGGTAGGCGATACGGCCATCGCCGGACTGCAAGGACCTCAGATGAGGACGGAAATCCGACAAACGGAGACCCCTCATCTGGGTGAAAAGATCCAACTCGAACTCCTCGATGACCCGGATGAACCCCTCTTGAGGGCCGAAATCCTCAGACCGCAACTCCCGGACCCACCCCTCGCCCCAGTCGCCCAGGAATCCCAAGAGTCGACGCACGTTCTCGGGTGAAGGATCGACGAGGATGTCGGTATCGCTGGTTTGCCGATGGTATCCGTTGAGGATCACGGCGACTCCGCCCACCACGGCGAAATCAACCCCGGCCCGAACGAGGCCTGCCAACCATTCTTCGAACCGGGAAAGCGTCTCCCTCGACGATGCCTGGTCTTCCATGGGTGTGTTGTTCGACGAACCGCCGGATCTGCTCCAGTTGCCAGAGCACCTGCCGGGGAGTCGAGGGCCGACCGACCTGGCGTCGGACCGGAAATGACGGGGTTTCGGCCGGCTGGTCCACAGGACTCGGGCTACCGGAGGCACCCACCCGGGTCAAACTCCCCTGCCCTGGGTGTTTCGCGGGTGGACCGACAACGACATCGGGGGGGGCGAGGCCGGCAGGCTTGCCTCGCGGCGGGACGGACCGACAATCGCCGTCCATGCATTCGCTGCCGCACGACACGGAAATCGCCTGCCTGCCCCAGATCCCCTCGGGGGTCCGCGTGCACCGCCTCGACAACGGGCTGGAATTGATCATCCGCGAAGACGCCTCGGCCCCCGTCGTGAGCGTCCAAGCCTGGGCCCGGGCGGGCAGCATCCACGAAGGACAGTGGCTCGGGGCGGGCCTGTCCCACGTGCTCGAGCACATGCTCTTCAAGGGCACCAGCACGCGCGGGGCCGGACGCATCGACCAGGAGGTGCAGGCGGCCGGCGGCTACATGAACGCCTACACCAGCTTCGACCGCACGGTGTACTGGATCAACGTGCCCGACTCCGGGGCGACCACCGCGATCGACATCCTGTGCGACATCTTCCAGAACGCCACCCTGCCGGCCGACGAACTCGAGAAGGAACTCGACGTGATCCGCCGCGAGATGGACATGGGCGAGGACGACCCGGGCCGGCGTTCCAGCAAGGGGCTTTTTTCGGCCGCCTACACCAAGAGCCCCTACCGCTACCCGGTGATCGGCCTGCTCGACCTCTTCAATCGCATCACCCGCGAGGACCTGCTGGCCTATTACCGGGCGCACTACGCGCCGAACAACTGCTTCCTGGTGGTGGTGGGCAATGTGAAGGCCGACGCGGTCATCGAACAGGTGCGCAAGGCCTACGAGGGAACCCAGGCGCGCACGATCCCGGTGAACTACCTGCTGCCCGAGCCCCGGCAGATGTCGCCGCGGGAAGAGCTCGAACTGGCTCCGGTCGAGCACGCGCACTTCCACCTCGGGTGGCACATCCCCGACCTCACCCACCCCGACGTGCCGGTGCTCGACGTGCTCTCCACGCTGCTGGGCGGCGGCCGCAGTTCAAGGCTGTACCAGGCGGTCCGCGAGCGCTCCTCGCTGACCCACTCGGTCAGCGCCTGGACGTACACGCCGGGCCTGAGCGGACTCTTCGGCGTGAGCGGCGTCTGCGACGGCGCGAAGTTCCCGGAGGCGCAGACGGCCATCCTCCGCGAGGTGGCGCGGATGGGCAATGAACCCGTGTCGTCCGCCGAGCTGGCCAAGGCGGTGAAGCAGTTCACGGTCGGCACGCTGTCGTCGCGCAAGACCATGGAGGGACAGGCCCAGGACCTCGGCGGCAACTGGATCGCCACCCAGGACCTGCACTTCTCGGAGCGGTACCTGGCGGCGGTGCGCGCCGTGACGCCGGCCGACCTGATCCGCGTCGTGCAGACCTATCTCCGCGACGACAACCGCACGGTGTTCGCGCTGCTGCCCAAGGAGTCGGGCACCCCGAAGGAATTCCGGGTTCCCGAGGTCGTCGCCCATCCCATCGTGACGCGGACCCTCTCCAACGGGCTGAGGGTCCTGGTGAAGGAGGATCATCGCCTGCCCTTCGTGGAGCTGAGGGCCGTCTTCGAAGGAGGCCTGAGGGTCGAGACGGCGGCCGATTCCGGCATCACCTCGATGCTCTCGCGGCTCTTCATCAAAGGCACACCCACACGCTCGGCCGAGGACATCGCCCGGGAGATCGAGGGCATGGGCGGCAGCATCGAGGCCTATGCGGGCAACAACACCTTCGGCCTGAGCGGCGAGGTGATGCGCGAAGACCTCCAGCAGGGATTGGAGCTCTTCACCGACATCCTGCTGCGACCGAGCTTCCCGGAGGCGGCGCTCGAGCGCGAACGCGAGGCGCAGTTGGCTTCGATCCGGGGGCAGCGCGACCAATTGCTCCAGTGTGCATTCAAGGCGATGCGCCGAGGGCTCTTTGGCGAACAGGGCTACGGTCTGGACTCCCTGGGCAGCGAATCGGTGGTCCGCAGCCTGACCTCGGCCGATCTGCGCGCGTTCCACTCCCGCTGGACCGTCCCGGGCAACGCGGTGCTGGCGGTCTTCGGCGATGTCGATCCGGACGGACTGATCGCGACGCTCGAGACCCTGCTCGGCGGTTGGAAGGACCGGCCTCGGCCGGCACTGCCGGTCCCCTCGCCGGTCGACCGGGTGGCCCGCTCGGAGTCATCGCGTGAAAAGGAGCAGGCCGTCGTCGTGCTGGGGTTCCCGGGAACCCACCTCCGATCCCCGGACCGGTTCGCGCTGGAACTGATCCAGGAGGCCTGCAGCGACATGGGCTCCCGGTTGTTCATGCGCATCCGCGACGAACTGGGGCTGGCCTACTACGTGGGGGCCAGTCAGCTCACGGGCCAGACCCCGGGCTACTTCGCCTTCTACTGCGGAACGGCCCCCGACCAGTTGGAACTGGTGGAGAAGGAACTCCGTGCCCAGGCGGAGATCCTCCGCACCGAAGGCCTGAGCGAGGAGGAACTGGCGCGGGCCAAGGCCAAGATCATCGGCCAGAAGAAGATCGCCCGGCAGGACCTCGGCGGCTTCGCCATGAGCACCGCCCTCGACGAACTGTACGGCTTGGGCCACTCGCACTTCGAGACCGAGACCCATCGGTTCGAGGCGGTCACCGTGGACGAGATCCGGGCGGTGGCCCGGCGGCACCTCGACCCCGAACGCTCCGTCGTGGCGATGGTCCGCGGTCA
>JBEGWF010000173.1:0-2832 GCA_041177965.1 Verrucomicrobiota bacterium | reverse complement strand
TGCCACGGTTCCGAAGGTGGCCTTGGCGACGTCGACCTCGAACTGGACATGCCCTGCGTCGACGGAGTAGGCGCTCTCGGTCTGGTCGGGACGATCGGTGGCCAGCGGACGCAGTCGTTGCCTGGGCACCGGATCCAGGAGCCAGTGCCGGGTCGATGGCAACGGTTCGGCCATCTCGCCAGCGAGGCAGGGAAGCACACCCAGAACCATCGCCAGGCGTTGCAGCCTCCCGGCCTCGCGACGCGGACGGATCGGCGGGGTGTTCAGGGATGCTGGGTCTCGGTGGAGCGTCACCTCGGTGGTTGTGGAAACATCAGGTGATTCAGGCAACAACAATGTGTTACGGGTAAAACAACATCCCACAGTGCGCCGGGGGGAATCGATGCCTGGCCGGGTCGTGACATCGAACCGGTGATCGATCGGATCGTGGGATCCGCCGCCTGTCCGCAGTGCCTCAGCGGGACGGGTCCGACTCGTCCTGCGGGTCCAGTGACGAAAGGATCGACCTGCAGGTCTCGAGGTCACGGCTCAGGCGTCGATGGCGGTGAACCATAACCGCCCAGGCACCGGTGAACACCAACCCGCACACGACCCAAGGCAACCAGGATCCAGCCATCGCCAGAGCATCCAGGGAGGGCAGGGATCCCTTGGGCAGGAGCCAGCGGCTGCCCGCACCGAACAGCAGGCCCGCGCCGAACCACCAGGCGCCGGCCCGGTTGAGCATCAACGCCTGCTCGGCCTGGTCGGTCCGCAAGGCCCAGTACGCCCAGGGCGAATCCGCGGTGGCCCGCCACAGCCTCCGACGTCGTCGGTGGGTCCATGCGGGTTGGGCCAGGCATCCGAGGGCCGAGAGTCCGAGGAGGGACCTGCCTGCGCCTTCGGGCACCTGCACCGCCATCACCGACAGGATGCCCGCCATCGCCAGCCCGAGGGCCCAATTCCCGAAGGTGATCCACCTCAGCCTGCGGGCCTCGGTCACCCAGAGCCGGCGGATCCTGGCGCTCGGTTGCGGGAGGGCCCCGGTCGCCGAGGGTGCGCTGCGCCAGACCTGTCGGAGGACGTCCCAGGACGGTGGATTCGGGTGCGAGGGGGTGTTCATGATCGATCCATCCATGCGGAAAGCGATTGCCGCGCCCGGTGGAGCCGCACGGTGACGGCCCCTTCGCCGATGCCGAGCGCGTCGGCGATCTCGGCATGACTGAAGTCCTCGAGGTGGAGCGAGACCACCTGGCGCTGGGACAGCGGCAATCGTTCGATGGCCCGGGACAGCGCCTCCCTCACCGAGGCTTCCGAGGCGATCTGGTCCGGTCCGACCGCTTCGGAAGGGTGCTCCTCGTCGAGTGCCTCGCGGCTTCCCCCTCGCATCACGCGGCGCACGTGGCCTGCTCCGATGTTGTGGGCGATCCGGGCGATGAAGGTCCGGTGCGAGGCCGCACCCCGGAAGGAGGGCAGGGCGCGCCAGACGGCGAGGGCCAGGTCCTGGTGCATGTCCTCGCGGGCCGACGGCTCGCGTTCGTAGGTCGAGAGGATCCGGTCCATCAGCCCCCGATGCGATTCAAGCAGTTCCAGCAGCAGTCCCGGATCGGCCTTCATGGGGAGGCGCTCGCGGGGATCGCTCCGACAGCCTCCCCGGTGCGCCGCCAATTCCGCAGGAGCCACGCGGCGATGGCAAGCGACGGCCACCAGAACGGGAGCCACAGCAGGAAGATGAGGATCCAATAGGCCAGCCACCCGGGCGCGAATCCATGGATCCCATGGGCCAGCGGCGTGATCGGATCGGGGATGCCCTTGGCGATCAGCAGGTTGTTCACCGTGGCCAACCCCTTCAGCCCCAGAACGCAGATGGGGTTGGCGATGTAGTGGAACGCGGACCGGGGGACCGTCCGGGCGGAAAACGGGTTCAGGTAGATCCAGTTCCAGAACGCCAGTCCGGGCCGGTCGAGGTAGCGCGGGTCGATGCGATCCCGCGCTCCGAGGCTCCAGACCAGCATGCCGGTCAGCACGACCAACACCAAACCGTTGATCCAGAGGAAGCGACCGAGGTCGAAGGTGCCGGAGGCGCCGCCGACATGGGGGTTGGCCTCCTGGGCGAGACCGGAATGGATGCCCTGCAGGGTCGACGCCGCGTCGGTCGCCGTGAGGCCGAGGTAGGCGAGGATGAAGAGGACCGTGAAGGTCCAGTGCCGTCGATCGAGGTTGCTCATCACCCTCCTCCAGTTGCACGGAACCAAGAAACCTTACCGAAAAAATTCTCGGCGCCTTGGAGCCTCTCTGCCGTGGGCGGGAACTTCAGCCGGCGTGGCAGCCACGGAAGCCGGTCACCAGCGCCTCCCGGTCGAGGTTGCGCCCGATGAAGACCAGCCGGTTGAAGCGGGTCTCGCCCGGCCGCCACGCGCGGTCTGCGTTCCGTGCGAGCTTCGTGGCCAGTGGAAGGCGTGGATGGGACGGAGGTGCCGGAGTGGCAGATCCCCGACGCCCCTGTGGTCTGGCCTGAAGACGGGCGTGGACCGCAGGTACGGCCTGGCTGTCGCCGGGGAAACGACCGCTGGGAACCTCGTGCTCGGGATCACCCCTTGGAGAACCGCCGATGCCTCGGGTCGAACGACGGGTCCGATCGCGGAATCCGGGTCCGGCCGATGCGATCAGACCCGATTCAGTTGCGGCGACGTCGCATCCAGAGCGCACCCGCGGCGAAGCCGCTCAACGCCAGGGCCCAGGTCGAGGGTTCCGGGATGACCTGAAACCGATAGGTGGCCGGATCGCTGGTGCGCAGTCCGTCGACGAGGTGGTTGCCCGAGGCCTCGAGGGTCACCAAGTAGTCGCCGGGGGCCG
>JBEGWF010000172.1:0-7754 GCA_041177965.1 Verrucomicrobiota bacterium | reverse complement strand
GTCAGTACACGTTGGGGTTGGGAGAGGACGGGGTGGTGTACGGATGGGGAGCCAACGAGTCGGGTCAGTTGGGCGACGGGACGAAGGTGGAGCGTCGGAGTCCTGTGACGTCGGTGCGGGGTGAGATCCGAGCGGGTCTGGTGGTGGGGAGCCTGAGCGCGGGCGCGCAGCACGCGCTGATCTTGGCCAATGGCGAGCCCGTCCCCGGAGTTCCGGAAGTCTCGCTGGGCAGTCTCACCGGCACCTACGGCACTCCGTTCAACGGCCGGATCGAGGCCGCCGGCCGGCTCATCGAGGAGTACGGGGCCACCGGCCTTCCTGAAGGCCTGATCGTGGATCCGGCGACGGGCGTGATCAGTGGCTCACCGGTTCAAGTGGGAACGTTCACCGTGCGGGTCAGTGCACGGAACTCCGCGGGCACGGGCACGGGCACGCTGACGGTGCAGTTGGGGAAGAAGGAGCTGGGGTTGAGCGGGGTGGCGGTGGTGGCGCGCGAGTACGACGGGACGACGGTGGCGACCCTGACGGGAACGCCCGTGCTGGTGGGCGTGGCCAGTGGTGATGCGATCAGCCTCGGGGGGCGCCTGGTGGGTCAGTTCTCCAATGCCGACGCCGGGACCGGCAAATCCGTGTCCGTCTCCGGCCAGTCGATCACCGGGGCCAAGGCGGGCAATTATCTGCTGCCGGCCGTTTTTTCTCTGACTGGCGACATCCTGCCCCGGGCGGTCTCCCTTTCGGCGGCCGCGGCCGTCTCCCGCGATTACGATGGCACCGTCGAAGCCGGTATCTCCGGCCTGAATTCCTGGGTCGGCCGGATCGGGGGCGATGATCTGGTCGTCGAGGTGCTCTCGGCCCGATTCCCGCAGGCCACCGTGGGCACGGGGCTGCCGGTGGAGGCCACCTTCCAACTGGCCGGGGCCTCGGCCCCGAACTACCGGTGGATCGCGCCGACGGGTCTCCGGGCCGACATCCGGCCGGCACCGGTGGCCATCCAGTTGGGAGGCACCGTGCGGACCTACACGGGCTCGGCGGTACCCGTCGTGCCGGTCACGGTGCCCCCGGCGGTTCCCGTGACACTCACCTACGATGGCAAGACCAACCTCCCGGTGGCGGCCGGCACCTATGCCCTCCTCGCCCGCGCCGAGAGTGGGAATTATTCGGGTACCCTGTCGGGCTCCCTGCAGATCCTGCCCAAGACGATCACCGGGACGGTGACGGTGCAGAGCCGGAGGTTCGATGGCACCACGCTCGCGACCATCGTTTCCCGGACCCTGGACGGCGTGGTGCCCGGCGATTCGGTGGCCCTGCAACTGACCGAAGCGCGGTTCACCGATCCCCTGCTCGGCACCAACAAATCGCTGGTTCCCGTCGGGGCCGTGATCACCGGTGCTTCCGCGCCGAACTACCAACTCGGCGAGGTGACGGTGGTGCCCGCCTCCATCCTCAACAATCCGCCGGTGTTCGATGCCTTCCCGCCCCTGAGGGTGGTGGAGTCCAAGACGCTGCAGCAATCGATCACCGCCACCGACAACGACCTGCCACGGCAGACGCTGGTCTTCCGGTTGCTCCAGGCGCCCACCGGGGTGACGATCACCACCGAAGGCTCGTTGCAGTGGAGCCCGCGGCGGACCGACATCCCGGGTGAGTATCCGATCCAGATCGAGGTGAGTGACGGGATCGCGGCGGTGCAGCAACGCGGGACGATCACCGTGGTCGCCTCCGGTGCCGACCCTGTGGTGATTCCCCTTCCCGACGTGTCGGCGGTCGAGAACGTGGAGACCGGCGGCTCTTTGGCCACGCCCGATCCGGACCTGAAGGGTGCCCTGACGTGGACCCTGATCCAGGGGCCGACGGGTTTCTCGGTGGCGGCCTCCGGCCGATGGTCCTGGCGACCGGGCGAGCGCCTCGGTGGGACCGTCGCCTCCGTCGTGGCCGAGGCGACCGACGGGCGGTTGGCCAGTCGCGTGTTCTTCAGGATCCCGGTGACGGAGGACAACCAGGCCCCGCAGTGGCTGGAGACGCCCCCGCCGGTGTTGAACGAAGGGGTCCCGGCGGCGTGGTCTCTGGCGGCCCGGGACACCGACGAGCCGTTCCAGACCCTGACCTTCTCGCTCGTCTCCGGGCCGCCGGGATTGACGGTGAGCCCCGCGGGCCTGGTGTCGTTCACGCCCACCGAGGCGGAGGGACCGGGATTCCAGTCGGTGGTGGTGCGCGTCACCGACAGCGGCACGCCAGCCCTCGTCACGACCAACGCCTTCTCCGTGGAGGTCCGCGAGGTCAACCAATCCCCGGTGCTCCTGGCGGTGCCCGATCAGAGGGCGGAAGTATCGAAGCCCCTGACCGTCCAGTTCTCTGCGAAGGACGACGACCTGCCGGTACAGACGCTGGTTTTCGCGCTGGTGAGCGGCCCGCGGGGCATGACCGTCTCGGCGTCCGGCCTGCTGCAATGGACGCCGGCGGCCGATCAGGCCGATGCTTCGTATCCGGTGGAGGTGTCGGTCGCTGACGGCGTCGCCCGTGTCACCACCGCCTTCACGGTGGCGGTCTCACGGTCTCCGAACACGCCGCCGGTGCTGGCCGAGATCCCGGCGCGCGAGGTCTCCGAGAATGGGGCCCTGGATTTCAACCTGGTGGCGACCGATGCCGACGTTCCCGCCCAGACCCTCACCTTCTCACTGGTTTCGGGGCCCACCGGACTCACGGTGAGCCCGGCCGGGCGGGTGTCGTTCACGCCCACCGAGGCGCAGGGTCCGGGCACCAACCGGGTGGTGGTGCGGGTTGCCGACAGCGGGGCTCCGTCGCTCAGCACGACCAACGCCTTCACGGTGGTGGTGCTCGAAGTCAACCAGCCGCCCGTGCTTTCGGCCGTGGCCGACCAGACCGTGGATGCGTTGAAGCCGTTGACCCTGGCGCTGACGGCGACCGATGCGGATCTGCCCGTTCAACGGTTGGTCTTCGGGTTGGTGAGCGGTCCGGCGGGGCTGACCGTCTCGGAGTCCGGTCTCGTGCAATGGACGCCTTCGGCGGTCCAGGGGGGCATCGCGCACCGCATCGAGGTGTCGGTCTCCGATGGTACGGCCCGCGTCACCGCGGCGTTCCGGGTGACCGTGCGTCCGTCCAACACGCCGCCGGTGCTGGCCGAGATCCCGGCGCGCGAGGTCTCCGAGAATGGGGCCCTGGGTTTCAACCTGGTGGCGACCGATGCCGACGTGCCCGCCCAGACCCTGACCTTCTCGCTGGTCTCCGGGCCTGACGGGCTCACGGTGAGTCCCGCAGGACGGGTGTCATTCACGCCCACCGAGGCGCAGGGTCCGGGCACCAACCGGGTGGTGGTGCGGGTGACCGACAGCGGCACGCCGCAACTCAGCACGACCAACGCCTTCACGGTGGTGGTGAGCGAACTCAACCAACCGCCCGTCCTCGCCGACGTCTCGTTGCGGCGGGTGTCCGAGACCCGGAACATCGCCTTCAATCTGACGGCGACCGATGCCGACGTGCCCGCCCAGACCCTGACCTTCTCGCTGGTCTCCGGACCCGACGGACTCACGGTGAGTCCCGCGGGTCGCGTCTCGTTCACGCCCACCGAGGCGCAGGGTCCTGGCACCAACCAGGTGGTGGTGCGGGTGACCGACAGCGGCGTACCGTCGTTGAGCACGACCAACGCCTTCACGGTGGTGGTGAGCGAACTCAACCAGCCCCCGGTGCTCGCCGATGTCTCGCTGAGGCGGGTGTCCGAGACCCGGACCATCGCGTTCAACCTGGCGGCGACCGATGCCGACCTGCCCGCCCAGGCCCTGACCTTCTCGCTGGTCTCCGGGCCCGCCGGACTCACGGTGAGCCCGTCGGGGCAGGTGTCGTTCGCGCCCACCGAGGCTCAGGGTCCGAGCACGAACCTGGTGGTGGTGCGGGTGACCGACAGCGGGTCGCCGCGACTCGCCGGGACCAACGCCTTCACGGTGGTGGTGATCGAACTCAACCAACCCCCGGTGCTCGCCGCCGTGGCCGACCAGACCGTGGACGCGTTGAAGCCCATGACCGTCCAGTTGTCGGCGACCGATGCGGACCTGCCTCCTCAGCGGTTGGTCTTCGCATTGCAGCAAGGGCCCCGCGGAATGACCGTCGACGCGGGTTCGGGCCTGCTCGTCTGGACCCCCGCGGCCGATCAGGCTTCGGTCCAGCACCCGGTCACGGTGTCGGTCAGCGATGGCAATCGGTCGGTCACCGTCTCCTTCCGGGTCGATGTCCGCCCGGCCAACACGGCACCGGGCTTCGTCGGGCTCGTGTCCCGGCGGATCCGCGAACTCAGTCCGACCACATTCCGACTCCTCGGTCGCGATACCGATGTGCCCGCCCAGACCCTGACCTACGGGCTGGTCAGCGGCCCCGCGGGGCTCACCGTGGGTGCGGATGGCACGGTGAACTGGACCCCGTCCGAGGAGCAGGGCCCGAGCACCAACACGGTGTTGGTGAGGGTGACCGACAGCGGCGCGCCCTCATTGAGCACCACCAACGCCTTCACCCTCTTCGTCTCCGAGGCCAACCAGGCGCCCACCATCATCAACGCCTTCGGCCGTTCGATCTTCGAGAATGCGAAGATGAGCACCAAACTCGTGCCTCGCGACGCCGATCTCCCGGCCCAGAAGCTCACCTTCACACTGCTGAGCGGTCCGCAGGGCCTGACCCTGACCGAGGACGGCCTCATGGAATGGACCCCGACCGAGGAACAGGGCCCGAGCACCAACCGTGTGGAGGTCCGGTTGACGGATGACGCGCAGACGCCCCTGTCCGTGACGGCCAGCTTCATGGTGATGGTCCGCGAGGCCAATGGGGCACCGGCATTCCCCGCGACCAATGTCACCGTGGCCGCCCAGAGCCGGTTGTCGGTGGCCTTGCGGGCGACCGACGCCGACGTCCCGGTGCAGACGCTGACCTACCGTCTGGACCGCGGTCCGGCCGGGTTGACCGTCTCGACCAACGGCCTGTTGGAATGGACGCCGCCGGCGACCTTCGCCAACACGACCAACGTCGTGACCGTTTCGGTCCGCGATGGCGTGGCCAGCACCGCGTCCACGGTCACGATCGTCGTGCGGCCGGTCGGATCCGGCGGCGGCTCCGAGGCCAAGGCGGGTCCGAAGACCCTGCTGTCGTTGCAGGTGCGTCCCGACAAAACTCTCGTCCTCCGGGTGACAGGGCCGGCGGGCGCGCGCTTCCGTGTGGAATCCACGACATCGCTGGACCTCGACTGGCGGACCGAAGCCTCGATCGGAGTGATCGAGACGCGGGGAGACCCGGAGCCGGTGGAGGTGCCGTTGCCCGCGGAGAGCGCGGAGGGATTCCGGCAGTTCCGTGTCGTCCGGGAGTGATCCCGGAGCGTCGTGGCCGCTTCGGGAGGGCTCGGGCGATCCTTTGTCTCCGATCGATCTCTTCTGGATCAGTCCGCGTACACCAGGAGCAGCGGTGCCAGCGTCTCGAGTTGATGGTGGTTCCGGATCGCCTCGACCTGGGCTTCGGTCAGGACCTGACCCGCCGGCGCCAACAGCATGCCGCCCAGCGTCTTCACCCCCGCGGCCAGGGTCATGCCGGCGGCCAGCTCGGACGGCGAGATCTCCCGCTCCTGACGGGGCAGGGAGGCGTTGGGCAGCGACCGCAGCAGCACGCGGACCGCCTCGGGATCGAAGCGCCAACCGCTGCCGAGGGTGACGTTCTCGACGGCCTCGGCGTGGGGCGCGGGAAGCTCCGCATATGCCACCGCCACGGCGAGCACCCGCGACAGCCAGGGGATCTCCTTGCCGCCGAGGCGATCCGGATATCCCCGTCCGTCGAACTGCTCGTGGTGGCCCCGGATCACCCGACCCACCGGTTGCAGATGGGCCACGAAGTCGACCAGTTCCTCGCCGAGGATGGGGTGCTGCTCGATCTGCGACAGTTCGTTGGGCGTGAGCTTCTCCTTCTTCTGGAGCCACTTGCGGATGAGCCCCCGGGGCGTGCCCACCAGGCCGATGTCGTGCAGCCAGGCCGCGAGTTCGAGGGTCTGGCGGTCCTGCTCGGAAAGCCGGAGGGTGTCGGCCATCGCCCGGCAGAGGCCGAACACCCGGCGGGCCTGGGTGCCGAGGGCCGGATGGAAGGATTGGAGCACCTTCAGGCAGAGCTGGACCGAGTGGTGCAGGTTCAGCTCCAGCGCGGAGTTCAGCTCGGCGAGCCGCCGTCGCTGTTCCGCCTCGGCATTGGCCCGGGATTCGAGGGCCTTGTTCAGGGTCACCAGCTGCTCGTTCATGGCCAGCGTCGTGGCCTGGAGCACGGTGTTGCGGACGATCAGCTCGTGTCGCTGGACGGCGTTGCGGACGGTGGCCAGAAGCTCCTCGCGGATCCATGGCTTCACGATGAAGCGGTAGATCTCGCCCTTGTTGATGGCCTCGATGACGGTGTCGAGGCTCAGCACCGCCGTGATCAGGATGCGGGTGGCGTCGGGCTGGATCTGCTTGGCCTTGGCCAGGAAATCGAGCCCGGTCATGCCGGGCATCTGGTAGTCGGAGATGATGACCGCGAAGGCCTCCTTCTGGAGTGCCTTCAACGCCTCCTCGGGAGACGGGCAGGCGGTCACGCCGTAGCGTTCGCGGCGCAGGGTCTCGCGCAGGGCGATGCGCACGATGTCCTCGTCGTCGACCACGAGGATCTGCTTCAGCGAGGGTTCCAGGGATGGAGAGGAGGGGCTCATCGGCCGGACGACGGGTCGAACAATTCCTTCAGCCTGCGCTGGATCTCCGTCTCTTGGAGGTCGGAGGCGAGGGAGAGATGGGCGTCCTTGAGCCAGTCGCTGTGGACCTCGTCCTCGTTGCGCCCGATGATCTGCAGGATGGATTTCACCGGCGGCTTGCGTTGCCGGACCTCCCGCAACAGGTGACCGACGAAGTCGGAGGTGTCGGCCGCCACCTGGACCAGCACCCCGTCGAACTCGTAGTCGGCGGACTCGAGGGTCATCAACGCCTGGGCCTCACGGTTCTCGGCGACCACGAAGAAGCCGCCGTGCCTCAGGGAGTCGACCGTGGTGTCGAGAGAGCGCCCGGCGGGGCCGACCACCAGCAGGGTGCGCCGTCGCCGCTCGTCGTCCTCGTGGAGGCGCTCCTGCTCGCTGAAGTCGGCCTCGGGCAGCCAGATGCGGAAGGTGGTTCCCTGGCCTTCGGTGGATTCCACCGAGATGGCCCCATGGTGCTTCTCGACGAAGAGGCGGGCGTTGTAGAGGCCCAGGCCCGACCCGCGATTGACCGGCTTGGTGGTGAAGAACGGGTCGAAGATCGTGGCCATGTGACGCTCGGGGATGCCCACCCCGTTGTCGCGGATGGCCACGCAGACCGCGGGAAGCCGGGGGAAGGTGCCCTGCAGGTGGGCCGGGCATTCCTGGGCGGTGATCCGATGGGTGGTGCACCGGAGCTCGCCCTTGTGCGGCATCGCGTCGGAGGCGTTCATGATGAGGTTCAGGAACACCTGGCGGAGTTCCACCGAATCGACGTAGACCGGCAGCGCCTCCGGGGTCTGATCGGACTCGAAGCGGATGCGCCGCGGCAGGATCTTGCGCACCAGTTCCAGGAGGTCGCCCACCTGCTGGTTGAGGTCGCAGTAGCCGCATTCCCCCAGGCGCCCCTGGTGGAGGCTGAGCACGCGTCGGATCAAGGCGCTGGCCTGGAGGGCGTTGCGCTTGATCAGGTCGATGCTCTCGTGCAGCGGGTCGTCGGTGCCCTGCGGCGGCTCGAGGGTCT
>JBEGWF010000171.1:0-7142 GCA_041177965.1 Verrucomicrobiota bacterium | reverse complement strand
ACTTGGCCACCACCTGGAGGATGTCGTCCTCGGTGACCACCACGCGCTTCTCGTCCTTGGCGCTCTTCCAGTCGGCCAGGATCTTCTCGAGGCGCTCCTTGGAGGATTTCTCCTGGTCGCGAAGCTGGGCCGCACCCTCGAAGTCCTGATCCTTGATGGACTGCTCCTTCTTCTGGCGCAGCGTCTCGATCTCGGCCTCGATGTCCTTGACGTTCGGGGGCCGCTGCATCGCACCGATGCGCGCCTTGGAGCCCGCCTCGTCGAGCACGTCGATGGCCTTGTCGGGGAGGAACCGGGCCGTGATGTAGCGATCCGAAAGCTTGACGCAGGCCTCGACCGCGTCGGCCGTGAACTCGGCCTTGTGGTGGTCCTCGTACTTGGACTTGAGGCCGCTCAGGATGGCGATGGCGTCGTCGACGGAGGGCGGCTCGACCTTGACGGTCTGGAAGCGGCGCTCGAGGGCGGAGTCCTTCTCGATGTACTTGCGGTACTCGGCGAGCGTCGTGGCACCCACGATCTGGAGCTCACCCCGGCTCAGGGCCGGTTTGAAGATGTTGGAGGCGTCCATGGTGCCCTCGGCCGAGCCGGCACCCACGATGGTGTGCAACTCGTCGATGAACAGGATCACGTTCTTGGCCCGCTTGATCTCGTCCATCACGCCCTTGATGCGCTCCTCGAACTGTCCGCGGTACTTGGTGCCCGCGACCATCAGCGCAAGGTCGAGGGTGACCACCCGCTTGGAGGCGAGCAACTCGGGCACGTTGCCCTTGGCGATCTCCTGGGCCAGACCCTCGACGATGGCCGTCTTGCCCACGCCCGCCTCTCCGAGCAGCACCGGATTGTTCTTGGTGCGGCGGCAGAGGATCTGGATCACGCGCTCGATCTCGTTGCTGCGGCCGATCACCGGATCCATGTCGCCCTTGCGGGCGATCTCGGTGAGGTCGCGACCGAAGGCCTTGAGGGCGGGGGTCTTCTGATCCTTGCCCTTGTCGCCCTTGCCCGGGGGTTTGCCGGCCTCGACGGTCTCGGACGACGGATCCTTCTCGCCGCCCTCCTCCTCGCCCGACTGGAACTGCGGATCCAACTCGCGGAGGATCTCCTGTCGGCACTGCTCGATGTCGACCTCGAGATTGCGCAGCACCTTGGCGGCGACCCCGTCGCCCTCTCGCAGCAACCCCAGCAGGATGTGCTCGGTGCCCACATAGGTGTGGTTCAGGGCCTTGGCCTCCTTGGCCGCCAGCGCCAGGACCTTCTTGACGCGGGGCGTGTAGGGGATGTTCCCGCCGGACTTGGCCTCGCCTCCGCCGCGGACCTCCTTCTCGACCTCCTGCCGAACCGTGTCGAGATCCAGCCCCATCTTCTGCAGCACGTTGACCGCGACGCCCTGCCCCAGCTTGATCAACCCCAGGAGCAGGTGCTCGGTGCCGACGAAGTTGTGGTTGAAGCGATCGGCCTCCTTGCGCGCCAGGGCGAGGACCTGCTGGGCGCGGGGGGTGAAATTGTTGAGGGATTCTTCGCTCATGATCTCGGGAATGCCGACGCGGAGGCGCGCCGAGCGTCCTTAATCTGGTCACAGGAGCCCGGTCCGTCAAAAGTTCTTCCGGATGGGGCGGCGTTCGGAGCCCCGCCCCCCGACCATCAGGCCCGGGGGTGGGCCGCGGCATAGACGGCCTTCAGGCGCTCGATGGTCACGTGCGTGTAGACCTCGGTGGTCTTCAGGTGCTGGTGCCCCAGCAACTCCTGGACGGACCTCAGGTCGGCCCCGTCGTCCAGCAGATGGGTGGCGAAGCTGTGGCGCAGCTTGTGGGGGGTCAGCGCGGGGTCCAGGCCCGCCATGGCGAGGTACCGTTTGAGGCGGGTCTGGATCAGGGTCGGTCGAAGGGGACCGCCCCCCGGTCCCAGGAACACCGGGCACTCGTCACCCCGGGTGTGACGGACCGCCAGCCAATAGGCCTCCACGGCCGCCAAGGCTGGCTCCCCGAACGGGATCACCCGTTCCTTGCGCCCCTTGCCGACGACCCGGAGGGTCCGTTCGCCGCGATCGAACCGGCCGACCGTCAGGGAGCAGACCTCGCTGATCCGGAGGCCGGACGAATAGATCAGCTCCAGCACGGCGGCATCCCGCAACCAATCCACGGGATCCGGGCCCGGGCCCTCGGTCGCCACGGACTGCAACCGCCGGAGTTCCTCCAGAGGGGCCCGGAGCAGGCGTTCCATGTCGGCCGCGGGGATGAAACGGGGCAGGCGCCGCTCCTCCTTGGGCACCCGGAGGCCCCGCACCGGTTGTTCGACCACCACCTTCCGCTGCATCAGGTACCGGAAGAAGGTCCTCAAGGCGCTCAACCGGAGCCGGACGGAGGCCCGACCGAAACCACGCCGCCCCAACCACCGCAGGTACTGTCGGAGGTGATCCCGTGACAGGCGGGTCCAGTCCGGCGGAACGCCGCCGGCGACCTCTCGATGCCACCGCGAGAACTCCTCCAGAGCCTGCCGGTAGTTGCGGACCGTATGCACCGAGGCCACCCGCACCGATCCGAGATCGGCCAGAAATCCCATGGCCATCGCATCCAAGTCCACCGGTTCGTCCACGCCGCGGAATCTATCCCGTTCAACCGCGGCCGAAACGGGAAAAACCCGCGCCGATGCGAGGGCGACTCAGGACCGGCGGGCCAGGAGCACCACTCCGGCCACCGCGACCACACCCCCCAGCAGCGAAAGCCGGGTCGGGCGTTCCCGCTCGAGCCAGTAGGCCAACGGTATGACCGCCAGCGGCACCATGGCGACCACCGGCAGCACCTCGGAGACCGGATGGCGGGCGAGGGCCCACTGGTAGCACACCACGCCCAGGGTCGGCCCGGCGAGCGCGTTGGCCAGCAACCATCCGCCGCCGGCACCGATGGCTGGACGCAGTGGCACCGGCCCGGAACGCAGGCGGGCCACCCCGTACCAGAGGGCACCCACCACCAACCCCGCCAGGGCCCGCTGGAGGGTCACCGTCATGGGATGAGCCTCGGCCCCGGCCTGGCGCGCCGCCTCGAACCCATGACGGCTCAGGACCGCGCCACCCGATTGTCCGAGCGCGGCCAGCAGTCCGAAACCCACCCCCGATTTCCACTCGGAACCCGCCCACGGGGAGCCTCGCCGGGGAACCAGGGCCAGGAACACGCCGGACAGGATCGTCGCGCCGGCCGCCACCTGGATCCCCGTGGGCGATTGCCCGAGCCAGGCCCACTCGAGGAGGGCCCCGATCGGGGCGGCGAGGCATTGGGTCATGAGCGAGGTCAAGCGCGAGCCCAACCGGGGCAGCGCGAGGAAGACCCCGGCGTCGCCCAGACCGTAGCCCACGACACCACTCCACAGGAACCACGACAATGCCGGGCCGGAGAATCCGGATCCCAACCAGAGCACGAAGAGGTTGAGCAGCAGCACCGCCAGGATCTGGCGCAGGAAGTTCGCCGTCGCAGGACCGAAGACGGCCACCGATCGGCGCGCGCTCACCGACGAGACGGCGAAGAGCACCATGGCCAGCAGGGATGGGATCATCTCGCGGGGAACGGGGCCGGCCCGCGGGCGCGGCCTCCGGATCAGAACAGCTCGGGGTCCGTCGACCCGAGACTCTCGCGCATGCGCCGGACCGCCTGTCCGAGGTTGCGCTTGCCGAAGAGATGGGTGCCCGCCACGAACACGTTGGCCCCGGCCCGGGCGCACTCCCGCCCGGTCACGTCATTGATGCCCCCGTCGACCTGGATGCGGAATTTCAGGCCCATCTCCCGACGCCAGGCCTCCAACCGCTGGATCTTGGGCACGCATTCCTCGATGAAGGCCTGCCCGCCGAAACCCGGATTCACGGTCATCACCAGGACCAGATCGACCTGGGAGAGGAAGGGCTGCACGGAGGCGATGTTGGTGGGCGGATTCACCGCCAACCCGACCTGCTTGCCCAGGGAACGGATGCGCCAGAGCAGCGGGTTGACCAGTTCACCCAACTCCACATGGATGGTCATGGAGTCGGCTCCGGCCTTCACGAAGGGTTCGAGGAGGATCTCCGGCTTCGAGCACATGAGGTGCACGTCGAGATGACGTCGGAACACCTTGCGGACGGAGCGGGCCACCTCGGGCCCGAAGGAGATGTTGGGCACGAAATGCCCGTCCATGATGTCGAGGTGCAGCCACTCCGCGCCCGACCGCTGGACGCGGCCCGCCTCGTGGGCGAAGCGGCCGAAATCCGAGGCCAGCAACGATGGGGCGATGATCATCGGGACAGGACGATGGGGCGGCTCTCCGACGGGGTCAACGGATCGCCGTCACAGCAGGTCGGCCTCGACCAGGGTCCTGCGGATCAACTCGCGCGTGGCATCCGAGGAGGACACCAACGGCAACCGGACCTCGTCGCCCATCATGCCCTTCAGGGCGAGGGCGGTCTTGCAGGGTGACGGGTTGGTCTCGATGAAGAGGTTCTTGAACAGCGGATACAGGCGCGCGTGCAGCTTGAGCGCCGCCTTGGCGTCACCCGAGGCGAAGGTCCGCACCATCTTGGACACCTCGCGCGGCGCCACATTGGAGGCCACGCTGATGACCCCCTGGGCCCCCACGCTCATGAAGGGCAGCGTCAGGGAATCGTCACCGCTGACGATCTCGAACTTCGGTCCGCAGGCCGCCCGCAACTGGCTCACGCGGTCGCAGGAGCCACCGGCCTCCTTGATGCCGACCACGTTCCTGAACTCCGAGGCCAGGCGCTTGACGGTGTCGATGCCGATCTCGATGCCGCAGCGGCCGGGGATGCTGTAGAGCAGGATGGGCAGGCGCGTCGAACGGGCGATGGCGGCGAAATGCCGATACACGCCCTCCTGGGTGGGCTTGTTGTAGTAGGGTGCCACCTGCAGCGACCCGTCCACGCCGAGCTTCTCGGCCTCCCGGGTCAGGTAGATGGCCTCCTGGGTGGAGTTGCCACCGGTGCCGGCCAGCACGGGGAGCTTGCCGGCGGCGAACTTCACGGCCAGGGCGATCACCTGGAGGTGCTCGTCATAGTCCAACGTCGGCGACTCGCCGGTGGTCCCCATGGGCACGATCCCATCGACCCCGCCCTTGATCTGGGAGCGGACCAGTTTCTCGAAGGCCGCTTCGTCCAGTTTTCCATCCCGAAACGGGGTGACCAACGCCGTGAATGTGCCGGTGAACATATCCAAAGTTCCGAAACTGCGGGAAACAGGGGCGTTTTGGAAGGGAGTTTTCCGGGGGGCCCCGCCCGATGGCCTCGTTTCAAGGGGGACCACGACGCAACAGACGGCGGCCCCAGTCGTCGAAGATCGCGTAGCTCACCGGCGTCACCAGCAGGGTGAGGAGCAGGCAGAGCATCTGTCCGCCGATGATGACCTTGGCCATCGAGGCCCGCCCGGCCGCTCCGGGGCCCACGCCCAGCGCGATCGGGATCATGGAGGCGACCAACAGCAGGGTGGTCATCAGGATGGGACGCAGGCGGACCTGGTTGGCCTCGAGGATCGCCTGCTCACGGGGCACCCCGCGTTCCCGGAGCACCCGCGTGTAGTCGATCTGCATGATCCCGTTCTTCTTGACGATGCCCACCAGCATGAAGAGCCCGAAGATCGCGTAGATGTTGAGCTGCTCGTCGATGAACACCATCCAAGCGAGGGCGAAGGGCAACGAGAGCGGCACCGCCAGCAGGATGGAAATGGGATGGATGAAGTGCTCGAACTGTGCCGCGAGCACCATGTACATGAAGACCACGGCCACCAGGAACGCCGTCAGGAAGTTGGTCAGCGTCTCCCGCAACTGCTTGGCCCTCCCCACCATCACCACCCGGTATTCCGGGGGGAGGTCCATCCGGGACACCACCCTCTCGACCTCCTGGACGGCCTCGCCCAGCGAGTAGGTGCCCAGGTTGGCCACCAGCGTGACGCGGCGCTGCCGCTGGAAACGATCGATCTGGTTGGGGCCCCGGGCCTCCTCGAAGCGAACGAAGTTGCCCATCGGCACCATCTCGGGCCGGGCACCGGAAGAGGCGCCGGGGCGGGTCCGCACGAACACCTGCTGCAACGCCTCAGCCGTGCCCCGTCGTGAGGCCTCGGCCCTCAGCCAGACGTCGTACTGCTCGTCGTTCTCCTTGAAGACGCCGACGATCTCGCCCCCCACCAGTGTCTTCAGGGTGGCCGCGATGTCGGTGATGCGCAGGCCGAACTGGCTGGCCTTCTCGCGGTCGATGCGGACCTGCATCTCGGGCTTCCGGTTGGAGAGGGTCGTGTCGACGTCGGCCAGTCCGGGATTCTGGCGCAATTCCTTCACGAGGGCCTCGGAATACGCGGTCAGGCGCTCGAGGTCGGGGCCGACCAGGTTGAACGACAACTCGGAGTTCCGGCCGCCACCGCCCCCCAACGGCGAGATCGCCCCCACCGAGGACCGCACATCGGGATAGAGGGCCATCACCGTGCGGGCCTTGGCCATCGCCTCGAGCTGGCCCCAACCGCGGGATCTCCCGCGGACCTGCTCCAGAAGGCCCCCCAATTCCGGCAGACGGCAATAGATGTTCGCCTGGGTGACGTCGCCCTCCCCCTTGCCGACCCGTCCACCGACCGGGCCCACGGTGACCAGGGTGTCGGTGATGGCGGGCCGGTCCCCGATGCGGATGGCCTTGAGTTGCGCCTCGACCTCGGCCGTGAGGGTCGCCGTCTGTTCGAGCCCGCTGCCTTCCGGGAGCGTCAGGTTCACCTCGAACTCGCTGGAGTCGTCCATGGGCATGAAGGTGAAACGGCTGGCCTTGAGCAACGGCCAGACCGAGGCCACACAGGCCAGGCTCAGCGCCATGATCACCCAACGGTGGCGGAGGCTCCACCGCAGCACCCCCAGGTAGCGGTCCCCGATCCACCGCATCCAGGGGCCCCCGTGGGCCTTCTTCAGCCGGTCTTCCTCATCGCGCGAACGACGGAGGAAGCGGGCCGCCAACATGGGCGTCAGGGTGAAGCTCACGAACAACGACACGAGGATGGCGAAGGCCACCGTGACACCATAGCTGCTGAAGAACATGCCCGTGCGCCCCTTCATGAAGGCCAGCGGCAGGAAGATCACCACCAGCGACAACGTGGTCGCCAAGACCGCCAGCGCGATCTCGCGGGTGCCGCGCCGGGCCG
>JBEGWF010000170.1:0-10349 GCA_041177965.1 Verrucomicrobiota bacterium | reverse complement strand
AGGGCCCGGAAAGGAACACTCACCCAACGATGCAGGCACTAAATGGAATCACCATTCTGGCCGCCGAACTGTCCGAGACTTTCAACGGAAAGCGGTTTAGGTGGCCAAGCAAATGGGAATTTCTTGATCCCTCTCGTGGATACACTTGTGGATACACTTGTGGATACACTTTGAGCCTTTTCAACCCCGAGGCCACAGGTCAACTGACTGGGGACATTATCCTAGATTAGCCCTGATTTTACTGCGCTTTTTGAAACCCAAAGCGACGAAATGAAAACGCTAATTTTGGATTTTTAAGTCCCCTGTGTCTGCCATTTCACCACCGCGGCAATCCGTCTGAGGGATTGGTCCTTCGATCGGCACACGGCCGCCAAGTAACCCGGCGAGCGTACGGGCATGCCTCCTGCCGTCGCAAGCCGCTCGTGCCTGCGCCCTCCGAACGCCACCCGGAGTCCCCCACGACCCACGGATCGGGCCGGGACGAGCTCCGGAGGCGCCCCCCCCGGTGGAGGCGGTGCGAAGCGGCCTCCCACCAACCCCAGCTTCGACAGGTCCGGCCCCATGGCGCCACTCCATGAACGATGCGCCCATCGTCACGACATGGCACGGGACCCAGGACGCCGGATTTTTGTGGAAAATCCATGGGCGATCGCGGAACGATGACGGCAATCCCCATGAATCCATCCCGATTGCCCTCCGGCATGCCCCGATCCGGTCGGGGCTTCACCCTGATCGAACTGCTGGTGGTCATCGCCATCATCGCGATCCTGGCGGGCATGCTCCTGCCGGCCCTGGCCAACGCCAAGCAGAAGGCCCACACGGTGAAGTGCATGAGCAACCAGAGCCAGATCGGCAAGGCGTACTTCATGTACACCGACGACAACCGGGACTCCTACCCCGCCATCAACGACTGGGCATCCACCGGCGGCAAGAACGGCACCTACGACGTGTTCACGGCGGCCACCAACCGCCCGCTCAACATCTACGTCGGCAACGCCTTCGAGACGTTCCGGTGCCCGTCCGACAAGGGGGATTTCTGGTCGCTGGCAGCCCGGGGCGTCAATTGCACCAATGCCTTCGTGCAATACGGCAACAGCTACCTGACAGAGTTCGGATTCGACTACTACAAGGTCAAGATGGTCTGCGGTCCGAAGGGCAACACCAGCATCCCCTCGATCAAGGGCTCCGAGGTGGCCCTGCGCCCGTCGACCAAGATCATCCAAGGCGACTGGATCTGGCATGCCAACCGCGACGTGCTCAAGCCCCGCAGCCAATGGCACAACTACAAGGGCAAGAACCGGATGATGATGCTCTTCGGCGATTCGCACGCCGAGTTCTTCAAGTTCCTGCCCACCGCCCAGATGGAGGCTCTGGCCGGGCAGAAGCCCGACCCGGACTTCCTGTGGTGGTGAACCACGCTCACCGGCGCAATAGGCCCAGACGGACCGCTCGGAGATCGGTCCCTACCGGAAGTGTCGATTTCGAGATAACGGAAGAGTCGACCGCAGGATGCCTGAAGCGTCGATCTCAGGAGCTGGCCGAGAGAGATCAGGAACACGAGCTCGTTTGACTATCCCATGGCGCAAGCGATAGGGCGATTCCTCCGAAAGCGCCATTCCCGGGCCTTTGCCGCAGTCGATCATGGCTGGATTCGTCTGTGCCTCGGGACGGACCGCTCGGAGATCGGTCCCTACCGGAAGTGTCGATTTCGAGATCACGGAAGAGTCGACCGCAGGATGCCTGAAGCGTCGATCTTGGGGTCATGAAACAAACCTCAAGGATTGGGCCCGGATCGAGGCGGTAAGAACACCCAAAGGCGATGGGCGGCTTCAGGATCGCAGGATCTCCCGGACCACCCGCCCGGGTTTGCCGTCGGTGAGACTGAGTTCGCGACCGGCGCGCCGGTAGACCAAACGGGAGTGATCCAACCCGAAGAGGTGCAGCAGGGTGGCGTGGAGGTCGTGATGGGTGACGATGTCCTTCACGGCGTGATGCCCCCACTCGTCGGTCTCGCCGTAGGTCATGCCCCCTCGGACCCCGCCCCCCGCCAGCCAATGGGTGAAGCCGTAGGTGTTGTGGTCGCGGCCGACCTTCTCCTTGGGGCCGTCGTTCTGGATGACCGGCAGGCGTCCCATCTCGCCGCCCCAGTGCACCAGCGTGGTATCCAGAAGCCCCAGCGCCTTGAGGTCCTGGATCAGCGCGGCCACGGGTTGATCGCTTTTTGAGCAGAGGTCGGGCAAGGCCGTGTAGAGATTGCTGTGCTGGTCCCAGCTCTGGCCGTTGTTGATCACCTGGACGAAGCGAACCCCCCGCTCCACCAGGCGACGGGCGATGAGGCAGCGGGTGCCATAGTCGCGGGTCCGCTCCTGATCGATGCCATAGAGCCGCCGGGTCGCCTCGGATTCCGAGCGGATGTCCATCGCCTCCTTGGCCGCGGTCTGCATCCGGGCGGCCAACTGGTAACTGGCGATGCGGGCATCGAGGTCGGTCTCGCCCGGGTGCTCGAGGCGGTGATCACGGTTGAGTTCGCCCAGGAGTTCCAATTGCCGTTCCTGCGGCGCCCCCCGCAGGTGAGGTGCGGGATCGAGATTCAGCAGACGCGGTTCGGTGGGGCGCACGACCGTCCCCTGGTAGATCGATGGCAACCACCCGTTCGACCAGTTGGCCTCGGCGAGCAGCGGCAATCCCGAAGGATGGGTCAGGGTGAGGAAGGCCGGCAGGTCCTGGCTGACGGTACCCAGGCCGTAGGAAAGCCAACTGCCCAACGTCGGCGCCCCGGCGGTGATCCGGCCATTGGTGAGCGCGTGGAGGGATTGTCCGTGATTGTTCACGGCCGTCCGCATCGATCGGATGACACACAGCTCATCGACCACCTTGGCCAGGTGGGGCAGCAGCGACGACAACTCGGTGCCGCATCGGCCGTGCTTCTGGAATTCCCAGAGCCCCGGCATCACCTTCGAACTGGCCTGGCCCGCGTTGTCGAACTTCAGCTCGCCCGGGAAGGGCTTGCCCGCCCATTCCTTGAGCAGTGGCTTGGGGTCGAACAGATCCATCTGGCTCGGGCCGCCGATCATCAGGATGGAGATCATGGCTCGCGCGCGGGCCGGATGGTGCCCGGCCTTCGGTTTCAGATCGTAGGTGCGCTGCTCCAACTCCGGTCGGGCCGGGGCGCCCAGCAGTCCGTCCTGCTGGAGCAACCAGGCGAGGGCCGCGGAGCCGAGTCCGAAGGCGCTGCCCGCCTGGAGGAAGTGGCGGCGGGAACACAGGCCCCGCATCGATGATTGGAGGTCGGAGGCATCCATGGCTCAGTCGAGATGGAGGAATCGGTTGGAACCCATCAACACCTGGCACAACGCGGCGAGGGCCCGTTCTTCGTTGGAGACTTCCGGGGCGTCGCTCCCCTTGCCCGTGGCGGGCTTCTGGGGCACCGGCAACGAGGCGCGCAGATCCCGGACGAACTTCAGGCTCCGCTCCACGTCGACGGGCTTCGGAGGGCGGGCGAAGAGCAGTCGCCACAGGCGGTCCAACTGCGCGCGCTCGTCACCGGGGCATTCCCGGCGGAGGCGACGGGCGAGGTCGAGCGAGCGATCGAGGACGAATCCATCGTTGAGGAACATCAGCGACTGCGGGGCCGAGGTCGACACCGGCCGGGCTTCGCAGTTGGGGTTGACCACCGGCGCATCGAAGGTCTCGAGCACTCCGACCGGCGTGCTCCGGCGCACCTTCACATAGAGGCTGCGCCGGAAATCGGCGGTGCCCCCGGCCTCGACGCCCACCGCATCCCCATTGCCGTCGCGCTTCTGCACGCCCACCACGAACTGTCCCTGGGCGTTGACGGCGATGGGGACCGGAGGGCCGAAGCGGGTGGCATCGAGCCGACCGCTCACCGCCAGCAGGCTGTCGCGGAGGCTCTCGGCGTCGAGGCGGCGCAGGCGGTACCGACCCAGCAGTCGATTGTCCGGGTCCTTCTTCTGGGCCGACGGGTTCACGGTGCCCTGACGATAGGCGGTGCTGGTGACGATCAGGCGGTGGAGGCGCTTGTTCTTCCAGCCATGATCCATGAAATCGGCGGCAAGCCAGTCGAGGAGTTCGGGGTGGCTGGGTCGCTCGCCCAAGGCGCCAAAATCACCCGGCGTCGCCACGAGGCCCCTGCCGAAGTGCTGATGCCAGAGGCGATTGACCCACACACGGGCGGTCAACGGATTGCGTCGGTCGGTGAGCCGGCGGGCCAACTCCCACCGGCGGCCGGTCGTTCGGCGGCCCGGGACGGTTTCAGGCAGATCGGTCTGGAGACCGGCCAACCCCATCACGGACAAGAGTCCCGGGCGGACCGCCTCGCGGGGTTGCTGGGGGTCGCCCCGATGGAAACGCACCGTGGCCACGGGCTCGGCCTTCGACTCCACCAGGGCCTGCACCATGGGATCGGCCGGCTTGAGCGCGCGGTCGGCGGCGGCGCGCTTGCGGATCTCCTCGACCTTGTTGGCGCCCTCCCGATCGATCTCGCCGAGGATGATGTGGTCTTGGAACATGGGGAATTCCCGCAGCAATTGCAGTTGTTCGGGGGTCCGCTTGGCCGCCGGGGTCCGGCGCGCGCCGATCACCGCAGGTCTGCGCGCCTCGGGCACCAACAACAACTGCTTCTGGACGAACTTCTCGATGAGCTCGTCGTGCAACCGGGTGGCCTCGGCGTCATGCACCTTGGCCGCGGTTTCCACGCAGTCGGCCATCGATCGGTCGCCGGGCGGCATCAATGAGACGAGCCGCTGGGCGGGATTCTTCCAATGCTTCCAGTCGAAGGCGGGCTCGAACACGGCCCGGAGTCGGTAGTACTCGACCTGCGGGATGGGATCGTAGCGGTGGTCGTGGCACTGGGCGCACTGGACCGTCATGCCCAGCAGCGAGGAGGAGACGATCTGGACGGTGTCGGCGATGACCTGGTTGCGGGCCAACTCGGGCTCGGGAGGCCCGTCGCCGGTGGGGTCCGGGGCCATGCGCAGGAAGCCCGTGGCCACCAGGCGATCGAGGTCGCGGCCCGCCAGGTCCGGCGAAACCGACGGCAGCAACTCGTCGCCGGCCAATTGCTCGGTGATGAAGTCGTCGAACGGGCGATCCTCATGGAACGCCCGGATCACATAGTCGCGGTAGCGCCAGGCCCAGGGACGCTCGGAATCGGCTTCGACCCCGCCATTGGAGTCGGCGTATCCGGCCACATCGAGCCAATGCCGGGCCCAACGCTCGCCATAGGCCGGGGAGTCGAGCAGTCGGTCCACGAGACGCTCGTAACCGGCATCGGACGGATCGCGCAGGAACTCGGTCACCTCCTCGGGCGTCGGCGGCAAACCGGTCAGGTCGAGGGTCACTCGGCGAATCAACGACTCCGGTCCCGCGGGCGGGGCGAATCGCAGCCCCTCTTTCTTCAGGCGGGCCAGCAGGAAGGCGTCGATCGGTGTCCGCACCGATTTCGATGGACCCACCCGGGGTGGCTCGGGATGACCGACCGGCTGGAAGGCCCAGAAGGCGCGATCCTCCTCGGTGAGCGTCCATCGCGGCACTTCGGCGGGTTCGGGTCGCAGGGTCGGTGCCCCTTGGGCGATCCAACGTTCGATCAGCGCCACCTGTTCGGCCGAGAGGGGCTTGCCGCCCTTGGGCATCTCGCCCGACTTTACCACCGCCAGAAGGGGGCTCTGCGAGGGTTTGCCCGGCACCATCACGGGAGCCGGTCCGGAATCCGCCGGATTCAACAGCAGGCGGCGCAATCTCAGGTCGACCCCACCCTTGGGCTTTTCCTCCTCGCCGTGGCAGTGGAAGCAATGGGCCTTGAGGATGGGCCGGATGTCGCGCTCGAAGACCGGTCGGGCGGGAGGTTTCGGGCCGCCCGATGCACCGATCAGGGGCGGTGTCGCCCATCCGACCATGACCAGCATCACCCCCATCCAAGCGCCCCATCGACGGAAGACGACGGAACGTGCCGCGCCGGCGCCGGGACGGCGAACTGGGCACATTGGCACGACCGGGGACATGTTCTGATTCAATCAGCGAACGGAGGCCCGGCGCAAGCAGGCGGATCTTGTCGCGACAGTTTCCCTGGGCGGAGGGTCGTTGTTCCTGTCGCCTCCGGCATTGCCGGTGAATGTCGTGCCATTACCCTCGTCGACAGTTCCCGATGCCCCTCCTCTCGCCACGATCGCTTCGAGTCTGGCCATCCGTCTGGATGGCGGCCGTCCTGGCGCTCGCCTTCGGGCGGGCGACCGCGGCCCACGAAGGAGGCATCCGATTCTCTCGCGACATCCTTCCCCTGCTGTCCGACCACTGCTTCGCCTGCCACGGGCCCGATGAGCAGGGTCGGAAGGGCGGCCTTCGGCTGGACACCGAGGAGGGGGCCCGGGGAGCGGGGAAGAGCGGCAGGATCGCCGTGTCTCCGGGGCATTCGGACCGCAGCGAGATGCTGCGGCGCGTCCTCAGCACCGACGCCGACGAGGTCATGCCCCCACCCGAATCGGGCAAAACGCTCGGACCGGAGCAGATCCGCCTGCTGCGACAATGGATCGAAGAGGGGGCTCCCTGGGGCCGGCACTGGGCCTTCGAACCACCCCAACGCCCCGCGGTGCCGAAGGTCACCGGGGTCGCCCATCCCATCGACGCCTTCGTGCGCAACGCTCTGATCCCTCTCGGTCTTCAAGCCGCCCCCGAAGCCCCGAGGCCCACCCTGCTCCGCCGCCTCAGCCTCGACCTGACCGGACTGCCACCGACCCCCGAAGAGGTCGACGCCTTCGTGTCGGACCCGTCGCCCCGGGCCTATGAGCGTCAGGTGGAGCGACTCCTGGCATCTCCCCGGTTCGGCGAACGGATGGCCTGGGATTGGATGGAAGCCGCCCGGTACGCCGATTCCAACGGATACCAGGGCGACGGCGAGCGGACCATGTGGCCGTGGCGCGACTGGGTCGTCGACGCCTTCAATCGCAACCTGCCCTTCGACCGGTTCACCCTGTGGCAGATCGCCGGGGATCGACTGCCCGAGGCCACCGATGAACAGCGTCTGGCCACGGGCTTCCTGCGCAACCACGCGATCAACGGCGAGGGCGGACGCATCGCCGAGGAGAACCGTATCGACTACCTCTTCGACCAGACCGAGACGGTGGCCACCGTCTGGCTCGGAGCCACCTTCAACTGCACCCGTTGCCACGACCACAAGTACGATCCCTACACCCAGAAGGACTACTTCGGCCTCATGTCCTTCTTCAACCAGACGGCGGTCGACGGCGGCGGCGGCAATCCACAGACCCCTCCGGTGCTTCCGGTCATGACCGCGGAACTCAAGCCCCGGCTCGACGACGCCGAGCGGGGACTCGCCCATTTCGTCGCCGAGACGGAATCGCTGGAGCAGCGCCGGTTCCGCCCCGAAGCCGGCCAGTCGCTCGATCAGACCCCGTTGGCCATCGACCTTTCCGCGGCCCATCGCGATCACCTCAAGATCCCCGCCAAGGATCGGGATGCCGGCCGCCTCCAGAAGATGGCCGACCTCTGGCGGGACTTCGACCCCGAGTACGTGAGGGTGCTTGAACGGCAGCGGGCCTCACGGATCCACCGCGACAATGTCCGCAATCAGATCCCCCGCGTCATGGTGATGGAGGACCAAGCCCGGATGCGCCCCACGCACCAACTGGTCCGGGGCAGCTACCAGAACCCGGGGCCGGAGGTGCCACCCGCCTTGCCCGCCCACCTCACTCCCGGGCGCCGGATCGAGCGCCCCGACCGGCTGGAACTGGCCCGGTGGCTGGTCTCGCCGACCAATCCCCTGCCCGCGAGGGTCACCGTCAACCGTCTCTGGCAGCAGCTCTTCGGCATCGGACTGGTGAAGACCTCCGAGGATTTCGGTCTCCAGGGAGAGCGCCCCTCCCATCCGGAACTGCTCGATTGGCTGGCCGTGGAATTCGTGGAGTCCGGCTGGGACGTGAAGGGGCTGATCCGGACCATCGTCGTCAGCGCCACCTACCGCCAATCGTCGCAGACCTCGCCCGAGGCCCGGGAAAAGGATCCCGAGAACCGGAGGCTCGCCCGCGGACCGCGGTTCCGCATGCCCTCGCCCATGATCCGCGATGCGACCCTCGCCGCCGCGGGCCTGCTCACCGAGCGTCAAGGCGGGGCCGCGGTCAACCCCTACCAGCCCCAGGGCGTCTGGGAGGAGGCCACCTTCGGCAACAAGCGCTACGCACAGGACCACGGGGAGGCGCTCTACCGCCGCAGCCTGTACGTGTTCTGGAGGCGCATCATCGGCCCCACGCTGTTCTTCGATGTGGCCAACCGCCAGACCTGCACGGTCAAGACGCCCCGGACCAACGTGCCCTTGCACGCCCTGCTGACCTTGAACGACACCGGCTACGTCGAGGCCGCCCGCGTGATGGCCCAGAAGGCGCTGGCCATCGGATCCGACGATGTCGACCGACTCGAACGCCTTTGCCGTCAGGTCCTGGGACGGCGCCCGGGGGATGCGGAGCGACGCATCCTGCTCGATGGACTCCGGCGCCACCGGGCCACCTATGCCCGGCAACCCGAGATGGCGGCCCGATGGATTCGGAACGGCGAGTCCCCGGTGCCCGCAGGTCTCGACCCCGTGGAAGTGGCGGCGTGGACCCTGACCGCCAGCACCGTCCTGAACCTCGACGAAGCCCTGACCAAGGAATGAACCCCATGCATCCCGCACACGACTCCCTGCTGCGCGAGACCCGGCGGCAGTTCCTGGGGCGCACCGGCACCGGCCTCGGCCTGGCGGCACTCGGGCACCTGCTGGGTTCGCAGCGAGCCGACGCCGCGGGCACGCCCACCGCCTCCATCGCCTCGCCGCGGCCGCACCATCCGGCCCGCGCCAAGCACGCCATCTATCTGTTCCAGAACGGGGCACCCACCCATGTCGATCTGTTCGACCACAAGCCCGAGTTGCGGAAACGCCACGGAAAGCCGCTGCCCGATTCGTACATCGGCGGCAAGCGCTTCAGCACCATGACCGGCAAGGCCGACGGCAAGCTCATGCTCGCGCCGGTCGAACCCTTCCGTCAGCACGGCCAAAGCGGCGCCTGGGTGAGCGACTTCCTGCCCCATACCGGCCGCATCGCCGATGAACTCTGCTTCATCAAGGGCATGCACACCGACGCGGTGAACCATGCCCCCGCCATCTCCCTGATGCTCAGCGGCGCGCAGATTCCCGGGCGTCCGACCTTGGGCGCGTGGTTGACCTACGGCCTGGGCAGCGAATCGGAAAACCTCCCGGCCTTCGCGGTGATGACCTCGGTGAGCAAGGGCACCACCTGCGGCCAGATCTTCTACGACTTCTACTGGGGCTCGGGCTTCCTGCCCTCGCGGTACCAGGGCGTGAAGTTCCGCGGAGGCACCGAGCCCGTGCTGTACCTGGCCAATCCGGCCGGTCTTCCGGAGTCGGCCCGACGGTCGATGCTCGACGATGTGGGAGCCCTGAACCGATTGAAGCTCGAGGCCCATGGCGATCCCGAGATCGCCACCCGCATCGCCCAGTACGAGATGGCCTTCCGCATGCAGACGAGCGTGCCGGAGTTGACGGACATCGCCGGCGAGTCGGAGGGCTCGCTCGCCCTCTATGGCGACGACGTGAAGAAGCCCGGCTCCTTCGCCAACTCCGTGCTCATGGCCCGCCGGATGGTCGAGCGCGGCGTGCGGTTCGTGCAGATTTACCTGAACCACTGGGACACCCACGCCAACGTCGTGGGCCGGCTCAAGAGCGGCTGCAAGGACATCGATCAGCCTTGCCATGGGCTCATCCAGGATCTGAAGGCCCGCGGCTTGCTCGACGAGACGCTCGTCATCTGGGGCGGCGAGTTCGGCCGCACGGTCTACTCCCAGGGCGGCCTCTCCAAGGAGAACTACGGCCGCGACCACCATCCCCGCTGCTTCACGATGTGGATGGCCGGCGGCGGCGCCCGCGGCGGCCAGATCTACGGCGAGACCGACGACTTCTCCTACAACATTGTGAAGGATCCGGTGCACATCCGTGACTTCCACGCCACGGTTCTCCAACTGCTCGGATTCGATCACGAGCGGTTCACGTATCGGCACTTGGGGCTCGACCAGAAGCTCACCGGCGTCGAACACGCCCGGGTGATCCAAGACCTGATCGCCTGACGCAAGCATGCTGCTCGGTTTCCCACGACGATCAGGAATCCGCGAGAGGCTGCCCATGCGCCGTCGATGGACATTCGCTTCGGCCATCGTGGCCTTCGCTAATTCGATGCTGACTGCGCTTCGGCATCCTGCCTGCGCTGGTCAGCAACGCCGGCTCCTGGGGCATGGGCAGCCCTCTGCTCATCGATCAAAGCGCGAAG
>JBEGWF010000169.1:0-12398 GCA_041177965.1 Verrucomicrobiota bacterium | reverse complement strand
CGGGCCCGGATGGCGCTGGTGGGCCCTTCCTCGTAGTACACCACCAGCACCGAGCCATCGATCAGTTCCACGGTCGACGGGTACGCACCGATCACGGCATCGATGGCGTGGGGCCCGGACCACGTGGCCCCGTCATCGCGACTAACGTGCATCGCCGTCTGGGGCAGCCGGTGGGCCAGCAGGATCTCTCCGGATTTCAGGCGTGTGAAATGCGGGCTGTGGCCCGGAAAACCGCTCGAGACCACCGTCGACCAGGTCAGGCCCCGGTCGGTGCTCCGCGCGAAATGCAGGGGTACCTTGTCTCCGCGCAACGCGGCCAGGATCCGTCCGTCCTTCAGTTCGATGACATCGGTCTCGGCATCGAGGCGGACCCCGCCGCCCTGCCCGATGGCGATGGGGGCGCTCCAGGTCCTGCCCTGGTCGGTCGAGCGGAGCACCCCGCCGAAAGCCGTGTCTCCCTGCTCGTGATAGACACCCAGCAGGCGGGTGCCGTCGGAGAGTTCGCGCACCGGTGCCGACACCGCCCAACCCGGCGCCAGCACCCGCGGCGAGGCCTCCCAGGTCCAGCCACCGTCGCGCGAGGTGACGATCGCCGTCCCGTAGTCCGGCTTGGCTCCCGGAGCCTGGCGGTAGGGAAAGAAACTGCACACCAGCGTGCCATCCCGCATCCGGGCGATGTGCGGATCGCGGTCGTCGTCGGGGCCGTCGAAGAGCACCTGCGGTTCGGTCCAAGTACGCCCTTCGTCGGCCGATCGGACCGCGCAAATGCGCCCGCCCCGGGGCCAATCGGGCCGGGGCAACGACACATGATCGTAGCCGGCGTAGAACACGCAGATCAGGTCGCCATTGGCCAAACGGCACACATCCGGGAAGGCCTGGTAACTGCCGGCGGCCGCCCCCCGCGACAGGACCTTCGGGGCCGGTGACACCGGTGACGCCGAATCGGGCGAAGCCGCCGACCCGGCCATCGCCCCAGCCAGCAACACCAGCCCAAGCAGGACCTGGAACATCTTTGGTGAGCCATGAAGAGGGATCATGGGTCCCATCCAACGCGGACCCGCGACACGGGTCAAATCCTCTCGGGCTCCGCAGCGGGGGTCAGTCCCAACTATTTACACTTCGGGGTCACTCCATACTTTTTTGGAACTCGCCGACAGGAGGTTGAAGGGGGCGCCGATGCGGTGGGTCTTGGGTCTCGGGAGAGGCTTCGCGGGACCGGGCCTGCACTCGCAGGGAGGCTACGGTGAGATCGGGGTGTTCGCGCCAAGCCCAAAGAAGAGTGGCGATCGCCCCCCGGGCTTGGTCCCACCCTGTCCCGCTGCGCCGTCGCGGTTGGTGGAGGGGCATCGACTCCTGGACCTCGGAGGCAATGAAGAGGCTGGCTTTGGTGCAGGCGGGCTTCCCCTCGCTCGACGTTCCCGGCAGCGTCCCCGCCATGAAACTGCGGATCTCCGGTTCGAACGTGCGCTTCCGGATGCCGCCCGCCGAGGTGGCTGCGTGGCGGGCGACCGGATGCTGCGCCGCCGAGGTCCAGCTCGGCCCCGGCCCCGAAGACCGATGGTCCTACCGGTTGACCCGGAATGCCGGGGCCGATTGGAGCGTGGTCCTTGAAGCGGGGCGACTCACCGTGTCGGTGCCCCTGGCGGAGGTTCAGGCCTGGGCCGATTCGGAGAACGTCATCGCCCTGGAACACACCACCCCCTGGGGCACACGCATCGTGGTGGAAAAGGATCTGCCACGACGGGCGGACCGGGGGCCACGGACCACGTCGAGGAACAGTGTCTAGGATCGATACCCCGGCGACTCCATCGGACCGGTGGGGATCAGAACACCTCGCGGGCGATGCCGTAGAGGAGCAGCAGGAGCAGGCTCAACGACAACAGGAAGCGACGCCGGGCGATCCGGCGCTCGTATCGGAGCGGCCGCAGGCCGTGCACCGAGCCGGCCGCCATGAGGTGCACGAGGCCCGAGGGCCGACGGGGCTCGATGCCCAATCGCTGCATCCAGCGTTGCCAGGCCTCGACGAGATTGAAGCGATCGGCCGGAACCGTGGCTCCCGCACGCGGACCCGCGACGCTCATCGGGACGGGGGCGGGCGAAGGCGTCGGACGATCGGCGGCGACCGGCACGGCAACACGCGATTCGCGGGAACGCAACGACCGGGCTCCGGCCTGTGGCAACGGACGGGCGGCGAGATCGGAGATGCGCCGCTGGATGGCCTCGATTTCACGGTCCAACTCGGCTTGGCGGGCCGACATCGGATCCTTTGGCTTGGTGAACCATCCCATGGTCGGGCGAAAGGAGGTCTCAGCGCTTGAACGCGAGCACGAGTGCCAATGCGAGGACACCCAGGCCCAAGAGGGCCACGGGCCAGTTGAAGGCCAGCCCCAGACGAGCCCATTGCGCGGTGCTCAGCCCGGCCAACGGCGAGGTCGAGGTCGAGGCGGGCGAGGGTTGGCCGGGGGTCGCCGCTCCACCATCGAGCACCGGCCAGGCCAGACGGGCCTGGTTCCACTCCATGCGGGCGTTCTCGATGGTCGCGAGCGAGCGCGCCAGTTCCGTCTCCCAGGTGGTGTCGGTCCACGCCTGCTCGTTGAGGCCCTGGACGTGGCCGAGCGCGCCCCGCAGGCCCTCGAGGGTGCGCCCCATCTGGACGGCATCCCGACGCAAGTTCATTTCGGCCTGCTCGAGCAGCGCCACTCCGCGAAGGAGGTTCTGGAGCATCTCCTCGCGACCGGTCTGGAACTCGGCGCGGCGACGTCGCATTTCCT
Organism: Verrucomicrobiota bacterium; assembly: GCA_041177965.1. Taxonomy (GTDB): domain Bacteria; phylum Verrucomicrobiota; class Verrucomicrobiia; order Limisphaerales; family UBA9464; genus SXXZ01. Next base: position 9,627 of record JBEGWF010000169.1, on the reverse strand, counting down.
CGATGGCCGCCTTGGCCCGCTCCAGTTGCTCCTGGGCCTCGCGCAGCTTGGCGAGGTCCTGCTGGGTGGCCGTCAACTGGCTGTCGAGTTCCTCGCGGGTGGGGGCCTTGCCGACGCCACCGGAGCCCGAGGGACCGGCCGTGGCCAGCCTTGGGGAAGATCCGCCCGGGGTGCGCAGGTCGGTGTCCACGAAATCGGTGCCGTCGAGAGCCATAGGTCGTGGGTCGAAAACTACAGGGAGCCAGCGCCGACGCAACGCGGACGTTGGCGAGGACCTCGGAAATCACCTGCAACACGACCCGACCGTACGACTCACCACCAGAAATGGGGCACCGACCCGTCGGTCCGGACCTCCTGTTGGGCGAACTTCCGGAACTCGGCATGCCCGTCGAGCATCAGGAGGTTGCCGCCGGCCGGGAGCTGGCCGTTCAGGTGTGCCGAGCTGTGCCCGGCCCAACCGCCGTCCACCTTGGTGAAATTGCGGTTGCCGCCCGTGCGGTTGGGCGAGTTCGACAGAGTCGCATCGGCGACGATCACGCGGGCCGACGGCCCCGGCTCGAATTCCTGACCGGCCACCGTCCAGGGCTTTGGATTGAGCCCCTCGGTGATGTTGGTGGCCTTGATGCGGCCCGATCCCTTGAAGGCCACCGCATACCCGATCACGCGGTAACCGTTGGCAGTCTCCCCCGCCACCTCGTTGGTCACCCCGGTGGTGAACGACCAGAGCTGGTTGTTGTTCTGCTTCTCGAAGCCCGGGCAGTACAGGATGCTCCGCTGGCCACCATTCACCACGAAGGCGTTGGCCGCCTTGGCCGGAAGGTCCCAAGGCCAGACCGCCCCGGTGCAGTCAGGGAACAGGTCGCGGTTGTCCATGGCGTACATGCGAACCGCCAGCCCCAGGTTGCGCAGGTTGCTCGAGCACTTGGTGACGATGGCCTTGCTCTTGGCCTTGGACAGCGCGGGCAGGAGCATCCCGGCGAGGATGGCGATGATGGCGATGACCACCAGCAGTTCGATCAGGGTGAAGGCGCGTCGGGCGCTCGGGACGGGGCGGATCCTCTTCATGGGGACTGATTTATGGGGAACATCCCTCAGCCTGATCGACCGGAGCCCCGAAGGCAATCGAATCAAACGGCCCCGGGAACGTCGGCGGGGCCATCGACCGCCCATCCGTCGGAAACGACCCCCCGTCGGCCCAGGATGCCGCCCGTCCATTCCCGGCTTGTGGGCCGGCGGAGCCCGGCTACCCTCCCGGCCATGAATTTCATCGCTCCATTGCTCGTGTTCCTGCTCATCGCCGCGGTCCTGACCGCAGGCATCGTCATGGCCGCAGCGGTCAAGGGCAGCGCGATCCTGCTGCTGTTGGGCGGCGCCGCCTTCACGGGGCTGTTCATCAAGTTCGGCTGCCTCGACCACCACTGAGTCGGCGATTCCCCCGACGCGAGGCCCGCCCCGGGTCGGCTCGGCGTGAAACGGTCGTGTGAAATCTCGGGGAACCGGGCACCGGTGTTTGGACAACCGTTGTCCCGGGTCCAACATTCCGTCCTGCCACCCTCCCGGTGGTTCAGGGGTCGTTCGCCCTTGCTCCGCCCTCATTCCATGATGCCACGCCTCCTCCCACCGCTGCTCGCGGCCGCCGCCCTTCTCGCGTTGGGCTGCAACCGGCAGAAACCGGTCAAGGTCGTCACCGAGAAGGCCCAGCGACGCAATCTCACCGAGGCGGTGACCGGCAGCGGCAAGCTGCAGCCGGTGGTGCAGGTGAAGATCAGCTCCGAGGTCGCCGGCGAGATCATCGACCTGCCGGTGAAGGAAGGGCAGAAGGTCCGCAAGGGCGACCTGCTGGTGCGGGTGAAGCCCGACCTGTACGCCGCGGCGCTGCGCAGCCAGGAGGCCGGCCTGAAGTCTGCCCAGGCCGACCTGCTCACCGCCGAGGCCAACGCGCGCAAGGCCGAGGCCGAACTCAAGCGCAACGAAGACCTCTTCTCGCGGCAACTCATCAGCGGATCGCTCTTCGACGAGGTCCGCACCGGGGCCGAGGTGGCCCGGGCGGCGGCCATCGCCTCGGCCCAGCGGGTCGAGATGGCCCGCGCCGGCCTCAAGCGCTCCGAGGAGGATCTGGCCAAGACGACCATCGTCAGCCCCATCGACGGCACCGTCTCCAAACTCAATTCGGAACTGGGCGAACGCGTCTCCGGCACCGGCATGATGGCCGGCACCGACATCATGACGGTGGCCGACCTCACCGAGATGGAGGCGCGCATCGAGGTGGGCGAGATCGATGTGGTGCTCATCCAGCCAGGATTCAAGGCCCGCCTCGACGTCGACTCGTTCAAGGACCGCAAGTTCGACGGCAGGGTCACCCAGGTGGCCCGCTCGGCGAAGACCGCCGCCGTGGGCACCCAGCAGGAGTCGACCAAGTTCGAGGTGCGCATCCGCATGGCCGACAAGGGGTTGTTCCTGCCCGGCATGAGCGTCACGGCAGACATCGAGACGCGCTACCGGACCAACGTGATCACCGTGCCCATCCAGGCGGTCACCACCCGCCTTCCGGGTTCATCGGCGGCCCAGGCCGAGGAGGCGAAGAAGAAGGCCCCGTCGACCACCGAGGAGGACAAGGGCCAGATCGAGTTCCTGGCGGGCAAGAAGACCCGAGAGGCGGTCAAACCCATCGAGGTCGTCTTCGCCAAGGAGGGCGACCAGGTCAGGATGCTTCCGGTGAAGCGGGGCATCAGCGACGACGCCCACTACGAGATCCTCGAGGGCGTGGCCGAGGGGGCGGAGATCATCACCGGCAACTTCAAAGCGGTCTCCAAGGAACTGAACGACGGCTCCAAGGTGGAGCTCGAGGAACCTCGGAAGCCCCTGGAAACCAAGCCCTGAGCCCACCGGCCCACCCACGGCAGACTCCCCGAGGCCATGTCGCTCATCCGAATCCAGAACCTGGCCCGCCGCTACGTGATGGGCACCGAGACGGTCCACGCCCTGCGCGGGGTCTCGGTGCACATCGAACGCGGCGAATACCTGGCCATCATGGGGCCCTCCGGTTCCGGCAAGTCCACCCTGATGAACCTGCTGGGCTGCCTCGACACCCCGAGCGACGGCAGCTACGAGCTGAACGGCAAGGACGTCGCCCGCATGAGCGACAACGAACTGGCCGACATCCGCAACCGGGAGATCGGCTTCGTGTTCCAGAGCTTCAATCTGTTGGCCCGGGCCGACGCCCTGCACAATGTCGAACTGCCCCTGATCTACGCCGGCGTGCCTCCGAAGGAACGGCGTGAACGCGCCCGGCAGGCCCTGGTCAACGTGGGTCTGGGTGAACGCATGCACCACCGGCCCAACGAGCTTTCCGGCGGACAACGGCAACGCGTGGCCATCGCCCGGGCCCTGGTGAACACCCCTTCGATCATCCTGGCCGACGAACCCACCGGAAACCTCGATTCGAAGACCGGTGTGGAGATCCTCAGCCTCTTCGAGGAGCTGTCACGCCGCGGCAACACCATCATCGTGGTCACCCACGAGGAGGACGTCGCCTTGCACGCCCGCCGGGTCATCCGCATCCGCGACGGCCTCATCGCCGCCGACGAGGTCAACGCCCATCCGCGGGCCGTCGTGGCCTCGGCATCGAAACCATGACGCTGTCGAGCGAACTGCGCGAATCGGCCCGCATCGCGGTGGCGGCCATCCGGGCCAACAAGCTGCGCTCGGGCCTCACCACCCTGGGGGTGGTCATCGGCATCCTGACGGCCACCCTGGTCGGCACCATGATCAACGGCATGGGCGAGGCGTTCACCCGGTCGGTCTCATCCATGGGGTCCGACGTCCTCTTCATCGGGCGTTTCCCATGGATGAGCTTCGACGACTACCGGGTCTACCGGAACCGACGCGACATCACCTTCGCCCAGTACCGCGAGCTCGAGTCGCGCATGACCACCGCCGCGGTCATCGCCCCGCAATGCGAGGCCTATCAGGCTTCGGTGACCCACGAACGCCGCCGCGCCAAAGGCGTCTGGCTGCTGGGGAACACCCCGGAATCCCTGGTCATCCGCGGACTCACCGTCGCCAAGGGTCGATGGATCAGCGCCTCGGACGTCAGCTCCAGCCGGCCGGTGTGCGTGCTCGGATCGTACCTCGCCGAGGCGTTCTTCCCGAACGACAACCCGGTGGGCAAGAAGGTCCGCATCAACGACACTCCCTACGAGGTCGTCGGGGTGATCGAGAAGATGGGCAGCATGCTGGGCTGGAACCAGGACAACCAGGCCGTCATTCCCATTTCCCGATTCCAGGAAGATGTCCAGCGCCGACCCGACTACGTGATCACCGTCAAGGCCCGCAGCCCGGACACCGTCCTCGAGACCCTGGAGGAAGCCCGATCCCTCTTCCGCAGCATCCGCAAGATCGAGCCGGGCCGGCCCGACGACTTCGCCATCAACCAGCAGGAGGCCATCACCAGGTTCTTCGACGGCTTCAAGGCGGTCCTCGGCACCTTCGGGTTCTTCGTCACGGGCCTGTCCCTGTTCGTGGGCGGCATCGGCATCATGAACATCCTGTTCGTGTCGGTGGCCGAACGGACCAAGGAGATCGGCATCCGCAAGGCGCTGGGGGCCAAGCGCCGCTCCATCCTGACCCAGTTCCTGATGGAGGCGGCCGGAATCACGCTCTTGGCCGGGCTCATCGGGGTCGGGATCGCGTGGCCCATCTCGTGGAAGATCGGCGAGATCGCCCGGGCCAATGGCTCCGTCTTCGAGGCTCAAATGTCCTGGTGGATCGTCGCCCTGGCGCTCTTCGTCTCGGCGGCCACGGGCATGGTGGCCGGCTTCATCCCGGCCTGGCGGGCCAGCCGCATGGACCCGGTCGACGCCCTGCGTTCCGAATAGGCCCGCACCCCGGACCCGCGACACATGAACCCCTGGCGTGAACTGGTCGAGATGGTGCGGATGGCCGCCAACGCCGTGAAGACGCACGTGTTGCGCTCGTCGCTGACCATCCTCGGCGTCTTCGTGGGGGTGTTCTCCATCATCGCCGTGATGACCGGCATCCGGGTGCTCCAGCAGAACCTGGAGGACGCCATGAACGGACTCGGGGCCAACACCTTCCAGTTCCAGCGCTTCCCGGCCATCAGCTTCGATGATGCCAATTGGGAGAAATACCTGCGTCGGAAGCGCTTCCGCATCGTGGATCTCGACCGGCTTGAACGTCGGCTCACGTTGGCGCAGGCCGTTTCGGCCAATGCCAACTTCGGATCGGGCGAGGCTTCCTCCCGCTACGCCCGGACCAACCCCAACATCCCCGGGAGCGGGATGACACCCGAAGCCTTCTCGACCCAGAACCTCACCCTGAGCGAAGGCCGCGGATTCAGCGCCTCCGATGACGAGAGCGGCCGATTGATCTGCGTCCTCGGTTTCGACCTGGCCGCCAAGCTGTTCCCACGGGGATCGCCTTTGAGCGAGTCGGTGAAGTTCCAGGGCATCAGCTACAAGGTGGTGGGTGTGCTGGCCCAACGCGGCGCGTTGTTCGGTCAAAGTCGCGACAACTTCATCGCCATTCCGCTGGGCACGGCCCGACGCCTGTACGGGGAGAACCTGTCGGTCCAACTCCAGGTCCAGGCCCCGAACCGCGAAACCTATGCCGAGATGGTCGAGCAGGCCCGGGGTGTGATGCGGGCGATGCGGCGGGTCGCACCGGGCGACGACGATGATTTCGAGATCGTCTCCAACGAGTCGGCCGTGGGTCAGTTCCGCAGTCTGACCTCCGCCATCCGCCTGGGCGTGGCGGCCATCAGCAGCATCGCTCTCATCGCCGCCGGCATCGGCATCATGAACATCATGCTGGTCAGCGTCACCGAGCGGACCCGCGAGATCGGCATCCGCCGCGCCATCGGAGCGCGCAAGCGCAGCGTGATGGTGCAATTCATCGCCGAGGCCGTGCTGCTGAGCGAGGTGGGCGGCGTGCTCGGCGTCGTCGGCGGGATCCTCTTCGGCAACCTGTTGTCCTTCGTGGTGAAGGCGCCGCCGGTCATCCCCTGGGACTGGGTGGGCATCGGACTGGCCATCTGCTCGGCCGTCGGAATCCTCTTCGGCACCTACCCCGCCTGGAAGGCTGCCCACCTCGACCCCATCGATTCGCTGCGCTACGAGTGAGCTCCAGGCCCGGGGATCGGGCTCCGGATCGGACGGGGCCGCCTCAGCTCTGGCTCAGGCGCTTGACCGGCGCGTCGTGGAACAGGTCGTGGGCCTCCCGAAGGATCCCGGCCAAGCGATCGGCGAACGGGCTGCGCCGCACGACCTCTCCGAGGCGCGACCAGTCGAGCTTCTCCACGTGTTCGCCAGGGAACCAGTGGTCGGCGTTGCCCAGCATGTTGTAGCGGAACTTGGCCCACTCGGTCAGTTCCAGCGGCTTGGCGTAGGTCCAGATGCGCAGGATCTCGACCAGATTCACCTCGCCCGGCACGGCCACGAATTCCGGAAGGCCGGCCCACCAACGGCGGCACCAGTCGGCCCCCAGCACCCGTTCCATCTCCTCGCGCAGCCGTCGGTCGATGGACTCCACCGCCCGGGCCGCCTGCTCGTAATGCGCGAGACCGGCGATGTGCTCGTCGAAATCCGACGGTTTGGCGGCCCCCAGCGACAGCGTGTGCACCTCGGGCCGGGCCAGGCAGTAGAGGTCGTTGAACTGCATGGGCGTCAGCGGCGCGCACAGCGAGCGCATCTTCGGCAGCTCGAGGTAGAGTTTTCCGCCCTTGTCGTTGGGGCTGATGATGAAGACCCCCATGTCGCGCTGGGCCGCCTCGGCGACACACGTGCGGTTGAGGTCGTTCACGAAGTACCAGTGCAGGTTGACGTAATCGAACTCGTCGCTGCGGATGGCCTCGGAGATCACGTCCGGCGTGGCATGGGTGCTGAAGCCCACATGGCGCACGCGCCCCTCGCGCTGGAGCTGCCGGCAGACCTCCAGGCAGCCGCCCTTGCGGAGGGTCTCGTCGAGATGCTGACGGTTGTTGATGCCATGGATGGACAGGAGGTCCACATGGTCCTGCTTCAGATACGCCATGGACGTCTCGAAGGTCTCCAGGAACTCCCGGGCCGTGGGCTTGGGCATGACCTTGGTCTGGAGGATCAACGACTCGCGGGGGTACTTGGCCAGCACGGGCCCGAGCTGCATCTCCGACGAGCCGTAGCCGCGCGCGGTCTCGATGTGATGGATGCCCAGCTCCATGGAGCGGGCGATGGTCGCCTCGAGGTTGGCCTGTCCGGCGGCGGGCACCTGATCCCAGGGGATGTCGGACCAGGATTGCTGGTAGCGCATGCCACCGCACGAGAAGACGGGCATCCGGATCCCGGTCCGGCCGAAACGACGGTACTTCATGGCCGACGATCATGCCCCGGGTCGAAGTCCGCGGCAAACCCCGACCTGGATCGCAGGACGGCGGGGGCGATCGACCCCGGGAGTGGAATTCCGGGCGCCGTCCTCCACTTGACCCACGGATCGACTGCGGCTTCCGTAGGGTCTTCGGTTCAACACAACCTGCTGAATGCCATGATGCACGAAATCGAGTACGAGATCCGCGGTGACGACCTGCAATACGTCGAGGTGCTGCTCGACCCCATGGAGGCCGTGGTGGCCGAGGCCGGGGGCATGATGTTCATGGAGGAGGGCATCGAGATGGAGACCATCTTCGGCGACGGGTCCCAGAAGCAGAGCGGGTTCATGGGAGCCTTGTTGGGAGCCGGCAAGCGCCTGCTCACGGGCGAGTCGCTGTTCATGACCGTCTTCCAGAACCAGTCGCCGCGGAAATCGCGGGTCGGCTTCGGGGCCCCTTATCCCGGCAAGATCATCGCGGTGAACCTGGCCCAGCTCGGCGGCGAGTTGATCTGCCAGAAGGATTCCTTCCTGTGCGCAGCCAAGGGCGTGAGCGTGGGCATCGCCCTGCAACGGAAGCTCGGCACGGGACTCTTCGGCGGCGAGGGCTTCATCATGCAGCGCCTCCAGGGCGACGGCTGGGCCTTCGTGCATGCCGGGGGCACCCTGATGGAGAAGGTCCTCGCCCCGGGAGAGGTCCTGCGGGTGGACACCGGCTGCGTGGTGGCCTACCAGAGCACCGTGGCCTTCGACATCCAGTACGTGGGCAAGGTCAAGACGGCCCTCTTCGGCGGCGAAGGACTGTTCTTCGCCACGCTGAGGGGTCCCGGCAAGATCTGGATCCAGTCCCTGCCCCTGAGCCGTCTGGCCGACCGCATCATCGCCGCCTCACCGGCGGCGGGCGGCCGCGGGCGCGAGGAGGGGTCCATCCTCGGCGGCCTCGGCGGCCTGCTCGACGGCGACAACAGCTGACCCCGTCGCCGGCCATCCGCCCCGCCTCCGTCATCGGATCGTCACCGGACGGAGGTGGGTGACCCCTTCCTGCATCTTGACCTTTGCCTCGAGGCCGCCATTCTGGCCGGCCCTCCTGGAGGGAACGGCCATTATGCAGCACATCCGAAACATCGCGATCATCGCCCACGTCGACCACGGCAAGACCACGCTCGTCGACTGCCTTCTGAAGCAATCCGGCACCTTCCGCGCCAATCAGGCCGAGACCCAGGTGGAGCGCCTCATGGACTCCATGGATCTGGAGAAGGAGAAGGGCATCACGATCCGCGCCAAGAACGCCGCGTTCAAGTACAAGGACTACCACGTCAACATCGTGGACACCCCGGGACACGCCGACTTCGGCGGCGAAGTCGAGCGCATCATGAACATGATCGACGGCGTGCTGCTGGTCGTCGACTCGGCCGAGGGTCCCCAGGCCCAGACCCGCTTCGTGCTGCGCAAGGCGCTGGAGGCCGGCGCCAAACCCATCGTGGTGATCAACAAGATCGACCGCGACAACGCCAATCCGAAGAAGGTGCTCGACCTCGTCTTCGAGCTCTTCATGAGCCTGAACGCGACCGACGAGCAGCTCGACTTCCCCTTCATCTACTGCTCGGCGAAGATGGGCTTCGCCAAGAACGAGCTGACCGACACCAGCGACACGATGGAGCCTCTCTTCGATGCCATCGTGAAGCACATCCCACCGCCTCGCGCCAAGGCGGGTGACGGATTCCAGCTCCTCGTGGCCAACCTCGACTACAGCGACTACATGGGCCGCATCGCCTTCGGCAAGATCGTCGAGGGCAAGATGAAGGTGGGCGACCCGGCCATCTGCCGCCACGGCAACGGCAAGATCACCAAGGGCAAGATCACCATGCTCTACCACTTCGAGGGCATGAAGCGCATCGAGATCAACGAGGCCGGTGCCGGTGACATCGTGGGTGTGGCGGGTTTCGAGAACGTCTTCATTGGTGAATCGTTGTGCGACAGCGAGGCGCGTCCGGCTCTGCCGTACATCCCCATCGATCCGCCGACCATTCAGATGGAGTTCGCCGTCAACGACGGACCTCTCGCCGGCCAAGACGGCAAGCTCGTCACGGCCCGCCACATCTGGGACCGCCTGGTGAAGGAGATCCGGACCAACGTCGCCCTGCGCATCGCGCAGACCAGCGATCCGAAGATTTTCTCCGTGGCCGGACGCGGCGAGATGCAAATCGCCATCCTGGTCGAGCAAATGCGCCGCGAAGGCCACGAGGTGCTGGTCAGCCGGCCCGAAGT
>JBEGWF010000168.1:0-27114 GCA_041177965.1 Verrucomicrobiota bacterium | reverse complement strand
CCGCCCATTGGGCCACGGTCATCCGGGCGGCCATGACGACGGCCGCCTCGTGGATGAGTTCCCCGGCCTGGGGACCGACGCACGAGGCCCCGAGCACCTCCCCCGACACGGGATCCGCCAGAACCTTCACGAATCCTTCCCGGGCCCCGAGGATCATGGATTTCCCGTGGTCGTTGAAGGGGTACTGGTCCGATCGATGGGCGACGCCCCGGGTCCGGGCCTCCTGCTCCGACAACCCCACCTGGGCCACCTGGGGAGACGTGAAGACCACCGACATCCGCAGTCGATCGTCCATGCGACGGGGACGACCCGGGTGGAGGATGTTGTGGGCGGCGACCTCCCCCTGCTGCACGGCCAGGTGGACCACCTCGTGGGGACCACAACAATCCCCGGCCGCATAGAGGTTGGACCGGGCGGTCCGCTGATGGGCATCGGTCACGATCCGTCCCCGCTTCAACTCCACCCCGAGGGCCTCGAGCCCCAGATCCCCGGTGTTGGGCACGCGCCCCAACCCGTGGAAGACCTCCTCGGCCTCGATCGATCGCAGGTTGTCACCCTGCCGGAACCACACGCGCTTGAACGGGCCCGCCGGCTCCACGCGCTCGAGTCGCGTGCCCGTGAACACCGCGACGCCCTCCCGCCGGAGGGCCTTCTCCAGTTCACCGGCGACGTCGGCATCGAAGCCCGACAGCAATCGGTCCGCCCGCTGGACCACGGTCACCCGGGTGCCCATCCGCGAGTAGAACTGGGCGAACTCCAGGGCCACGGCACCCCCACCCAGCACCACCAGCGACCCGGGGATCCGGGCCTGGGCCAAGGCGCGGTCGCTGTCGAGGTAACCGGTCTCGGCCAGACCAGGCACGGTCACCGGCGCCACCGATGAACCGGTGGCCACCACCGCATGGCCGAAACGCACGATTCGGCCGTCCTCGAGTCGCAGCAGTCCGGGGCCGTCGAACCGCGCACGCGCACGGACCAACTCGAACCGGCCGTCCTCCAGTTGCTGTCGACGATATCCCGCGAAATCGGCGATCAGGGCGTCCTTTCGGCCGAAGGTCCGTGCCGGATCGACCCGGACCGTGCCGGCGTCGATGCCCCAGACCTCCCCCTCTGCGATCGAATGGCGCAACTCCGCCGCATGGAGCAGTGCCTTGGTCGGCATGCACCCCCGGAGGATGCACAAGCCCCCCAGTTCGGCGGCCCCGTCGACGACCAGGGTCCGCGCCCCCTGCCCGGACAGGGTCCTGGCGGCGGCATACCCCGCGCTGCCTCCGCCCAGCACCACCACATCCGCCGTGCATATGTCCATGGACCCAGTCTGGCGCACGGACCGGTGACCTGACAAATCCATCGATCATCCCGATCGGTCACCGGGCCAAAGAAAACATTCAAGGACCACCCCTCAACCGCCGATGACCCTTCCATGGCCGGCGCCGAACTCGGGATCCGGCTTGGCGAGCCGCCCGACAACCGGGCGCGCATCCGGGTCCCGATGCCGTGGCAGCGCCGACCGGAACCGTGTCCGCGCGGCTGCAATGCTCACATGTCCAACGTTCCGCCAGAGACCGAGTCGCTGAAGACCGCCTACCAGGCGGCGACGGTGCTGCAGCCCGTCGTCAAGGTCGAGCTGATCAACCACCTCGTGGAGGAGGTCCCGACCGACTCCCTCAAGGGGCTTTCGGGCGGCGCACGGCAGAGGATCCTCGAGGCCCCCCTCGACCCCGCCATCAGAAACGAAAAGCTGGAGCGGGCGCTGAGCATCGTCGACACGGCGAAGGTCAACCCCGACTACTTCTACGTGAAGATCCCCGCCGGGATCAGCGATTTCGAGGCCATCGATTCGATGAACTGCCTCTTCAGGGAACGGTTCTCGTCGCTGCGTCGCGACGCGATGGACTCGGCCGACATCCCCTGGATGCTCAAGCTCAAGAGCGTCACCGACCGCAAGATCGAAACCGCCCGCAAGATCCCGATCTTCTTCGTGGTCAAGGGCACCCGGAACAAGTCCTATGACGAGCAACTGGAACTGCTCGACACTCTGGGACTGGTCCCCGCCGACCCCATCGAACAACTGCTCACCGCCATGGCCTACATGTTCCTGTATCCGGGGATCGACCCCTTCCGCAGCCAACTGGTCCGCGGAGCGCTGCCCGACACGGCGCTGTTCAACACCAACAGCCACGGCCTGCGGACCTTCCCGCTCAGCGGCGGACGTTGTCCGATCGCGTCGATGTCCGCCCTGCCGGCCATCGTGAAGTGATGCGGTTCGGGCGGATTTCAGGCTCCGGTTTTCCGATCCCCACACGAGGCGGGGTCGTGTAGCCTGTCCTGCGTGTCCGAACTCCAGGAAAACCTCGCCCGCATCCGTGGTCGCATCGAACGGGCCTGCGAACGCTCCGGTCGGCAACCCGAGTCGGTGCGGTTGATGGCGGTCAGCAAGAACCAACCCCCGTCGCGGGTGGCGGAAGCGGCGGCCGAGGGGCTGACCCTGTTCGGCGAGAACCGCATCCAGGAGGCCAAGGTCAAGATCCCGCAATGCCCCGGCCGGCTGGAATGGCACTTCATCGGGCATCTTCAATCCAACAAGGCCCGCGACGCGGTCTCCCTCTTCCGGGTCGTGCAGGGGGTCGACTCGTTGGCCTTGGCCGAGGAACTCCAGAAACAGGCCGCCAAGCAGGCCCGTTCCCTGCCCATCCTGCTGGAGGTGAACGTCGCCGGTGAGTCGTCCAAGTTCGGGTGGCATCCGGAGCGCCTTCTGGCCGAGTTCCTGCCGCTCAACGCCCTGTCCCGCCTCGAGGTCCACGGATTGATGACCATCGCGCCGTACGCGGTGGATCCGGAACGGGTGCGGCCGGTGTTCCGGCGTCTGCGCGAACTCCGGGATCGCTGCGCCGACCTGCTGGGAGCCCCGCTGCCCGTGCTCAGCATGGGGATGAGCGGCGACCTGGAGGTGGCGATCGAGGAGGGGGCCACGCTGGTCCGCGTCGGCACCGCCCTCTTCGGCGAGCGCCCCCGGCGGACGGAACCCGAGGAAGCCTCGGCCGATTGAGGCGGCCTCCGCGGCTCCACACCGCGGACTCAGCCCCCCAACGCCCCGGCCTGGCTGGGATCGGCGATCGCCCCCTTGTTGAAGTCCACGTACTCCTCGGTCAGGTCGGCGGCGTACATGACGGCCGCGGCCTTGCCCAGATTGAGCCGGATGTGCAACTCGAAGGTGTCGGCCTGCACCGCCTTCCACAGATCGGCGAACGGGGTCTTGGTCGGTTGGCCCCGTCGCAGACTCCAGAGGATCTTGCGGGAGCCCGAGACCGAATATCCGATGTCCACCTTGTCCTCCACGATCCTGGCCGAACTGTAACCCAGAGCGTCGATGATGCGGCCCCAGTTGGGATCGCCGCCATGCCAACTGGTCTTGACCAGGGCGCTGTTGGCCACCGCGCGGGCGGCGGCATCGGCGTCGTTGAAGGACCTCGCCCCCTCGACCCGGACCGTCACCACCCTGTGCACCCCCTCGCCGTCGCAGACGATCATCTTGGCCAACGCCAGACAGACCTGGGACAGCGCGGCCTGGAAGACCTCGAAGTCCTTGCCGGAGGCCTTGCGGATGGGGGTGTTCCCGGCCAAGCCGTTGGCCAGGGCCAGCACCGTGTCGTTGGTGCTCATGTCGCCATCCACCGTGATGCGGTTGAAGCTTGCGGCCACCGCCTCGTTGAGGGCCGCCTGGAGCGGCTTGGCCGCGATGTCGCAATCGGTGGTGATGAAGCACAGCATCGTGGCGTGCAGCCCGGCCGGGACTCCGGAGGGAACGGTCGCCGGACGCGCTCCGGTGGGGGACATCCCCGGTTGGATCATGCCGGCGCCCTTGCACATCCCTCCGATGCGCACGGTCTTGCCGCCGACCTTGAATTCGATCGCCAGGGTCTTCGGGCGCGAATCGCTGGTCATGATGGCCTCGGCCGCATGGGAGGCGTGATCGGGCGTCGAGCCCAGCACTTCGGCCGCGGAGACGATGCCCGAGGCCACCTGATCCATGGGCAGTTGAACCCCGATGCGGCCGGTCGATCCCACCAGCACCCGTCCGGTGGACAGCCCCAGTGCCCGTTCGGCCAGGCCCGTCATGGCCAGGGCGTCCTTCATGCCCTGGCGCCCCGTGCAGGCGTTGGCGTTGCCGCTGTTGACCACCACCGCCTGGGCGACACCCTTGGCCACCCGAGAGACGCAGACCTTCACCGGCGCGGCGCAGATCTGGTTGGTGGTGAACAGGCCGGCCACGGCCGCGGGCGTCTCGCTGACCAGCAGGCAGAGGTCCCGCTTGCGCCCCTTGTCGGAACCCTTGCCGGTGCCCAGACGCTTGATGTCGCAAAAAACCCCGCCCGCGAGGAATCCCTGGGGGGCCACCACGGAACCGTCGACCGGCTTGAACTTCGATTGCACGCCCGGTTTGAAGCGGACCCGGGCGCAGGAAACAATCCCAAACCATCGGCCCGCCTCGAAAACCGCCAAGGCCTGCGGGTTCCCCGACCCGCGCCCGCCTCAGAATTCCACGATCTGTCCCCTCTGCGGAACGATCACCTCGGCCTGGGGCCGGAGGTCCCGAAGCGTCTGCCCGAAGGCCAGCGACGCGGACTCCTCTCCGTGGATGACGGTGATCTTCTTCAGCGACCCCGTCAGCGACCGGACGTAGGCGACCAACTCGGACTTGCCGGCATGCCCGGAAAACGCGTCGATGCGGGCCACCTGGGCCTTCACCTCGTGGGGAATGCCGAAGATGTTCACGGGATTTCGGCCCGAGACGATGAGGTGCCCGAGGGTGTGTTCGGCGCAATAGCCCACGAAGAGCACCAGGTTGCGCGGATCCGCCAGGTTGTGGCTCAGGTGATGCCGGATGCGCCCCGCCTCCGCCATTCCCGAGGCGCTGATGATGATGCAGGGTTTGTCGAATTCGTTGAGCTTCTTGGACTGCGCGGCCTCGCGGATGTAGATCAGGTGGTCCATGCCGAAGGGATTGCCCTTGGTGCGCAGGTGTTCATAGGCCTCGGTGTCGAAGCACTCGGGGTGCAGGCGGAACACCTCGGTCGCATTCACGCTCAACGGGCTGTCGACGAAGATCGGCACCTCCGGGAGGCAACCGGACTCGGTCAACTGGTTCAGGACGTAGACCAATTGCTGGGTGCGCCCCACGGCGAACGATGGAATGATGACCTTGCCACCCCGGGAGAGGGCCCCGGCGACCACCCGGCACAATTCCTCGCGGGAAAAGGTGGCATCCCCGTGCTCGCGATCGCCGTAGGTGCTCTCCATCTGCAGGAAATCCACGTCCTCCACCGGTTCCGGATCGCGCAGGATCTCCTGGGACGGACGCCCGATGTCGCCCGAGAACAGGTATCGGAAATGCCGGGAACCCTCCCGCACATCGAGGATGACCTGGGCGGATCCGAGGATGTGCCCGGCGTCCCTGAATTCGAGCGTGACCCCGTCCACCAAGGGCATCCGCCGCCCGTAATTGATGGCCACGAACTGCCGGGTGGCCCGCTCGGCATCCTCGACCGTGTAGAGGGGCTCGACCGGAGGGAGACCCTGCCGGGCCCGCTGCTTGGAGACATACTGGCTGTCGGCCCACTGGACCCGGGCCGAGTCCTCGAGCATGACCGCGCACAGGTCCCGGGTGGCGAAGGTGGCGTAGATGTTGCCCTGATAACCCTGCTTGCAGAGGTTGGGCAGGTTGCCCGCATGGTCGATGTGGGCATGGCTCAGGACCACGGCGTCGAGGGTGGCCGGATCGAAGGGGAACTCGCGATTGCGGTGGATGGATTCCTCGCGACGGCCCTGATAGAGCCCGCATTCCAGCAGGATCCGATGACCGTTGACCTCCACCAGATACATCGAACCGGTGGTGGTCCGGGTGGCGCCGAGGTAATGGATCTTCATGCATTCAGGATAGGGGGCGCCCCGGGGGCCTCCAAGCCGAACCTCGGTCCACTCGGGGGGACACTTCCGACCGGGCCATCGACGGGATGTCAAACACCGTCCGCCCCGACCCCTCAAAAAAACAATTTCACCCCGGGGAGCACTTGCCACACATTGCCCCGTCAAAACTTATGGACGTAAGGTTTCCCAAGGTCGGAGAAGGCGCTGACAGCGGCAAGGTCGTCAGCGTTCTCGTCAAGGTCGGCGACACCATCAGCGCCGGTCAGACAATCCTCGAGCTCGAGTCGGAGAAGGCCATCGCGCCCATCCCCTCTCCGGCCGGCGGGAAGATCACCGCGATCTCCGTCAAGGAAGGCGACACGATCACCGTCGGGGCCGTGCTGCTGAGCCTAGAAGGGGGCGACGGCGGTTCGGCCGCCGCCGCTCCGGCGGCCCCGGCTGCCAAGAAGGCCGCCGCTCCCCGTGCGGCCCGGCCGGTGGAGGTCGAGGATGACGATGACGACGTCACACCGGCCGCCGCCGAAGACGACGGCCCGGTACCCGCCGCAAGCCCCTACGTCCGCAAGGTCGCCCGAGAGCTCGGCATCCCCCTGAGCCGCGTCCGCGGATCGGCCTCCGGTGGCCGCGTGGTCATCGAAGACCTCGCGCGCTACGTGGGCAAGCTCGAGGCCAAGGTGGCCCGGGCCGGCAAGTACGCCGAGGGGCCCCAGGGCCTGAGCTTCCCGCTGGTCAACCAGGACTTCGCGGTCTTCGGACCGGTCACGAGCGAACCGCTGACCCAGTTGCGGAAGGTCATCTCGGCCCGGATGGTCGAGAACAAGGTCACCCTGCCCCATGTCACCCAGTTCGCCGACGCGGACATGAGCGGCATCGAGGCGCTGCGATCCCAGTTCAAGGCCGCCTACGAAAAGGCCGGGGCCAAGCTCACGCCGACCCACTTCCTGATCAAGGCCCTGGTCGGCACCCTCCAGAAGCACCCGAAATTCAACGCGAGCCTGCAGGAGGTCGCCGAGACCCTCATCATCAAGCACTACTACCACATCGGGATCGCGGTCGACACCGACGCGGGCCTGCTGGTCCCGGTGCTCCGTGACGCCGACAAGAAGTCGCTGCTGGAGATCGCCAAGGAACTGGCGGAGATCGCGGCGCTGGCCCGGGACCGGAAGCTGTCGCCCGACTCGATGAAGGGCGGTTCCTTCACGGTGTCCAACCAGGGTGCCATCGGCGGTTCCCACTTCACCCCGATCATCAACAAGCCCGAGGTCGCCATCCTCGGCCTGGGCAAGACGTCGCTCAAGCCGGTCGTGACGGCCGAGGGCAAGATCGAGGCCCGCCCGATCCTGCCGCTGACCATCAGCTACGACCACCGCGTCATCGACGGCGGATCGGCCGCCCGGTTCACGGTGGACCTCGTCCAGGCCATCGAGACATTCCCGGCCTCCGCGGTGAAGCTCTGACACCCCTACCCGACCATGGAAGCGATCCAGACTGAAATCGTCGTCATCGGTGCCGGACCCGGGGGATATGCCGCCGCGTTCTACGCCGCCGATCTGGGCAAGAAGGTGCTGCTCATCGAGCGCGACCCCCGTCTCGGCGGCGTCTGCATGAACCGCGGGTGCATTCCGTCCAAGGCGCTGCTGAACGCCTCGCACATGATCACCGCGGCCAAGGAGTCGGCGCACCGGGGCATCAGCTTCGGCGACCCACAGATCGACCTGAACCGCCTGAGGGCCTGGAAGGAATCGATCCTCGAGAAGCTCGGCTCCGGCATCGCCAGCCTCGCCAAGATGCGCGGCGTCAGCGTGCTGCAGGGCAAGGCGATCTTCGAATCGTCGACCAAGCTGCGCGTCGAGACCCCCGAGGGTCAGAAGTATGTCACCTTCGAGAAGGCCATCATCGCCGCCGGTTCGCGTCCCGCGCTGCCCAAGGCCTTCGACCTGGGCAATCCCCGGGTGATGACCTCCACCGAGGCCCTCGAGATCGCCGACATCCCCGAGAAGCTGCTGGTCATCGGCGGCGGCTACATCGGCATGGAACTCGGCACGGTCTACGCCTCGATGGGCTCCAAGGTCACGGTGATCGAGGCCATGGAGGCGATCCTCGCGGGCGCCGACCCCGACCTCGTCCGCCCGGTGGCGGCCTACGCCAAGAAGGCGTTCCAGGAGGTCCGGCTGAAATCGAAGGTCTTGGAGATCAAGACCTCCGGAAAGCAGATCCAGGTCACCTCCGAGTTCAACGGTCAGAAGATGGAGGAGAAGTACGACCGGGTGCTGGTCTCGGTGGGCCGCGTGCCCAACGGTCAGGACCTCGGCCTCGAGAACACCGCCGTCCAGCGCGACGACAAGGGGTTCATCAAGGTCGACGAGCGCATGGCGACCGCCGATCCGAACATCTACGCCATCGGCGACATCGCCGGCGGCATCATGCTCGCCCACAAGGCCAGCAAGGAGGCCCGCATCGCCGTCGAGAACCTGGCGGGCGAAGGCAACGCGGTGAACCGCGACTATCTGATCCCCGCGGTGGTCTTCACCGACCCCGAGGTGGCCTGGGTGGGCCTGACCGAGACCGAGGCCAAGGCCAAGGGCATCGAGGTCCAGGTGGTCAAGTTCCCGTGGGGTGCCAGCGGCCGCGCACTCACCTACGACCGCACCGACGGCTCCACCAAGCTCATCATCGACCCCGTCACCGAGCGCATCCTCGGCGTGGGCATCGTCGGCCATGGAGCGGGTGAACTGATCGGCGAGGGCACGGTGGCCATCGAGATGGGAGCCACGGTCCACGACCTCGGCGCCATCGTGCATCCGCACCCGACCCTCAGCGAGACGTTGATGGAGGGGGCCGAGGTGTTCTTCGGTCACTCCACCCACGTGTTCACCAGGAAGAGGGAGCACTGAGTCCCCTCCGCCGACCTTTTTCGGCCGCCTTCGGATGCTCCGGGGCCGGGTCCCCATGGGCCCGGCCCCGCGCCGTTGGGAGCCATGGATCTCCGCGGAGCGGCCATTCCGACGCGCATTTTGCTTCCCGAGGGGCGGGATCTCCAGCAGGTTGATCGGAATCGACACCGCGCCCTAGGCGCCCGTCGTTCCTGCAACATGAAGAACTCCTTCCGAATCCTGATGACCACCACGCTCGCGACCGCGGCCGCCCTTGCCGAGGACAAGCTCGACCTGACCTCCGAGAAGGTCCGCGCCAGTTACGCCATCGGGGCGGACATCGCCAACAGCATGAAGCGCCAGTCCCTCGACCTCGACACCAAGGCCCTCGGGGCCGGGCTCGTCGACGGCATGGAAGGCAAGCTGAAGCTCAAGGATGCGGAACTCGAGAAGGTGATGAACGACTTCAAGACGGCCCTCATGGCCAAGCGCCAGGCCGCGCAGGCCCAGGCGGCGACCGACAACTCCAAGAAGGGAGCCGAATACCTCGCGGCCAACGCCAAGAAGGACGGGGTCAAGACCACCGCCAGCGGCCTCCAGTACAAGGTGATGAAGGCGGGCGCAGAGGGCGGCAAGAGCCCGAAGGCCACCGACACGGTCAAGGTCCACTACCACGGCACCCTCATCGACGGCACCGTCTTCGACAGCTCCGTCCAGCGCGGCGAACCGATCTCCTTCCCCCTCAACGGCGTCATCCCGGGTTGGACCGAGGGCGTGCAGCTCATGAAGGTGGGCGACAAGTTCCAGTTCACCATCCCCTCGGCCCTCGCCTACGGCGAACAGGGCGCGGGCGGGGCCATCGGGCCGAACTCCACCCTGATCTTCGAAGTGGAGCTGCTCGGCATCGAGGCGGGCAAGTAACCCGTTCACCACGGATTCCCAAGGACGCCGGAGGAGCCTTCAGGGCTTCCCCGGCGTTTTTCATGGGGATGCCTCCACCCGGTCGCGCCACGACGCCCGGTTGACGCCATCCGGCGGTGAGTCACCGTCGGGCATGCCGGGCGCGACATCGGGAGTCCTGCCGATTCGGGAACCACCGCCCGGCGAGGGGCCCGGACGCCCCATCGCTCCATGCGAACCCTCGTTGAAACCGTCGAGACCGCCCACACCCCGGAATCCCTGGGCTCCCTGCTTCAGGGCGAGCCCGGGCGGGTCGTCCTCCGGACCGGGATGTTCGACGTTCCATCGGCCCGCTATTCCATCGTCACCGCGCAGCCGTTCCTGACCTTCGAGTCGATGGGATCCCGGTGCGAGACCCGGTTCGCCGACGGCAGGAGGGAAGTGCAGTTCGGCAATCCTTGGGCCATCCTCGGAGCCCTTTCGGAGCGCTGCGAGATCCTGGACGAGATCGACCTCCCCTTCCCTCTGGGCGGCCTTTTCGGCTTCTGGGGCTACGACCTGAAGGGATTCGTCGAGCCACGACTCTCCCGCCACGCGGTGCACGACCTCGAAATCCCGGATTGCCGCGTCGGCTTCCACGGAAGCCTGGTCGTCTTCGATCATCGCCTCGGCACCGCCACCGTCATCGCCACCGGCCTCGGGCCACACGGCGATCGCTCCGAGCGCGTCGCCCGCGAGGCGGTGGCTTGGTGGCGGGAGCGATTGTCCGCTGGGGTGCCCGAGGAGCCCGAGTCCGTCTTCGCACCTCCCACCGGCGGGATCGACTCCTCGATGACCCGCGGTGAATTCCTGCGCGCCGTCGAGGCGGCCCAACGGTGGATCCGCAGCGGAGACATCTACCAGGTCAACCTGTCGCAGCGCCTCGGCGTCCCGTGGAGCCATGGCGGCTGGGCGCTGTTCCGTCGCTTGCTGGAGGCGTCGCCGGCCCCGTTCTCGGCCTTCCTTGAAGGAGAGGGCTTCTCCTTGGCCTCCTCCTCGCCGGAGCTGTTCCTCCGACTCAGCGGATCCCACGTGCTCACCCGCCCCATCAAGGGCACCCGACCGCGGAGTCAGGACCCGGTCCGGGACGCGCAGTGGATGTATGAATTGCAGCGCAGCGGCAAGGAGATGGCCGAACTGGTGATGATCACCGACCTGTTGCGCAACGACCTCGGGCGCGTGTGCGAATACGGGACCGTGCAGGTGCCCGAACTGGTGCGACTGGAACGCTTCGCCCAGGTGCAGCACCTCGTGTCCTCGATCGAGGGGCGGATCCGTCCGTCGCTGACGCACCTGGAGGTGCTCCGATCGTGCTTCCCCGGCGGAAGCATCACCGGGGCCCCCAAGATCCGGGCCATGGAGATCATCGACGCGCTGGAACCGGTGGCTCGCGGCCCCTACACCGGATGCATCGGCTACCTCGGGTTCAACCGCGAAAGCCAACTGAGCATCACCATCCGCTCCGCGCTCACCCTCGACGACCGGGCCTGGTTCCACGTGGGGGCAGGCATCGTCGCCGACTCGGTGCCGGAGGCCGAGTACGACGAGACGCTGGCCAAGGCCGCCGGCCTCCTGCGGGCCGTACAAGGATCCCCGGCGAAGGTGGCCGGGGTCTCCGGTGAAAGGGGAGCCCCGTGAGCGATCTCGTCTGGATGGATGGGCGGATCATCCCGGCCGCCGGGGCTGTGATCCCCGTGGACGACCGTTCGTTCCTTTATGGCGATGGCCTGTTCGAGAGCCTGCCCTGGGACTCCGGCCGGGTCTTCCGCTGGCGGCAACACTGGGATCGCCTGGCCTGCGGCGCGCGGTTCCTCGGAATCCGGATCCCCTGGGACGAGGACCGGGTCCGTGACGGGATCCGCGCGATCACCGATGGGCTGGGCACCCCGCAGGCCACGGTGAGGATCCATCTGAGTCGGGGGTCGGGGCCCCGCGGATATTCCCCCCGGGGGGCCGACGCCCCGAGGCTGATCGTGACGGTGCACCCGGCCCCGGCGATGCCCGCGGGCGGATGGCCGGCCCTCCGGCTGAAGACCTGCACGACCTTCGCCGTGGCCGCCGGCGACCCTCTCTCCGCCCACAAGTCGGCCAACAAGCTCCTGAACGTGCTGGCCCGTGCCGAGGCCGAGGCTTCCGGATGCGACGAGGCGCTCCTCGTGAACACCCACGGCATGGTGACCGAAAGCTCCAGCGGCAACGTGTTCTGGTGGGAGTCCGAGGGACTCCACACGCCGTGCCTTTCGGCCGGGGCCCTTCCGGGCGTGACCCGCGGGGCGATCATCGATGCGGCCCGCGACCTGGGCTGGAACGTCACCGAGACCGCCGCGCCCGCTTCACGATTGGCGGACTCCTGCGGGGTCTTCCTGACGTTCAGTACGCGGGGACTGGTTCCCGCGAGCACCCTCGACTCCCGATCGCTGCCCACCTCGGAACGCCAGAGCGCCCTGCAGGAGGCGTTCCTGGGCCGGTGCGGCCGGGAATGGGAGACGGTCTGAACGGAACCACGGCCGAACCCCGGGATCCTCCGGGAAGATCGCCGAGGGACGGGAGGTGATCAGTGACGGGGGGGCCGATCGGTGCCCTGGCCGGATTTCACTTCGGGCGGGACCCCGGCGCCTCGGCCAGCTTCTTGGCCACCGAGGGCGACGCCTCGACCTTGAGGGACTCCGCCCAGGCTTCGCGGGCGACATCCCAACGACCGCAGGCGGCGGCGGCATCGCCGAGGTGGTCCAGCACGGTCGCATCCGGCTCGGTCAAGCGTTTACGGGCCTTCTCCAGCCACGCCAAGGCCTCGGCCGGCTTGCCGAGCCTGAAGAGGACCCAGCCCATGCTGTCGAGGTAGGCGGCGTTCTCGGGCTCGGCCTTCAGGGCCTGCTCGATCATGGCCCGGGCCCGCGGAAGGTTCAGCCCCTTCTCGGCCCACAGGTAACCGAGATGGTTCAGGGCCTCGTCGAAGTCGGGCTTCAGCTCGAGGGACTTCTCCAGATATTCGATGCTCCTGGCCTCGTCGCCCTTCCGTTCGAGCATCGCCCCCACCTGGAAGTAGAAACGGTGGTCGGTGAGCGGCGGGCGGAGGGTGCTGCCGATCTTCTCGGCGGTCTGGTAGGCCGCCAGGGCATCGTCGAAGCGCTTGAGCTGCGTACGGGCGACCCCGGAAAGGTACTCGAGTCGGAAGGAGGGAGGGATCTCCGCCCGGGCCCGGTCGAGGACGGTCGCGGCGTCCTCGGGTCGCTGGAGGCTCAGCAGGGCCACGGCGAGATCGGTGTGCGCCGGCTCGAGGGCGGGATTGAGGAGGATGGCCCGCTCGAAGTGGTTGCGGGCCCGTTCGAATTGCTTCTCCTCCAACGCCACGACGCCGAGGAAGTAGTAGGTGACGGGATTGGCCGGATCGATCTTGCGCAAGGCCTCGAGCTGGCGGCTCGCCTCGGGGATGCGGCCCGATCGCAGGTACATCTCGGCCAGGCGGGCCACCGCGGCGGGATTGCGCGGGGAGCGTTCCTGGAGTTCACGCAACACGGCCTCGGAGGGCTCCGGAAGCCCTGCCTGGGCGTATCGATCGGCCAGACGGAGGGCGACGGCCGGATCCTCCGGCTTCAGCGCCCGCACCCGGGCCAGCACGTCCAGCATGGCCGCGCGGGCACGGGCCTCGAGACGGGGATCGGACACGCCGACCGCCCGATACAGGTCCGCGATCTCGAGCAGGGCCAGGGGATCCTTGGCGAAACCGGTGGTCGCGCGGACCAGCAGGGGCAGCGCGTCGTCCCCCCGACGGTCGTCGTTCAGGATCCGGACCACCGCCTGGTACACCGCCAGGACCACCGGCGGACGGTCGGCCGCCCGCAGGTAGGCCCGGAGGGCGTCACCCATGCGCCCGGCCTGGGTGAGCGCCACCCCGTGCAGTGCATGGAGCTCGCCCGGGGTCTCCGGGCGCTCGCAGGCCCTGTCGAGCAGTTTCAGGGCACGATCGACCCTGCCCTGCTGGAGGCACCGGCGGGCCACGTCGGCCACCAGTTCATGATTCGAGAGGTCGTTCTCGGTGACCCTCTCGAAATACGACATCAACCCCTCGGCGTCGCCGTTCATGCCGCGCACCAGACCGGCCGCGAAGGCGGCATGCGCGGATGCCCGGCGTTCCCAGGGCTCCGGGTCGGGACGGGCGGAGACCGTCGACCCCGGTTTTCCCTTCGGGCCGGTCGCCGGGCCGGTCGCCCGACCGGTGCGGCAACCCACCGTCAGGAGGCCCGCCGCACCGATCGCGCAAAGAAATCGCACCCGGTGGGTCAGGCCGCTGGGAACCACTGTCATAGGTTGGCGGAGACTCGCCCCGAAACGCCCCCGATGCAAAAGACGACGCGGCCCGGTCGTGAGACCTGGGCCGCGTCCTGAAAAGCGGATGGTTGGGAGAAACGGCCGAAGCGGACGCGTTACTTCTGCCAAGTACGCTTCTTGTGTCGGTTCTGCCGAAGCTTCTTCCGACGCTTGTGTTTGTTGATCTTCGCTTTGCGACGTTTCTTGAGTGAACCCATATCAGTGTCGGTCTTGAGTTGTCGTTGTCAGTAGACCACCTTGTTCAGCGGATATTCGATGATGCCTTCGGCTCCGAAGGCCTTCAAACGAGGAATCAACTCACGAACCACCGGTTCGTCGATGATGGTCTCCACGGCTACCCAGCCCGACTGACTCAAACCTGAGACGGTAGGATTACGGAGCGAGGGCAGGCTTTGCAACAGGTTTGGAAGGTCCTTCTCGCGGATGTTCATCTTAAGGCCGACCTTGATCTCGGCCTCGATGGCCCCCTTGAGCAGCAGCGCGATGGTCTCGATCTTCGAGCGGAGCCACGGATCCTTCCAGGCCGCCTTGTTGGCGACGAGCCGCGGCGTGGACACCAGCAGCGTGTCGACGATGCGCAGCTTGTTGGCCCGGAGGGAGGACCCGGTCTCGGTGACATCGACGATCGCATCGACCAGCTCGCGGGCCTTCACCTCGGTGGCCCCCCACGAGAACTCCACCTCGGCCTTCACGCCGTGCTTGCGCAGCCATCGGCGGGTCATGCCCACCACCTCGGTGGCGATGCGCTTGCCCTCGAGGTCCTTCACGGTGCGGATGTCCGACTCCTCGGGCACGGCCAGGACCCAGCGGGTCGGTTGGCGGGTGGCCTTGCTGAAGACGAATTCGCCCACCTCGTGCACCTCGCCGGCCACGGCGTTCTCATGGATCCAGTCGACGCCGGTGAGTCCGGCGTCCAGGTAACCGAGGGCGACGTAGCGCCCGATCTCCTGGGCGCGGATCAGGCGGATCTGCAGCTCGGGGTCGTCGACATACGGTTCGTAGCTCCGGCTCGAGACGGAGATGTTCCATCCGGCCTTGGCGAACTTCTCCAGGGTGGCCTCCTGCAGCGAGCCCTTGGGCAACCCCAGCTTGAGGCGGGGCGCGGGCGCTGAGGCGGAGGCGGCGGCTTTGATCTTGCTCATCGTGGGCGAACCCCCGGGACCACGCCGTGCACCGCGGATCTTCCGGAACCGCGGCCCGGGTCGCCCCTCGGGGACCCATGGAACTGCCAGAGAACGGGCGCGGGGGCGACAGATTTTTGAGCCGATCGATGCCGGGGGCTCCGCAACTCGACAGGATCCGGAGAGGCTGTAGCATGGCGGGAACCGTGAACCGGATCCTCTCCCTCCTCCTCCCGCTGAACCTCGCCCTGGGCCTTCCCATCCCCGTCGCCCTCGCCGAAGAGGCCCTGCCCAAGGGCATGGAACGGCTCGATTTCCGACAGGTGGTGCGGTCGGCCAAGGACCGCGTCTTCCCGTCGGTGGTGTTCATCAAATGCGTGCGGGAGGACATGCAGGGCGGCAAGCGCCAGGCCCAGGAGGTCTCGGGCTCGGGCGTGATGATCTCGGCCGATGGGGAACTGCTCTCCAACTGGCACGTGGTGGACAAGGCCACCGAGGTCCGGTGCCTCCTGTCCGACGGCCAGGCTTTCAAGGCCAAGGTGCTCGGTGCAGACAAGGACACCGACGTGGCCCTCCTCAAGCTGGAGCGCCCGGCCGATGCCAAACCCCTGCCCTTCGCGCGCCTCGGGGTCTCGACCAACCTGGTGGAGGGCGATTTCGTGATGGCCATGGGCGCCCCGTTCGGGCTCTCCCGGTCGGTCTCCATCGGGATCATCTCCTGCACCCAGCGGTACCTCCCCGGCTCCAGCGAGTACAGCTCCTGGCTCCAGACCGACGCCTCGATCAACCCGGGCAACTCGGGCGGCCCGCTGGTGAACACCCAGGGCGAGGTCGTCGGGCTCAACACCCGGGGCATGATGTCCGGGGGCGGCGATCTGGGTTTCACCGTGCCCATCGAGGTGGCCCGCGTGGTGGCCGACCAGATCCGCGAGCACGGCAAGATGGACTGGAGCTGGACAGGCCTGCAGCTGCAGCCCCTCAAGGATTTCAACCGCAACGTGTATTTCCCCGAGAACGAAGGCGTGATGGTGGCCGAGACCGACCCTGAAAGCCCCGCCCGACGCGCCGGGATCCAGGCGGGCGACCGGATCGTGAAGATCGACGGCTCCCCGGTGACCGGGCTCACCGTCGAGGATCTTCCCGGAGTCCGGCGGCGGCTCGGGCTCCTGCCCAAGGGCAAGCCGGCCGAACTGGAGCTGGTCCGCAAGGGTCTGAGTCAGACGGTGTCGGTGACACCCCGTGCCAAGGGCAAGGTGGAGGGCGAGGAGATCGAGTGCCGACGCTGGGACTTCACGGTCAAGGCCATCAACCAGTTCGACAACCCGGACCTGTTCTTCCACCGGAACCAGGGCGTGTTCATCTACGGGGTGAAGTTCCCCGGCAACGCCGCCCAGGCGGGGCTCTCGCCCCAGGACATCGTCCTCAAGATCGACGGCAAGGACGTGGTCACGCCGGCGGATGTGAAGGCCATCCATGCCGAGGCGCTGAGCCGGATCGCCGACAAGCACCGGGTCCTCGTGGTGCTGCTCCGCAACGGCGAGCAGCGCCAACTGGTCCTCGATTTCAGCCGCCAGTTCGACAAGGAATGACGGGGGCCGGAGTCGACCGGCGGCCCCAATGACGGTACGAAGACACCGGTCCCAGACACCTCGCCCCGCCCTGCGATCCCGTCCGCCTTGACAGGCCCCGGGGCCCGCACCTTCTCCAAAGCCAAGGCTCCGAAGACCCTACGGAACTCCTTGGCCCGGAACCGGGAACCCCTCGGCCCGGAGCCGCTCAGTGTTTCGGCTGGGGATTGCGCCACTCGTGGCCGCTCTGGGCCAGGAGGTCGTCGGCCGCCGCCGGTCCCCAGGTTCCCGCCGCATAGAATTCGCGGTTGGTGAGGGGCTTCCCGACCCACGCGCTCCGGATGGCATCCACGATCTTCCAAGCCGTCTCGACCTCGTCGCGGCGGATGAAGAGCGTGGCATCGCCCGCCATCGACTCGAGCAGGAGCCGCTCGTAGGCCTCCGGCGTGTAGGCGCCGAACTCGGTGTCGTAGCTGAAATGCATGCGGACGGGCCTCAACTCGGCTGCCCCGCCGGGCACCTTGCCGTTGAAGCGAAGGGTCATGCCCTCGTTGGGCTGGAGCCGCAGCGTGAGCGAATTGGCATCGAGCTGGTCCTTGGCGGCGAAGAGGATGTTGGGCGCGCTCTTGAACTGGATGCGGATCTCGCTGGCGCTGAGCGGCAGGTTCTTGCCGGTGCGGATGTAGAAGGGCACCCCGTGCCATCGCCAATTGTCGACGAACAGGCGCATGGCCAGGAACGTCTCGACATGGGAATTGGGCTTCACCTTGCCTTCGCTGCGGTAGGCGGGCCGGGCCTCGCCATCGACCTCGCCGGCGAAGTACTGGCCGCGCACGACGTTCTCGGCCACCTGCGCCGGGGTCATCGGCCGGATCGACTTGAGCAGCTTGACCTTCTCGTCCCGCACATTCTCGGCCTCCAGGGAGCTCGGCGGCTCCATGCCCACCAGAGAGAGCACCTGCAGCACGTGGTTCTGGACCATGTCCCGGATCGCGCCGGCCTCTTCGTAGTATCCGCCGCGGGAGCCGACACCGAGCTTCTCGGCGACGGTGATCTGCACGTGGTCGATGCACTCGCGGTTCCACAGCCGTTCCCAGATCCCGTTGGAGAACCGGAAGGTCAGGATGTTCTGGACCGTCTCCTTCCCGAGGTAGTGGTCGATGCGGAAGATCTGCTTTTCGTGGGCGAATCGCGTGAGCTCGGTGTTCAGGGCCTCGGCGGTCTCGAGGTCATGACCGAAGGGCTTCTCCACCACGATGCGTTCGGGCGTCACCTTGGACTCGGCCTTCTGGAGGAGTCCCACGGCGCTCAGGTGCCCGGTCACCTCGCCGAACTGGCTCGGATTGGTGGCCAGATAGAACAGCAGGTTGGTCCGCAGGCGCTCGTCGGGGAACCCGTGCAGCAGCGCCTTGAGCTTCTGGTAGCCGGCCGCATCGGACATGTCGGCCTGGCAGTAGTGGATGTTGGCCGCGAAGGCGTTCCAGACATCCTCCTGCACGGGTTGGGTCCGCGAGAACTTGTTCAGGGCCTCCCGCAGTTCGGTCCGCCAGGTGTCGTCGGTCTTGTCGCGACGCGCGAAGCCCACGATCCGGAAGGGCTGCGGCATCAGTTTCTCCAGGGTCAGATGATACAGGGCGGGGATCAGCTTCCGGGAGGTCAAATCGCCCGAGGCTCCGAAGATCACCACGGTGCAGGGCTCGGCGGGTCGCCGGGCCTGGTCGGACCGGGACACCAGCAACTCGTCGAGATTCTGGGATTCATTCATACGGCGCCGTAAGAGTGGGAGACACTCCCCGACTCGGCAATGTCCCAATCGACTCCGGGTCCTTCGCCGGACAGAGGGTCGATCGAGACCCCGTGCACGCCATCCCCCCGGACGCATGGAGTCGAAGACCGCGGCTTGCCCTTCGGCGTCCGCGACGCTTTGATCGGCCCGTTCCGATCGGGACCGCACCGGCCTCCGCAACGAAACCCGCGGGGCGGTGTTGGGATTCCCATGACGATTTCTGCCAACATGAATACCCGCAAGCACCTGAGCCGGGCCTCGCTCCGCGCCGCCTTCACCCTCGTCGAGGTGATGATCGCCGTGATGATCGTCGGACTCCTGACGATGATCGCGGTGCCGAACGTCCGGAAATTCATGGAAACGGGCAAATACAACGCGATCCTGGCCAACCTGAAGGCCATCGAACTGGCCAAGACCACCTGGCAGAACGAGAACCGCAAGCCCGACACCGCAGAACCGACCACCGACGAACTGGCTCCCTACTTCCAGGGAGGCAAGTTCCCCAGCTCGGTGATGGGCGAGACGTACAACATCGGCAATTGCACCGACGCGGCCCGCCCGACGGCCACGGTCCCCAGCAAGATCCGCAACATCGAGGCCGGGGGCCAGGTGTCGCTCGACGAGAAGTAGTCCCAGGCGGGCCGAGGCCTGGATTGCAAAGGCGGGATTTCAACGGCCTGATTTCAAAGGCCTTCCCAGGTCCATTTCGAGGATCGAAGGCTGAACAGTGGGAATGCGTTCCCCGGCCCCGTCTTCGAAACGGGCACTGTCGCTTCGCCGCCCCTTCGCCCCCCTTGGCCAACCCGTCCGCCTCGGATCTATCCCTTGGTGATCTCGAAATTGCGGTGCAGGTGGGTGAGCTCGAGGACCTTCTGCACCACTGGGACCGGGTTGAGCAACCGCACCTGCCCCTGCCGTGAGGTGATGAACCGGTGGACACTCACCAGCGCGCCGAGGCCCGTGCTGTCGATCGCCCTCATCAGCGACATGTCGATGTCGATCCGGGTGTGATGAGGCTGCACCGAAGCCCGGACATTGTCCCGGAACGAGCCCGCGTTGCCGGCATTCAGCACGGCAAGCCCGCTCACCACCAACGTCTTCCCAAAGGATTCGATTCTCATCGCGGTACCCAGGAGGCCTTCACCTCGGACAGGCTTTTCCCTTCAAAACCCACTCATCGGCAGATTTCCGGGGAACTTTAGAGGATGTCGAACCTCCGCGGGAAACCCTTCAGCGGGCCGAGGGCGAATCTCCCGGAGGATGTCCCGGCGCCGGGACTGGAGGCGCCTGCGCCAGGATGCGAGTCAACCCCACGAAGCCTTCGAGCGACACCTTCTCGGCCCGTTCGGTGGCAGCGATGCCCATCCTGCGGAACGCCTCCTCGAGCACCTCGACCGGCCAGTGGCTCTTCAGGAGCTTCAGCATCATCTTGCGGCGCTCGGAGAAGGCGCGTTTGACCAATCGGGTGAACAACTCGGAACCCGCCGGGTCCAGCAACGGCTCCGGGCGTCTCACGAGGCAGATGCAGGCGCTATCGACATCCGGCACCGGGTGGAAGCATCCGCGGCGGATGTTGAACCACTCGCGGACCTGGTACCGGAGCCCCAGCAGCAGGGTGAGGATCCCGTAGTCGTCGCCGTCGGTCGGGGCGGCGATGCGGTGCACGACCTCGGCCTGGAGGGTCACCACCATCCGTTCGGGCGGCACGGGAGCCTCGGCCAGTTCGACCATCAGCGGTGAGGCCACCGAATAGGGCAGATTGGCCACGAGTTTCCATCCGCTCCAGTCCCGGCGATGCTCCTCGACCCACCGCAGCGCGTCGGCCTCCAGCAATTCCAGGGATCCCGGCCCCTCTCCGGACAGCGCGCCGGCGAAACGCTCCCGCAGCACGGCCACCAGTCGGCCATCCTTCTCGATGGCCAGCACCGAGGCGGCCCGCGCCAGCAACAGTTCGGTGAGGGGGCCCAACCCGGGACCCACCTCGAGGACCCGATCGGTCGGCCGGAGATCGGCCGCGGTGACGATCCGCCGCAACTGGTTGCCGTCGTGGAGGAAGTTCTGCCCCAGCGACTTGGTCAGTTGGATGCCCCGCGACTCCAGCAGGGCACGCATTTCGTTGAGGGTCATGGACGGGATTTCCGGGGACGAGGGTGGCGGGGTGCGGCGACGGGCCTCGTGATCCCGAGGCAGGACTCCACCGACCGGGTGATCTCGCGGAACGCGCGGCGCAACTGGGCCTCGGTGATGGTCAGGGGCGGTGTGATGCCCGTGACCTCGGAGTGTTCGCCCTCGGGCAGCAGGATCACGCCTCGCCGAAGCGTCTCCTGCATGATGCCCACCGACAGTCCGGTGTCGGGAGAACCGTCGGGGCGACACCAGGCGATGCCTCCCATGAGACCGATCACCGAGACCCGCGACACCCGATCCGGGAAGCGCCGCTGCAGGGCCGTCAGTTCGGCCTCGAGCACCACCTGCAACCGGGCCGCGCGTGCGGGCAGGCCCAGGCGACGCACCTCGGACAACTGGGCCAGGGCCATGGCGCAGCCCACCGGGTGCCCCAGGTAGGTGCTGGTGTGGATGGCCTCGCCCATCGCCGGAGGCCAGGCGTCCATGACCCGGGCCCGCCCTACGCAGGCGCTCAACGGAAACCCGCCGGTCAACGCCTTGCCCAGGCAGACGAGATCGGGCACCACGCCGGAATGCTCGCAGGCGAACCAGGCCCCGGTGCGCCCGAACCCCGTGTAGATCTCGTCGAGGATGAGCAGGGCCCCGTTCCGGTCGGCCCATTGCCGGAGGCACGGCAGGAACCAGGGCGGCGGGATGCGGATGCCCCCGCGGGCCTGCATGGGTTCCACGATCACGGCCCCGACATCGCCAGCGGCCGAGGCCCGGTCGAGGGCCGCGTTCAATGCGGCCTCGTTCCATGCGCTCGCCTCGGGTCCACTCCCCCGCCCTTCGGCATCCGGCGCGGGAAAATCCACGAAACGACCGAATTCCCGGAGCTGGTCCCTGAAAGGATCGCGGAAGTGCCCCCGCTCCGTGGCGTTCAGGGCCCCGTATCCGACCCCGTGGTATCCGCCTCGGAAGGCGATCACCCCGGCCTTGCCGGTGGCCAAGCGGGCGGTCTTGAGGGCGGCCTCCACCGCCTCGAACCCGGAGCAACCGAAGATCGCCTTGCCCGTCTCGGGGGCACCGCCATACCCCTTCCGACGCGTCCAGCGCTCGAAGGTGATCCGGCTCAGCTCGCGGGCCAGGCGGGCCTTCAGGGCATGGGGATGCACATCGCCCATGGCATGCAGCAGCTCGCCCATCTGCTGGCGACCGGCGCGGACCACGGTCGGATTGCCATGCCCCGCCGCGGCCACTCCGAAGGCGGCCGTCAGGTCGAGGTACGACCGGCCCGAGGCGTCCCAGACCCGACACCCCCGGGCGCGTTTCCAGACGATCGGCCAGCCCTCCTCGGGCTGCACGAAGGTGATGTTCCGCGACTCGTGTCGTCGGAGCAGCTCCAGCGTGGGGTCTTGCTTGCGGGCGCTCATCAGACTCCCCGCTCGTCGGAGGGCCAGACGAACTTGTGCATCTGAAGCTGGAAGCGGGCGGGAACCCGGTCGGCCACCATGGCCTCCACCAGATCCCGACGGGTGATCGGTTGCAGTCCCTTGGGCACCGGCTTCAGAACCTTGTCGCGCTGAGCCTCGGAGAGCGGAGCCACCCACGAGAACAGGATGGGGCACACCGGATCGAGCCGGTGCTTCAGGATCATCGCCTTGGCCCACTCGTAATCTTCGCGCGTCCCGATCACGAACTTCACCTCGTCGGTCGCCCGCAAGTGCGGGATGTTGGCCCAACGGTTGCGTTCCACCTCGCCGCTGCTCGGGCATTTCAGGTCCATGATCCGGCGCACCCGCGGATCGAGCTTGGTGATGTCGTGGGCCCCGCTGGTCTCGACCAACACCGTGAAGCAATCATCGGCCAAGGCCTGCATGAGGCGGGCCGCGTTGGGTTGCAGCAGCGGCTCGCCTCCGGTGAATTCGACCAGGGGCAGCTTGTGCTGCGCGGAGGCGTCACCGGCATTGACCACCGGCGGGAAATGGGCCCGATCGGAATGCTGGTACGGTTCGGCCAAGCGGTGCACCTCGGCGCGGATCTCCTCCAAGGATCGCCGCTTGCCCTCCGTGAACGCATAGGCCGTGTCGCAGTAGGAACAGCGCAGATTGCACCCGGTCAGGCGCACAAAGACGCAGGGCAAGCCCGCGAATGTGCTCTCGCCCTGCACACTCAGATAGACCTCGTTGACGACCAGTGTTTCGGCCACGCCAGTGACGCTAGCACCCCCGCCTCCCCGAGGACAGCAGATCAGGCGTCACCGAACTCGGCCGTGGAAAAACGCCACCTGAAACCAGCCAACGCAGCTCGACCCGACGGTCAAGAGCAACACACGAACTATCCATGCATGAACTCGATGAAGGCGCGCCGCATTGCCAGAAAACCCGAGTCCAGATGCCCGTGAGCTTGCCGCATCCATGGGCTGTCATCGCAGTTTGAGGGTGTAGCGTCCGTTTTTCTTCGTCCCGACCTTTTCCACGAGCCCGGCTTCAACCAGCGGACGCAGCAGGTCGATCGCCCCCTGCTTCGAGATGTCGAGCGCGGCCCACAATTCCGAGGGAGCCATGCTCCCATGATCCCGGAGGAGCTTCAGCAACCGTTCTTGCCGCGGACGTAGAATCAACTTCGCTGTCGCAGGGGCGCTGAAGGACTGCACCCGAATCCACGCCCGCTCCAGTGTCTGGCGTAACCCTTCCGCGCAGTATTCGAGCCAGCCCGTCAGATCCTCACCCGATCGCCGCACTGCATCCAGGGCCTCATAATAGGCCGGGCGATCCTCCCAGTAATACTCGTCCACCGAGAAGATATGATGGCTGTCGAACCCACGACGATAGAGTTCCCATAGAGCCAACGCCCGGCCCGTGCGTCCGTTGCCATCGGCAAATGGATGAATCCACTCGAACTGATAGTGGAGGATCGCGGAACTGAGCACCGGTGAAAGCTCCGCCGCCTTGAGATTCCACCACTCCAGCAACTCGAACATGAGCCCCGAGACATCCCCTGCGACCGGTGGGAAATGGCGACCCACACGAACCTGGATCGTCCGGTACCGTCCCGCCTCCCCCTGATCCATGACCCGGCTGGCCAACAGCCGATGCAATTCAAAGATATCCTCATGACGGATGATCTTCTTCCGAGCGTGCTTCTCGACATACCGAAGTCCCGCGAAGTAGTTCAGCACCTCACGTTTCGGGCGTGCGTCCACCGCTGAAAGTTCCCGGCCGTCTTCCAACGCGCGGACTTGTTCCAACGTCAGCGGATTGCCCTCGATCGCGGTGGAGGCATGACCGTTCCGCGTGCGTGTGTCCTTTTGAAGTGCAGGGATCCAGGACAATTCCACCGCAGCTCCCTGAATCCGTTCGCGCAGCCCCGCAATCTGTTCCACCCGTGAAAGCAGGCGCGGGCTGATGGTGAAGTGCGGTTCATAGGCCATACTAATGAGTCAACAATGAGTCCAGTTTTGGGTCAAGCTGCCCTGCGCCCCAGATCCACAAGCCACACGATTTTCTTAAGATCCGGGCTCTCGCCCATGACGAGGCACGGAGAGGGGATCGCAGAGTTGGCTCACACGGACGCAGAGAATCGAGGAAATGGGCTCTGTCGGGCGCAGACTCCGTGTGGCCCCGAGGTTGGGAGCCGAGGTCGAGACACCGGCCGATGGGGCGGAGAATGAAACCGGTGAATGCCGGGGAAATGCCCCCATCCCAAGGCGGTCCGATCATGCGTCGATCCCACCCCCTGAACCGCCACGCAAAGTGCGCCATTGCCCTGCCCCGGGCATCGGGGCCAACCTCGGGCGTACCGACCATGTCCAAGAAGCATCAATACCGTTTTTGTGTGGGCCCCTGGAACTTCAGCCAGGGCCAGGACCCCTACGGCCCGACCGTCCGCCGTGAGGAGACCTTCGACTGGAAGCTCGCCCAACTGAAGAAGCTGGGCTTCGACGCCATGATGTTCCACGACGACGACGCCGTGCCGGACATCGACTCGAAGTCCCACAAGCAGGTCCTGCAGGAGGCCAAGGCCCTGAAGAAGCGGCTCGACGGCGAGGGCATCGTGGCCGAGATGGTCGCGCCCCGGTTGTGGTTCGCCCCGCAGACCATCGACGGCGGCTACACCAGCAACGATCCGAAGCTGCGCCGCTACGCCATCGACCGTTCCCGTCAGAGCATCGACATCGCCAACGAACTGGGCACCGACATCCTGGTGCTGTGGTTGGCCCGCGAAGGCACCTACCTGCGCGAGTCCAAGTCGGGAGCCCGCTCCACCGAACTGCTGGTCGAGGCCTTCGACGCGATGCTCAAGCACGACAAGAAGATCCGCCTGGCCATCGAGCCCAAGCCGAACGAGCCGATGGATCACGCGTATCTGCCGACCACCGGCCATGCGCTGGCCATCGCCCAGCACACCCGCGACCCCAAGCGCGTCGGGTGCGTCATCGAGTCGGCCCATGCCATCCTCGCCGGCCTGGATCCGGCCGATGAGATCGATTTCGCCATGTCGTTCGGCAAGCTCTGGTCCCTGCATCTCAACGACCAGAACGGCCTGAAGTTCGACCAGGACAAGCCCTTCGGTTCGGCCAACCTCCGCGTGGCCTTCAACCAGGTCCGCGCCCTCGAGCGCAACGGCTACGGCAAGAAGGGCGAGTTCGTCTGCTTCGACGTGCACCCGTTCCGCACCACCAGCGAGAAGCAGTGGTTGTCGCACCTGGCCAACTCCCGCCGCACCTTCGAACACCTCCTGGCCAAGGCCAAGAGCTACCCCGAGAAGGAGGCCGCCCGCCTGATCGCCGACCGCAATTATCAGGACCTCGACCAGTTGGTCATCGAGCACCTGCTGGGGGCTCGCTGATCCGATCCGGATCGCCAAGCACGATCCGACCTGGGCCACAACGCCGGACCTCGTATGCGGGGTCCGGCGTTTTGCTGTTCAGGTCGAGCGACCGGATCCCAAAACGGCCCGGGGCCGCCCGAGACCGGCACGGAGTCCCCACCGGCATCACCCGAAGGGTCTTACGGAGTCTTGAGATGTTTCTCGGCGAACTCCAGGAACCGCAACCAGTCGAACATCTCCACCGAATGACCACCGGCGCGGTTGTGGTAGCCGACGTATCCCGAGGCCAGCACTTCCCCGACCGGCGGAGACGCCTCGGATTTCAGCCCTTCCCTGCCCAGCAGGCGATACACCTCGCTGGCATGGAACGCGGAGAGGTACTCTCCCCGGGGATCGGCCCAGAGGTCCTCGGATCCACTGGCCACATAGACCGGACGCGGGGCCAGACAGGCGATGAGCATGTGCTGGTCCACCGGAAGGTCCTCCTCGTTCCGCGCGAACTTGGCCGCATTGCGGCACAGCCAGTACGGGAACCGCGTCACCATCTTCTCCAGGTTCTCGCCGAAATTCCGCTTCCACAGAGCCGCCCCGCCGCATCCGCTCTGGGCCAGGATCGCCATCGCGAACCGCGGGTCCTGGGTGCAGGTCCAGAGGGTCGCCTTGCCCATCTTGGAATGCCCCATCGCCACGATCCGCTTCGCGTCGATGTCCCGATCCGTTTCCAGGTAATCCATGGCCCGCGACGCCGACCACGACACCGTGGCGATCACGCCCCACTCGTTGGCCTTCGGGAAACTCTGCCCGGTCCGGTAGAAGAGCGGATGCACACCCTTTTGGAACTCCACCTCGTTGTGCCGGACCAACTCGCCCTGCGGCACCACCACGAAACCGAAGCCGCGTTGGAAGAACTCCCCCAAAGGCAGTCCGTTCCGGGTGAACCCGGGGCGGTCCAGACTGAAGTCATGACCGTCGTCGCGCGTGCCGGCGAAGCTGTGCAGCAGGAAGGCCGGGGCGGGTTTGCCCAGGCCATTGGGCGTGAACACGAGGATCTGGATCTCCGCCGAACCCTTCGCGTTCTCGAAGCGGATCTTCACGTCCTTGCGAGTGGCCTTGCCTCCCATGTAGGCGGGATCGGTCTTGACCACCTCGAACGTGGTCCGCACGGGCGATTCGGGTTGCGGGACCACGCCGTACACCAGGTTGCCGAAGAGCGCCAGGATCTGCGGACGACGCACTTGGAACCATGCCTCGGGCGTCGTGATGGCCAACCCCTCGGCGGACACCAGGATCGGAGGCAACTGGTAGGGCGGCACCGCGGCCTCGTCGCGCACGACATCGAAGTCGTGATTCTTGGGTTCGTCGGCGACCGGTCGAAGCATTCCGAGCAGCAGGAACGCCAGCAGCAGCAGGAACGGCGTCGCGTTTGGCAGGGTGGTTTTCATCCGAGGGCTTGATTGCGGCAGCGAGCCTTTGAAGGACAAAGCGCCCTCGCAACTGTGAAATCCCCGCGGCTTTCAGATCGGCTCAAGTGCGCCCTCGAAATCGTCATGGCCCGGAAGATGACGGCGGGCGAACTGGAAACGACCTGGTGCGGCGCCACACATACCAGCCCGGGGCAACGCGAACGCTGA
>JBEGWF010000167.1:0-5573 GCA_041177965.1 Verrucomicrobiota bacterium | reverse complement strand
TAGGAAAACCCATCGATGTTGCCCCGGCACTCGCCCCCGAGGTCGGGCCACTTGTTCTGGCTCAGACCGATGAAATCTCCAAGGCAGTCCGGTAGGTGCTCCTTGCGACCTGCGGCGATGTAGGGGTCGGCGAGCACGCTTTCGTAGGCGACGAAGTAGTCATCCTCGTGACCCGGCAGATTCGCAGGCCGGCCATCCCGACCCGCCTTGGATGACCACAGCGAGAAGATTCCCTGATTGCCCTGACTGGCCCGGCTGTTGAGTGGGGCGACCCCGCCCCCGGTCGGCCCGGTGTAGAAATCAGGAAACCCGTTGCGGTCCCAGAAGCCCATCAGGTTGCCGGTGGCGGTACCGAAACACCCGGCATGCCATTCGTAATCGGGAACGTCCTCGATCCGGACATCCTCCGACTGGGCCTGCACCTCGATCGACGCCAACACTCCTGCGAGACCCAGAATCCAAGCCACCCGCCCATCCACCAGTCCCAATCCGAAGCGCATGATGACACCTTCGCCGCCCGTAATTCGCTGTCCAGTTTATCCCGCCTACCCGAACCCCAGCGGAGCGGGACCGGCCCGGAACCCGCTCTGGAAGCGAACACCCCTTGCCCCTCGCGCACCGCGCGAATACCCAACCTCTCAGAGCTTCCCTGCGGGTGCAGGACCGGTCCCGCGGAGCCCACCCGAACCCTAGCGGAGCGGGACCGGCCCGGAACCCGCTCTGGAAGCGAACACCCCTTACCCCTCGCGCACCGCGCGAATACCCAACCTCTCAGAGCTTCCCTGCGAGCGCAGGGTCGGTCCCGCGCCCCCTGACCCACTCATGACCACGCTTGCACCCGGAGAGCGTCGACCGTTGACTCCCCGCGCACCGGTCGAATCGGTGCCCCAATCGTGAAGTCCAACCCGCCTGGCAAAGCAGGCTACTTCGTGCTCGAAGGCACCAATGCCTTCGCCGCGTCCTACTATTTCAACTACCTCATGTTCCTGCTCCAGCGGGAACACGGGTTCTCCAACCTGCACAACCTCGCCCTCAGCGCGGTCCAT
Organism: Verrucomicrobiota bacterium; assembly: GCA_041177965.1. Taxonomy (GTDB): domain Bacteria; phylum Verrucomicrobiota; class Verrucomicrobiia; order Limisphaerales; family UBA9464; genus SXXZ01. Next base: position 4,527 of record JBEGWF010000167.1, on the reverse strand, counting down.
GGCCTCCTCTATGTCGGAGCCTCCTGGTACGCGGGACGATTCGGCCAACGCCACGGGTACTTCACCAGCCTGCGCATCGGCTTCGGCGGAATGGGCACCGGTGTCGCCCTCGGCTGGCTGCTGCCCAGCGCCGCCGGTCAGATCCTGGCCCTGCTGGTCTGGACCCTGTCCATGTGCTTCACCTGGCCCATGCTCGAGGCCCTCGCCTCCGAACGGGAGACCAGGGATCGGCTGCCCCACCGGATCGGACTGTACAACGTCATCTGGGCCGCCACCGCCGGACTGGCCTACTTCATCGGAGGCACCCTGTTCGAGCATCTGGGCCAGCGGAGCCTCTACTGGTTGCCGCTCCTCATCCATGCCCTCCAGTGGATCAGCCTCGGATGGCTCGAGCGCCACCACGCCCGGGGTGCCCTGCCGGGGACGCCCACCGGCGCTCCGGACACCTCCTGCAACCCGTCCATCGACCCGATCCCGAAACGAGAGGTCCGGGTCACCCGGGTCTTCCAAAAGCTGGCATGGATGGGGAACCCCTTCGCCTACATGGCCATGAACACCATCATCGCCGTCGTTCCCGGCATCGCCGAGCACGCCGGACTCGGCATCGAAGAAGGCGGTCGCCTCATGTCCGTCTGGTTCATCGTCCGGACCCTGACCTTCGCCATTCTCTGGGCCTGGCATGGCTGGCACTACCGCTTGGGATGGTTCCTCGGTTCCTTTCTCCTGCTGATCCTGGGATTCGTCACCGTGATGACCACCCATCAGATCTGGATGCTCGTCGTGGCACAGATCGCCTTCGGTTGGGGCACCGGACTGATCTACTACTCGTCGCTCTTCTACGCCATGGACGGCAGCGACACCCATGGCGAACACGGGGGCATCCACGAGGCCTTCATCGGTCTGGGCATGGGGTCGGGACCCGCCATCAGCGCCCTCACCCTCTGGCTCTCCGGAGCACCCATGGCACCCGCCCTCGCGGTGGGGGCCGCCTTGGTCGGGGGCTGCGCCTGGTGCTGGAAGGTGGCCCGGGGAACGCGGGCCGCCGGAACTCCCTGATGCGGCTCCGTTGACCCGGCCCGGGATTGGACGATGGTGGAACCATCGCACCGGTCACCCCCGTCGATCCGGCGGCGCTTTCCGGTAACGTCCGGGGCTTGCCGACGGTCTCCGCAACTGAATCCATGAACCTCCGCACCACCCCGACCCGACCCGGCGGATTCACGCTGATCGAACTGCTCGTGGTGGTGGCCATCATCGGCATCCTCACCAGCATGCTGCTGCCCTCGTTGGCCGCGGCCAAGGGCTCGGCCCAGCGCATCGCCTGCCTGAACCACGAAAAGCAACTGGGTCTGGCCCTTCACCTCTATGCCGGTGACCACGCCGGCAAGTTCCCACCCAGGCTGCTCACCAACCGCTGGTGCACCACCCTCCGCCCCTACTACCAGGACCTGAAGATCCTGAAATGCCCGGTCGATTCCGGGGCCAAGGGCAGCACCAACATCCCGGGAGCCGGAGACCGGGTGGCCGAATTCGCCCCCCGGACCTACATCATCAACGGCTTCAACGACTTCTACCGTCGGCGGGTCGGCGCGGCCCAGATGCCCGAGTTCCGCACCCAGGGCAACGGCGAGGTCGTCATCGGTGAGAACGACATCCCCGAACCCTCGCAAACCATCACCTTCGGCGAGCGCGACTCGGCCAGGGTCACCCATTTCCACATGGATTTCGACGCCCTCGACGACCTGAGCGCCCTGCATCAGAACCGTCACGGCACCTCCATCAAGACCGGCCGCGGAGGAGGCTCCAACTACGCCATGGTCGACGGCCATGTCGAATTCCTGAGGTACGGCCGATCCTTCAATCCCATCAACCTCTGGGCCGTCACCCCCGAAGAGCGCAACCTGGGTGTCAGCCTGCAATGACGCCGAAGCGGCACCACCGATGAACCCGCCCTCTCCGAACCGACGTGCCTGGGTCCTCGCCGCCGCGGCCCTGTTCCTGACCGGCGCCTACGTCTTCGCCTTCACCGACTGGCTGGCCCCCCAACCCATCGAGATCGCCTCGCAGATCCGGCCGGTCATCCAGCCCCCCCGATTCGGTCGACGCGGGCCCAAGGGACCCACACCCGGCTCTGAAAAGCCGATCGAGACCGAACCTGGCGGCGGTGTCGCCCGAGTCACCTTCAGCCTCGATGGCCGCTACCGGCTCACCTCGGTGCGTGTCTTCGCCCTCAACGATCAGGGTGAACCCGCCAAGAAGGTGTGGGACCTCACCGGCAAGAGCCGGGAACTCAACTCCCTCATGTACGGCATGAATCCCGCCGGCATGGTTCCGGCCGAGGGCACCGAAGCGGCTGCCCCTCTGGAGTCGAACCTCTCCTACCTCCTCGAAATCCGCGCCGGCCGCCGCAGCGGTTCCCACCGGTTCAGGACCACCACGCTCACGCCCACGGAAAACTGATCTCCTCCCCCCTCGCGCAACGCGCGAAAGCTTGATCCTCCCCAGAGCTTCCCTGCGGCTGAGGACCGGTCCTGCGGAGCCCAACCAAACCCGAGCGGAGCAGGATCGGACCACAGCCCGCTCTGGAAGCGATCATCCCCTCCCCCTCGCGCAACGCGCGAAAGCTCGATCCTCCCCAGAGCTTCCCTGCGGGCGAAGGTCTGAACCTGCGGAGCCTACCGGCTTGTCGTCGAATGCCAACCCGGTACACTGCGTCCATCGCCCATCACATTCAACGCACCCGAACCATGTCCACACCCCAACCCTCACCCTCGTCCCAGACCGGCTCATCCCGTCGTGAATTCCTGAAGCGCACGGCCGCCGCCGGCGGCATCGCCGGAATCCTCGCCAACCAACCGACCGCCGCGGCCAACACCCTCACCAAGCTCGCCGCCCCCTATGCCGGTCGAGTCATCGGCGCCAACGACAAGATCGTCGTCGGCTTCGTCGGCGTCGGCGGTCAAGGCGGCGGAGCCCACGTCGGCCTGAACCTCGAGCATTACCAGGAGAACAACGTCGGCCTCGCCGCCGTCTGCGACGTCTCCAAGCATCGTGTCGACGACCACGTCGCCAAGATCCAGAAGAAGACCAACGTCAAACCCGACGGCTACGAGGACTTCCGCCGCCTGCTCGAGCGCAAGGACATCGACGTCATCTTCTGCGCCACCGTCGACCACTGGCACACCAAGGTCAGCTGCGAGGCCATGGACGCCGGCAAGCACGTCTACGTCGAAAAGCCCATGACCCGCTACCTCGGCGAGGCCTTCCAGATCTACGACACCTGCAAGCGCACCGGCAAGCTGCTCCAGGTCGGCTCCCAGGGTTGCTCCGACCGCAAGTGGCACAAGGCCGCCGAATGGATCCGCGCCGGCAAGATCGGCCCCATCGTCATGAGCCAGGGCAGCTACATGCGCAACAATCCCCACGGCGAGTGGAACTACACCATCGCCCCCTGGGCCAAGCCCGACGACATCAACTGGAAGATGTGGCTCGGCGAGCAGATCAAGACCGGCCACGCCTTCGACTCCGACCATTACTTCCGCTGGCGCAAGTACTACCCCTACTGCTCCGGCCTGCTGGGCGATCTCTTCCCCCACAAGCTCCACCCCTACATGCTCGCCACCGGCAATCCGGAGTTCCCCGTGCGCGTCGCGGCCGTCGGCAGCAAGGCCTTCAAGACCGACCTCAACCAGGTCGGCCGCAAGCCTGAACAGGCCACCCAGTATGTCCGCGACGTCGAAGAGATCATCCAGCTCGTCGCCGAGTTCCCCAGCGGCTACGTCATGCACATCACCTCGAGCACCGTCAACGAGGTCGGCTCCTCCGAGATGATCCGCGGCCACAAGGCCACCCTCACCATGGGTGGCAACAAGGTGCAGTTGAACCCCGAGCGCCCGTTCGCCGAGGACATCGAGCCCGAGACCAGCGAAGCCTTCCCCGGTGAGAGCGTCGCCGCCCACCACAAGAACTTCTACGAGTCCATCCGCGCCAACAAGCAGCCGAACGCCGGCATCGATCTGGCCACCAAGGTCCAGACCGTCATCTCGCTGGCCGAGATGTCCGACCGCCTCGGCGTCATGTGCTACTTCGACGCCAAGACCCGCAAGGTCACCGACAAGGCCGGCAAGGAGATCCCGGCGCTGACCTACGGCTGGGACAAGAACTCCTGATCGGGCTTCCAGCCCTGCGCTTCTCCCGCATCACGGCGGGCTTGCCTCTCCCGGCAGGCCCGCCGTTTTCGCATCCAGCGCACCCATGTGACCTGAATACCCGGGCGCAGGACCCCACTGAAGGTACGAGCGGAGCGGGATCGGTCCGTAGCCCGCTCTGGAAGCGAACAACCTCTTCCCCAGCGCATAGCGCCATGGCTGATCCTTCAGAGCTTCCCTGCGGGCGCAGGACCCCACTGAAGGTACGAGCGGAGCGGGATCGGTCCGTAGCCCGCTCTGAAGCGAACAACCTCTTCCCCAGCGCATAGCGCCATGGCTGATCCTTCAGAGCTTCCCTGCGGGCGCAGGACCGATCCCG
>JBEGWF010000166.1:0-2578 GCA_041177965.1 Verrucomicrobiota bacterium | reverse complement strand
GGGATGCCAGGGCGACGGACCGCTTCATGGCCCCTTCCGATCGACGGTCGTGTTGCGGAGGATCATGAACGGAATGCGTTCGCGCTCCCAGTCGGCCTGGAGTTTTTCAGGCACGGGGCTCGGCCCGTGGACATGGGAGCCGAGCACGAGGTCCTCGTCGCCGTCGCCATCCAGGTCGCCGCCGTCCATCGTCAACCAGCGCCCCTTCAGGCTCTCGGCGAAGGTGGCGGCCGAGAATCGGAAGTTCCCGCGGTTCTCGAGGCAGACGAACCCCTCCTCGGGCGACTTGGAGTAGTCGGGAAAGAACGACACCGCGGCGATCTCCGGATGGCCGTCGCCGTCGAAGTCGCGGACCAGCGCCTTGAACGCGCCATTGAGCGGATAGAAGAAGACCTCGCGGAAGCTGAGGTCGGGACGGCCCATGTAGATCCGGATGCCGTGATAGCGCTTGATGGGCGAGGGGTACTCGCCGTTGTCCCCGTTGGTGACCACCAGGTCGGGACGGCCATCGCCGTCGAAGTCGGCCACGTCGAACGAGGTGTGGCCGAAGAGCGGCGACTGCTGGAAGCCGACCCGCATGGAGAAGCGGCCGCCGCCCTCGTTGAGGAACACCAGGAACGATTCGGTCTCCTGGGCCACCAGCACCCCGATGTCCGGACGGCCATCCTGGTTGAAATCCAGCACCCGGGCGCCGATCGCACCGGGTTTGTCGAGCAGCACATGCTCGACGAACTTCCCGCCGCCCTGGTTCTCGTGCCACGCGAACCGACCCATCGTGTTGCCGAAGGCGCACACCAGCAGGTCCGGACGCCCATCCCCGTTGAGGTCGTCGACCGTCGCCTGGGTGACCCGTGGCAGCCGGTCGAGGAGGATCGATGCCGCCCCGCCACCGGCGGGCCCGGGCACCCATCGGCGGATGTCGGCCACGGGACGGTCCGAAGGCATGAAACTGCCGATCGAGGCGAGCACGGCCATGCCGGGACCCGGCGACCATCCCACCGGCACGTTGCCGATCGACTGGGTGTACTGCAGGGCCCCGTCGGCCGACCTCACCTCCAGGGTCTTCCGCGAGCCGTCGCCGACCAGCAGCCGCCGCTGCGAGGCATCGATGCCGACGAGCGTCGTCTCGGGCGCGCTGGCGACCCCCGGGGCCGGGACACCGGGCTCCACCCGGAACGACTTGAGACCCACGCGGATCGGCTGGCTGCGCGCCTGCGGCACCGGGCGTGGCGGAGCGCTCGCGACGTAGTAGTTGGTGATGGCCTTCCAGTCCTCGAGCGGGATGAAGGGGGAGCTGGCGAAGCGGCCAGAGGCCTTCAGCAGGTCGGCCTCGGGATGGCGCTCGATCGACTGCGGCATGAAGCCCAGGCGGATCGACATCCGGGGGAGCGTCTGCGAATACCAGGTCGCCTGGTCGAGCTGGTCGGGGTCGGGCTGGAGATGGCAGCCCTGGCAGTGCTGCCGGGCCAGATCGCGCCCCCGGGCCAGGGGATCCCCGGTCGGAACCAAGGGAACCGGTGCCGAGACCAGAAGCGGAGGGCGAGAGACCGCAGGGGGCGTAAGGGCGATACTCTTCGGTGGTTCGGCGATGGCGGAACCCGACCACCCGACCCAACCCGACAAGGCCCCAAGAACGCCGCTCAGGGCCATCGACCCCGCGAGGCGGCTCCGGAGCGACCGTGACCTGCGTGATCCCATGGCTGCCTTCGTGAGCACCCGATCGGTATAGGTTCCCGGGACGGGCTGTGGGAATCGAAAACGGAATGAAAAAGGGGGACCGAGGCTGACCCCGGTCCCCCCTGTTGGATTCAGGACTCAGCCATCATTTGACGATGCGAGCGAACTGCGCATCGGCATTCGGCGTCACCGTGAACGGACTGGCCGCGCCGGCGACATCGGTCCACGGGCCCTTCGGGCTCGGGGCCGACTGCAGCTTGCCGCCACCGGTCCAGGTGAGGGTCAGCGAGCCGTTGGCGTTGCGGCTGATGCCGGAGAACTTCGGAGCCTCCTCGACGGCGGTGTACGGGATGAAGGCGAGGTAGTCCATGTCGCCGTTGCCCGCAGGCAGCGTGAGGCGCAGGGTCACCTTGCCGCCGAGCTCGAGAACCACCGGGGCCTTGGTGGTCAGGTCGGTGAACTGGAAGAGCTCCAGGTTGTCCCAACCCGCGGTCGCACGTCCGGGCTTCAGCTCGGCCAGCGGCTTGAGGGTCTGGTTCTCGGTGCCCACGCCCGCGGTCACCTGATCGAGGGTGAACTGGATCGGCGAACCGCCCGACGAGGCGAAGCCGTACACGGAGTACTTCTTGGCCGGGGTCGGGAAGGTGCGGGTGTAGTTCTGCCAGTCGCCGGCGTCGTTCCAGCCGACGGTGTAGTTCACGTCGACGTCGAACAGACCGCGGTTGCGGCCACCGCCGTTCGGGCCCTTGCCCGCCGCCACACCGGTCTCAGGCCGGTAGGGCTGGCCGGCGTTGCCACCGGGGTTGTTGAAGTCGACACCGGCGATGCCCGCCTTGCCGTTGAAGGCGTCGCCCGGATACTTGCCGTTCATGCCGATCTTCTGGTCGGTGATGGTCTGGCC
>JBEGWF010000165.1:0-5706 GCA_041177965.1 Verrucomicrobiota bacterium | reverse complement strand
TTCCCTCAAACTCGCCCTTGCCGCCGTAGACGCGCAGGTGCTTGGTGAGGAAAGCCGTCTTGTCGTTGCGCTCGATGATCTGCCAGCCCTTGGCGGTCTTCAGCGCGTAGTCGAAGCCGTAAAACAGGGCCTCCATCGACACGAACCACCTGTTGTCGGCGATCTCGGCGATGAGCCTGTTCATCCGCTCTTGCAGTTCGGGCTTTTCCCAGAACTTGTAGAGGACGGCGTTGGTGACGATGTGGTAGTGTTCGGGCAGCTTGTCGGAGGGGGTGTCCTCCGGGATCGGGCGCATCGACTCGTCGACGGCGACGGCGTTGGTGATGTGGCCGATGATGTCGGACTGCTCGTGCATGTAGTTGAACGGCTTGTCCTCGGGGGTCGCCCGCGCCAACCACATCTCCTCGGGGGTGAAGACGTCGTCGTTCAGGTTCCACGCCGAGCTGACCATGACGGTGCGCAAGTAGTGGAGGTCGATCTGGTTCTTGTTCTCGGCCACCGCATGCTCGGGCAGGAGGCTGGCTTTGGCCCCGCCGAGGTCGAAGGCCTCGCACAGCTGGACATCGGACTGCCATGCGACGGAGGCGTTGGCGCGGATCTGGGATTCCAGACCGGCTTCCTGCTCCGCTTTATAAACGACGATTTCCATGGTGTGGTGTGCCTCCTCGGGTTTTTACACCGGGGAGGGGGGTCAGATGACCGAATAGACCGCGTAGACAGACGCCTCGATGCGGCGGCGTTCCTCGGCGGACGGGGTCGATCCCTTGGCGGCGACGAAGCGGGCGAGGGTCTGCCGGTGCAGCTCCTGGACGGGGGCGGGCACGGTGATCGGCTTCGCCAGCACCTCCCGCAGCTTCTCCTTGGTGATCTCCTCGCCGACAGCGAACTGGCACAGCACGGCGAAGCGGAACTCCTCCAGCGCCTCGATCTCCTCGGCGGAAGCCTCCCGCAGATTCTTCTTGCCGATGCTCTTCAGGTAGGCGGGCTGGGTCAACTCGCAGACCTGGCGGTGGGCGGAATCGGCCCAGACGAAGGCGGCGGCGTGCTCGGCCTGGACGGGCTTCTCGGGCTTGACCTCCCGGCGCTGGCGGGGCTGGGTGTCGGTCGATCCGGGCGGGCGCCCCTGTCCGGGCTGACCCTTCGGCTCGTCGGCGAACGGGTTCTGTCCGGGCTGGACGGGCGGGCTGCCGGTGGCCTCGATGCCGAAATCCTCGGGGGTCATCCGGCCATTCTGGGCGAAGATCTTCTTGACCGCCTCCTTGGTGTCGGAGGTGAACGGGCCGACCTTCGGGGGCAGGTTGTCGTTGGCGCGCATGCGGGCCTCGCGGCGGGTGCGGACCCGTTCGATCTCGGGGATCAGGCCGAACCGCTCCTGGAGGGCCTCGTCGGAGATCAGGCCGCGGTCGGCGAGGTCGATCAGTAGCCGCTGCTGGGCCGCCTCGTCGGTCAGGGTCTGCTGGTCGAAGACCACCTGGGCGGGCAAGCGGAAACCCATCGCCTGCTGCACGATGCGGATCTCGTTGGACCAGAAGCGGATCAGCAGGTCGCGCCCGTACTGGAGCCGCTCCACCAGCGTTTGCAGGCTGATGAAGTTGTTGCCGAAGCCGCCGGGGGCGGGCAGGCCCGTCAGTCCCGGGGGGATGCCCAGTCCGGCGAAGATGTTGTTCAGGATCGGGCGGTACTTCTCCTCGCCCAAGAACTTGGAGATGTCGGTCGAGGTCTCCTGGAGCTGGAGTTCCGGCCCCCAGATCAGGTCGATGGAGCCGCCGCCGACATTGTTCATCAGCATGTCGGCCAGGCGGGCGATCGCCGCTTCGGTCGGCAGGATGCGGTGGTCGAGCGACCCCAGCTTCCACAGACGGATATAGGAAACCGCGCCGTCCAGCGCAGCCAGATCGGCCAGCTTCATCTTGCGAAGCATGATCAGGTCTTCGAGGATGGCGTAGGTCATGGGGCGCGCCCAGACCTGCCAGTCATCCCGCTTGTAGTAGATGGCGACGGTCTTCTCCGGCGGCAACGGGATCAGCTTGCCACCCTGGCGGGCCAGGTTCAGCACCTCCCGGGGCAGCTTGGTCAGCATCTGCTTCTCGATGGTGACCTCGGGCTTCTTGATCTTCTTGCTGACGATCTCGCTGACGCGCACCCCGTAGCGGAAATACTTGGTGCCGAGGAACGGGGCCAACTCCTGGCCGAAGACGTCGACGGAAAGCGGGTTGAAGATCGTGTATTCCCACGGGATTTCCATGGGGTCGGGGGCCTTGGCGATGTCGGGCCTGACATCGGCGGCCTTGCCTTTTTGCAGGGCGGCGGCGTCCTCGTCGGCCAGGCGGGCCGTGGAACGCTTGACCACCACATTCCCCGCCCGGAACAGCATGTTCAGGATGCGCTCGGTGCGCTCCTTGCCGTTGACCTTGTTGAACCACTCCTTGAAGAACTTCTCGATGCGGGGGTTTGGGTGGACTAGGTCGATCCCCTGGCAGGCGAACTCGCTCATCATGTCGATGATGTTGCGGACGATGCCGATGCGGTCGTAGGCCTGCATGCAGGCGCCGATGATGTCCACATCCTTGGTCGGGATCTGTTCGCCGGGACGGAAGAAGTCGTAGTCGCGCCGGTCGAAACCCTCCCGCACCGACACATTGGGCTGGCTGATGTTGCGGAATGTGTTGCCAGCGGTGGTGCGGTGCTGGATCACCTCGCCGTCCCGATAGGCCTGGTCAGCCTGGTCAGCGGTGACGAACAGGGGCTTCTTGTCGCTCATTGTGATTGCATTCCCTATGCAGTTGGGTCTGCTAGTTCTACACCGTCACGACCCACCGCCGCCCCGTAGTCGCCCCGGGTCGCCTCGACGAACCAGGAGGGTCCGATATACAAATCCCCGTCAGCGTCCTTGATGTCGGCGGCGAACCCGCCCACCGGGTGGTATTCCTGCGGGGCCTCGGTGCGCTGGATGTCGCGGGCGATGGCGTTGGCCATCAGCAGGGCCGAATAGCGGTCCTTGCGCTGCTTGCCAGCCTTGGAGCCGGGCAGCTTGGCCCCCGGCACATCCCACCGGTCCCGGCCCCCGGCGGTCGCCGTGTGGACGATCGAGGCCAGTTCGTCCTTCAGTTCCTCGATGTCAACGACCGCATCCTCCAGCGTGTCGTACAGGCTAATCTCCTCGCCGTCCTCCAGCACGATGCGTCCGGCCGCCTTGTCTTCCTCGTAGGCGAGGCCCAGCGCGGCGGTATCGAAGGCGGGCAGCAGCAGCACCTTGTCCTCCAGATCCTTGCGCAGGCCGTGGTTGGCGTCGACGATCCAACGGGCATCCGCAAAGTTGATCATGCGGATGATGTGCAGGCCTGGCTTGCCGTCGGAGTCCTTGTATTTCTTGGGGTCGGGATCGATCTCCCGCCAGAGGGGCATCTCGCCGTCCTTCAGCTTCTCCAGGTCGTGCAGCGACTCCTCCACCGTCACGCCGCCGCCCTGCGAGTCGATCCCCAGGACCTCGACATTCGGGAAGGCCAGCATCAGTTCCCGCAGCTTGCGGGCGCAGAAGGCGTAGAAGTTCTGCTCCTTGACAACGCCCCGCTTCAGGCGCTCCTTGTGGCTTTTCCGGTTGGTTGTCCAGCAGTGGACCAGACGCCTGTGGTCGGAGTAGAGTGCCAGAACGACGACGGAGAAATGGTCACGCTCCGAGGCCGGGTCGACGGCGATCACATGGGGCACATCATCCCCCACCAGCGAGGCCGAGAACTCGACCGTCTCCTCGTTGAGGACGATGGGGTTGTCGGGCCTGCCCACCACGCAGGACTCGATCAGGCTGCGCTTGAAGAAGCCCTCGGAGTCGGTGGCGAAGGAGGCGCCGAACTCGATCATGTAATTGCTCTTGGACAGCGTGGCGCGGGCCGACGAGATCTGCTTCTCGTCCATGAAGCCACGGGGCAGCATGTCCACGGGGATGCGGATGATGGAGAAGTCCCGCCAGTCGAAGCCCTCGGGCACGGGGCCGTCGAAGATCTCCTCCAGCTTCTTTCTGTCGCCGCGGCTCTCGATGAACGCCTTGTAGGTCTTCCAGGTCTTGTAGAAGTGGTTGAACGAGTAGTAGGCGGTGCCCGAGATGATGTTCTGGTTCGACCGCATGGTCCGGGCCTCGGCCTTGTTGTCCTCCTCGGTCCATTGACCCAGCTTCTTCAACAACTGAACCCTCGCCTGATGCCGCACCCCGGAGGCCGGATCGGCACTCACCGAGGCGAACCCGCGGACCACATTCTGGTATATGTCCTCGGGCACGCTGGCAAATTCGTCCACCACAATGTAGTTGGCACGCTGACCGCGAATTTTCTCGCCGTTGCCCAGCGGGATCGCGATACCAACCGAGTCGCCGATGATCATCTCGCAGCGGTCGACATCCCGTCTCGGCCCCTGCTCACGCCCCGCCCGCCCCTTGCCGGTGCCGCACAGGTCGCGCAGGATCGCCCCGTCGGCCCAGACCTTCTCCATGTACTCGAAGATCACCTTCGACTGGCGGAACGATGCGCCGATGACGGCGACCTTGGAACCCTGCGTGAAGACCAGGCGCAACATGGAATAGAGCGCCAGGATGAAGCTCTTGCCGAGACCACGGGAACCGATCAGCATGGGAAACGGCCGCGTCCAGAGTTCCCGCAGGATCACATGCTGGAACGGCATGATGTCGATGCCCATCAGCAGCTTGCAGGTGAACGGGAAATAGTTCGGGTCCCGCATGATGCGAATCAGGTCTTCCGGCTGGATCTCGCGGTGCCCGATTCCGCGCAGGGGGTGCGCGGCGTCGACAGGAAGAGAGATCAGGCTCTCCAGCTGGTCCACCGGGGTAGTGGGGGTGACATGGGCGATGTCGGTCTCGGAGAGCAGCCAGGCGTGCTCAATCAGCCGCTTGATCCGGTCCTGTTCCCTTGGGTGACTTGGCATCGATGACTCTCCGGAATATCTGGTGGGCGACATCCTGGCCATGGCGACCGGCGAGGATGATCTTCACGGGGTAGTTGACCTGGAATTCCAGGAGGCGGCGCAGGATGAAGGGGCCGCGGACCCGGACGAAGGGGATCTTCGACTTGGGCAGACCTGCCCCGTGGGGGAAGCGCATGATGTCGTCGAGCGTGAACTCCAGCACCATGAACGGGAACTCGTACTCCCGCATCCGCTCCAGTTCCCGGACGAACCGATCCTGCGTGATGTTGGCGGCGAACTCGGCGACCGAACCCTTGCGCTCGATCGTGAGGATATTCTCATAGCCCCTGAGCGTGTAGTCGCCCGTCTTCAGCGTGCCGATTTCCATGCCGGCGCACGACCGGCCGGCCCCGAAGCTCCAGCCGTCCTGCTCCCGGGTGTCCTTGATGACCATGAACCGTTCGTCTTCGCTCATCGCTCCACCAGCCTTCTATGGGTAATACACCCGTCATCAGTCGCCGAGGATCGTATCGGCGTTCAAAACCGGCAGGTCTTCGATGCCGTCCTCGAAGGTGTGTGCTGAGCCAAGGCGGTTGTTCTCGCGGTCTGCTGCGTTTCGCAGCAGCTCCATGTGCCTGCCCGCAAACTCCCTCTCGTCCTCCTGCTGTAACCGTTTGATCGTCCCCAGGAAGGTCTCCCGGGAGGATTCCACGCGGGAAACACGCTGATCCCTCGTCGCCTTCAGGTCCTTGAGGAGCGCCTGGTGCTTCTCCTCCAGCTTGATGAACTCGGTCG
>JBEGWF010000164.1:0-27517 GCA_041177965.1 Verrucomicrobiota bacterium | reverse complement strand
TTGCTCTACAAGTTCGGCAACTCGGCGCTGAAGCTATGGAAAGAAGCCCCGGAGAAGGTCTTCGGGGCTCCGCTCAAGGGTGGATCGGTTTCGTGCGAGATCTCGCCTGAAATGGTTGGCGTGGGCTACATCATCGGCCCCCGGATCGCGGGCGTCATGGCCGCGGGCGGTGTGCTCAGCTATCTGGTGCTCATTCCGCTCATCCAGTACTTCGGGGGTGGGTTGGCCGGTCCGCTGGCCCCCGGCAAGAAGCTGATCGCCGACCTGTCGCCCAACGGCATCCGCAGCGCCTACCTGCTCTACATCGGTGCGGGCGCGGTGGCTGCCGGAGGGTTGGTCAGCCTGTTGCGGTCGATGCCCACGCTGTGGCGGACGCTGCGGGCCGGTCTGGGTGATTTGCTCGGAGCCCGGGCGGAGGGATCGGGCCCCGACGGCGACCGGCGTGACCGGGACCTTTCCCTGAAGTGGGTGGTGGGCGGGGTGTTCGTCCTGATGGCAGCCATCACGCTGGCCCCGGCATTGCACATGAACCTGCTCGGGGCGGCGCTGATCCTCATCCTGGGATTCCTGTTCGTGACGGTCTCCTCCCGGTTGACCGGCGAAGTGGGGTCCAGTTCGAACCCGATCTCGGGCATGACGATCGCCACCCTGCTGCTGACTTGCTTGACCTTCGTGGCCGTGGGGTGGACGGGATCCTCCCACTACGTCACTGCGCTTTCCGTGGGAGGCATCGTGTGCATCGCCTGTTCCAATGGCGGCACCACGTCGCAGGACCTGAAGACGGGATTCCTGATCGGAGGCACCCCCCGCCATCAGCAGATCGCCATCCTGGTCGGGGCCTTCGCCTCGGCGGTGGTGATGGGGTGGGTGCTGTTGGCCATGAACAACGCGGGCACCATCCACGTGCGGGCCTCCGAGGTCGCCCCGGGCCTGGTGGCCCCTGCCCAGGCCTTGGTCGACGCCCCTCGGGCCCATCTCGTCGGACCGATGTCGGGCGTCGATGCCCAGGAATACCGGGTCTGGCATCAGACCGACGCCACCGGTGTGGCGCGCAAGTGGCTTGTCGACGATTCGGGCAAGGCCGTCTGGCTGGTCGATCCCGCGATCACGGGCACCGAGGCGAAGTTGCCCAACGGCGCGACGGTCACCAAGTACGACGCCCCGAAGACCGTGCTGGTCAGCTACATCATCAAGGGCGTGCTCGACCGGAAGCTGCCCTGGGATCTGGTGCTGATCGGGGTGATGATCGCCCTGGTCCTCGAGTTGAGCGGCATCCCGTCGCTGGCCTTCGCCGTCGGGGTGTATCTGCCGATCTCGACCTCGCTGGGGATCTTTGTCGGAGGCTGCGTGCGCTGGTGGGTCGATCGCGCCACCCATGCCCGTGGGCATTCGCAGGGGATGACCGCCGCCGAGATCGCCGCCGAGAGCGATCGATCGCCGGGGGTCCTGATGGCCAGCGGCTACATCGCCGGCGGGAGCATCGCCGGTATCGGTGTGGCGATCAGCCAGGGCGTGACCACCGGCTTCAACGAATCGGTCGAGAAGTGGATGACCGCCCACAACCCGTTCTTCGAGGGTCCCAATTCCGACCTGTTCTCGCTGTTGCCCTTCGCGGTGCTGGTGGTGCTGCTGTACCTGGCCGGCAAGTCGGGGGAGTCGCGGAAGCCGGCGACTTGAGGTCTTCGGGGGGCGACGCGAAACCGCCCCGTTGTTTGAAGGCGGGGCGGTCGGCGGATTCTCTCGGGCAGGCCCGTGCGGGCCCGGCCATCACCAGCCGTACTCGATGGACCGGCGCTGCCAGAGGAACTCGAACATGTTGCCCTCGTGCGGTTGGTCCCAGGAGATCTTCATGGTCGAGACCGGGCCGATGTTGAGGCGATCGATCTCGGTGAAGGCCTCAAGGTCGCGGATGAAGGCGGGGTCCTGCGTGATCGCCGAGCAGGCCAGGGTGTAGCCGATGTGCTTGAGCACCTCGGACTGGGCGCATTGGACCACGCTGGCGTAGGGGCAGAGGAACTCGCGGTTGGCCAGCGGGTGGGCGAAGGAGTCGCAGCGCACGATGGTCGGGCGCATGAAGGTGCCGGCCTCGCTGGACACCTTGCGGGGTCCGCCGCGGTAGCGGGCCGTGACGTCTTCGGCGCCCGGTGTCTTGAGTCCCTCCTCGATCTGGGCCTCGATGAAGTCGGCCATCTTCGGGTTGGCGAAGCCCGACAGGCGCGCGTCGGGATCGTCGGAGGCGGTGGGCGCGATCGGGCCCAGCTTCTTGGCCAGCGCGTCGGCGATCTCCTCGGCGTACTTGGGCACCACCACGGCGCTGGCGTTGATGCACGAGCGACCACCGTTGTCGGAGATGCTCGCGGCGATCACCTCGATGAACTCGGGCCAGCGTTCGATCTGGTCCTCGCCGATGATGAATTTGCTCCAACCGGGGCCGTGGATCTGGATGGCCGGATTGTGGGCGTACTGCTGGGTGGTGGACTTGTCACCGAAGATCAACGCACGGCCGCAGAGGTTCAGGATGGCGCCGGCTCCCTCGTGGTCGGTGGGGTAGAAGCCGAAGGCTTCTGTGGGCACTCCGGCCGCGATGAAGGCCTGGATCAGGCGGAACGGGGTCCAGGGCTCTTCCTTGCCGGGCTTGATGACCACCGGCGTCTTGAGGGAGACGGCCGGGATCCACAGGGAGTTCACGGCGGGCGAGTTGCTGGGCATGACCAGGCCGAGCGCTTGGGCGGTCGGGAAGAAGGCCAGCTTGGTGCCGAACTGCTCTCCGCGACCCTTGTCGAGGATGGTGAAGTCGAGACCGCGCGAAAGACCGTTGAGCACCTCGGGCATGTGGGTCAGGGCGTAGTGGATCTTCGCCATGTTCCGCTTCACCATGACATGCGGCAGACCACTCGTGCTGCTCAGGGTCTGGATGTACTCGTCGGCGCTCTGGGTGTGGCCGCGGTCTCCGAGCGGCAGCGTTCCGTTGAGGAACAGGTCGCCGGCCTTGGCGCTCAGGGCCATGAGTTCGGCGACACTGAAGCGGTTCAGCGCGGCCCGGGCGGCCCCCAGCTTGGTCAGGTCCTTCTTGACGATGCCGGCATTCACCGACGACACGACGGCGCGGACCTCTCCGGTCCGGAAATCCTTCACTTCGGTTTGCTCCAGGGAGGCGTAGCTGCGGCCAAGGCGAAGGACAGGAAGGTGCGGGATGGTGCTCATGGATTCGTTAGACCGGACCCAAAGTGGTACGCCTGCGTACGATTGGCAAACGCAGGTTTTGGGACTCGGGTCCGGGTGGACTTCGGTTCGACCGGATTGGCGATCAGCGTTTCTTGGGGGCCTTGTCGCGGTTCAGCCGCTCGGCCACGGTGGCCGCGCGATAGTCGGCCTGGGCCCGGAAGCACTCGGCGTCGATGTCCACGGCACTGACCTGCGCGTCGAAGGCCGCCTGCTCGCGCAATTGCAGGGCCAGCAGGTCGGAGGCGCCGCGGGCGAAGCGTTCGGTCTCGGCCTCCTGAAGCTCCACGGCCAGACGCACGTTGAGGCGTGCCTGGAGGGTCTGTTCGTGGGCCGCACTCCAGGCGGAGAACGAATCGCGGACCTCGGTCTGGATCCGGTCGCGGGCGAATTGCTGCTCGCGGGTGAGTTGTTCGAGTTGGGCCTCGACCTCGGCGAGTCGACCCTTGGCCTCGCGCCGTTGGAGGGGTGCCCGCAATTCGACGCCCACCTGGACCTCGGCCTCGGTCTGGTCCTTGTACCGGCGGTCGCCGTAGTCGCGGCTGGCGCTGACGCCGGCGTCGAGGTTGGGCAGCAGTTGGTTCTTGGCCAGTCTGCGATCCACCTCGAGCTTGTCCTGGACGAGGCCGAGGCGTTTGAGCTCGGGGCGGGTGGTCAGGGCTCGTTGCAGGTCCTGCTGGAGAAGTTCCGCCTCCGGGCCTTCCGGCACCGGGAGGCTCGGGGGCAGCAGGTCTCGCGTGGCCACGATGGGGTTTTCGCCGGTATCGCGGTGGAAGAGCGACAGCGCCAGTCCGGCGGCCTCGAAGCGGCGGCGAGCCTGCACCACGGCCAGGTCGCGCGCGACGATCAGCCGCTGGTTGTCCGTCAGGACGATCCGGGGGATCAGGCCCGAATCGGCCTGCGTCCTGAGGGCGGCCATCCGCTCGCGGGCGATGCGCAGCAGCGCCTCGGACAACCGGAGCCGCTCCCCGGCCGCAAGCCAGCCGTAGTACCCGGCGGTGGCGGCCCGGATGAAGTCCAGTTGTTGGCGGTGGATCACCGGGTCGGCGAGTTCCTGATCGAGCTTCGCCTTGATGAGATTGGCCCGCCTCCGGTCGATGGACCCATCGCGCAGCAGGGGCAGGCGGAATCCGATCCGGGGTTCGCCGGATCCCTGGGTGCGGCTCTTTTCATACTCCGGCAGGATGCCTCCGGTGGTGATGCGATAGCCGCCGAAGAGGGTGCTGCCCCAGAGGCCCGTGAACTGCTCGAACCCTGTGTCGACCGTCGTGCTCTGGTAGTAACCGCTGGGCGTGTCGAAGAGGCGGGAGAAGAATTGGAAATCGAAGGTCCCCTTGGCGCTCTGGAGGCGTCCGGCCGCGACATCGCGCTCGATCAGCGCGGCCAGCATGGGCGGATACTGCCGACGGACCGAGTCGAGCACCTCGTGCAGGGTCAGCGCGTTGGTGGCGACCGACCGGACCGGGACGGGCACCGGGGCCGGAGTCCCTTCGGCCGCCAGCGTGCAGGACAGTCCCGCCCACCCCACGCAGAGCGCCCAGCCCAGGCGGAGGACGAGCCGGGACGGACCGCCTCGGGTGATGGACCGGCGGCGGGGATGTTTCCACCCGAGGAGCGACCTGCTGGACATCGGATTCATGTCGGGCGGCTCTACTTCTTGGGATCCAGGAGGTCCTCCGAGATCACCGGGGGAAACCCGTTCAATTGGCGCCAGGCCTCGAACCAGAGCGGCACCTCCTTCAGCAGCACCCAGCCATTGGCCCGCACACCCTGTCGGAGCCACCGCGCGTTCGGCCAGGGCACCGGGGTCATCCGACCGTCCTCGCCCCGGACCTCGTCCGGCTTCTCGGCGACCAGGATGCGGAACTTGCCCTTGCCGTTGTCGGTCGGATCGACCAGCACGACCTCCCCGCCGAAGGTGCCCCGCGCCAGGCTCGGCCAGCCGATCATCTGCAGCGCCGGCCACCCCTCGAATTGCAGTCGCACCGGGCTGCCCTCCTTGAGGACCTTGCCGTCGGGGCCGGTCTCCCGGGCGGAAACCAGGGGCATGTCGTGTCCCTGGAGCCAGACCTCGACCATGGGCTTGTCGGTCCGCGCGATGATCGTGCACAGCGGGGATCCGGCCCGCAGGAAGGTGCCCTCGGTGGCCTGCAGGCGGAACACGATGCCGTCGCGGGGCGCGGTGACCTTCTGCATGCGCGTCTGGTTGATCTGGATCTCCAGCACCGTCAGCGACTGCTCGGCCGACGCCAGTTCGGCACGGGCCGAATCGCGCTGGGCTCCGATGCCCTGGATCGTGGCCCGGAGGTCCACCGGGGTCCGTTCGAGTTCGGCCTGGGAGCGTTGCAGTTCTGCCTCCGTGCGGTCGCGTTCCAGGGTCGCCAGTTCGAAGTCGCGCTGGGAGACGAGCCCCCGTGCGTCGGCGTGGAGCGCCTTGATCCGGTCGAACTGGAGACGGGCGGTGTCCGCGGCGTACTTCGCGGCCGCGAGCCGGGTCCGGGCCGCATTCAGGGCCAGCGGCAGGGCCTGTTCCTGCTCGCCGATCTGGAGGGCCAGAGACTCGACCCGGGTCTTGGCGGCATCGCGCCGTGCCCGGGCCGCATCGCGCTGTTGGAGCAGGTTGGTGAGCAGGTTCGGGTCGTTGTCCACGATCTCGAAGAGCGGTTCCCCCTCCCGGACTTCCTGGCCTTCGACGACGAAGGACCGCTGCACCTTGCCCGGCAGCGGCGCCTCGATGGTGAGACTGCGCTCGAGAGGGTTGTAGGCGATGATCCTCCCGGACCCGCTGACGAACTGGCGCCACGGAAGGACGATGAGCGCCCCGACCGCCACGACGCACAGGATGGCCGCGGCGCGGTTGATTTGCCGGAGACGCGCCGTCGGGCCCGTCTGATCGAGGGACTTGAACCCGCTGCGGCCGTCCAGCAGGGGCATCGCCGAGTCGGCGGGCCCGGGCGCGGAGTGCTCCGCCGTCGGGGATGCGATGGGGGAGGGTTCGCTGTTCATGCTTTCTGGGAACTGGCGTTCGATTGTCCCGGCCTGCTCAGGTGGCAATCCCCCAGGTGGAGCGTGCGGTCGCAACGGCTGAGCAGGTCGGGATCGCGGGTGACGAGGATGAGCGTCCGCGGTTCGCGGGTGTCGAACAGGGCCGATTGCAGCCGCTCGAGGGTCTCCGTCTCGAGGCCGTCGAGGGCCTCGTCCACCAGCAGCAGCCGGGGTTTCCGGATGATGGCCCGGGCGAGGATCAGGCGGCTGCGCTGGGAGCCCGACAAGGGGTGCCCGCCCGGGCTCAACTGGGTGGCCAGACCGTCGGGCATGCGGTGGATGGCCTCGAGCAGGCCGACGCAGTCGAGCGCCCGCTGCACCGCGTCGATGCCGAGATCGGGGCGTCCGAGGCGGACATTGTCGAGAACGGAGCCCTGGACGATGTCCTGGCCCCTCACGAGGAAGACCTGCCGTCGGAGTTCTCCGAGTTGCCATTGCCGCAGGTCGATCCCGTTCAGGAGCACCTGCCCCGATGCGGGCTCCCGGAGTCCGGCCACCAGGTCGAGCAGCGTGCTCCCGCCGAGGCCACCCGGGCTGACGATGGCCAGCCTGGAACCCGGAGGGATGTCCAGCGTCTGGTCGACCAGCACCGGTTGGCCGTCGGTCGTCTGGTGGCTCAGGGAGCGCAACTGGACCCGCAGGCCGCCCTCCGACACGACAGGTTGTTCCCCGTCCTCCCGCTCCACGGGCAGATCGACCAGGTATCCCAGCTTGTCGACCGAGGCCATGGCGTCGTACCAGCTCTCGAGGTGTTTCCCGAGTTTCGAGATCGCCGCGACGATGGCCGCGACGATCAGTTCGCTGGCCACGAGTTGTCCGAGGGTCAATTCGGCCTTGAGCACCAGCCAACCTCCGATCGTGAGCAGCGAGGCGCTCGCGATGGCTTGAAGGGCGAGAAGGGAGACGATCTGACCCAGCAGGATCCGGAAATGGGATTTCCGGGCCTCCAGATAACGATGGGACAACTGGTCGGCGCGCGAACAGGCCATCTCGGCGGCCCCGCTGACCCGGAACAACAGCGGGAACATGGCGATCTGCTCCAGCCACCCGACCACCGCGTGCTTGGCATACGACTCCTCGATGCTGGTCTGCACCGCGCGCCGGCCGGGCAGCAGGACCACCAGCAGGAGCAGCACCAGCAGGATCAGGGCGAACAGCAGCAGCAGCGGATGGTAGAAACCGAGGACGACCAGTCCGATGAGGGTGCTGAAGATCACGTTGATGCCGTCGAGCAGCAGCCCTGACACGCTCTTCTGGACCGTCACCACGTCGAAGAACCGGTTGACGAGCTCGGGTCCCTGGTGCGCCTCCAGCACCGACACCGGCACCCTCGGCAGCCGATAGGCAAGGTCGGCCGTCAATCGGACGAAGAGCCGCCGCTGGATGATCTCCATGGCGTAATCCTGCGCGGCCCGCAGCACCCCCAGCATCCCCAGCAGGAACAGGAGGAACACCGCCAGGACGATCAATGCCTGGACATAGACGGGTTGTTCCCCGCCGAAGGCGAAGTTGTTGACGACGGCATCCACCGTGAGCGGGGTCGCCAGGTAGAGGACACCGGTGATGACCGACAGGATGATGATGATCCGGATCTCTCGTGCCTCCGGGCGCAGCAGCGCGACGAATCTCCGGAAGGGGGACGGATGGCCGGCGGAATGGTGCGGCTGCGCCTTGCCGTCCGGGGCGGCCGTTGGAGTGTGGGAACCCATGGATGAGCGCTAAGGAGATAACCTATGAGGCGGATAAATCAAATCACCCCCTCGCCGATGGCCCTCCAATGGCCCGGGGGCAGGGATTCCAGTTCGAGGGCTCCGAAACGGCTCCGGTGCAGGGCGACCACCCGGAATCCCTGGCTGGCGAACATGCGTCGCACCTGGTGATGGCGGCCTTCCGTCAGGTCGAGGGTGGCTGAACGGTTCCCGGTCAGGGTCAGGTCGGCCGGGAGGCAGGGATCGGGGTCGTCGGGCAAACGCAAGGTTCCCGAGCCGAAGAGGGGCACCAGTGCGGGGTCCAGATCCTGGTCGACCTCGACCTCGTAGCGCTTCATCACCTTGTGCCTCGGGGAGGTCCAGCGCTGCACCAGAGGGCCCTGGTCGGTGATGAGCAGGAGGCCGGTGGTCTCCTTGTCGAGCCGGCCCACGGTGGTGATCGGCGGGTTGCGGCGGCTCCAGCGCTCGGGCAGCAGGGAATACACGTTGGGCCCCTCCCGCTCGTCTCGGGAGCAGACCAACCCGGCCGGCTTGTGGAGCATCACCAGGATCCCCCCGGGGTGATCCACGGGTTCGCCATCGATCCGGAGTTCGGACAGCACGACCTTCTCGGAAGGGTCGTCGGCGGGGCGATCTCCGACCGTCACCCTTCCGGCCTTCAGCCAGCCCCTCGATTCCCCTCGGCTGCAGTACCCGTGGCGCGAGAGGATCTGGTCGATGCGGTGGCGCGTCATCCGGACGGCAACCTAGCCGGAGATCCCTGCCGGGAACGATGGCAATCTTGTCGGCCGGGTGGGCCGAATCGGGATCAGCCGGCCCAGCGGCCGAGCACGAAGTTCCGGGCGAGATGGAGGTGGAGCAGGCCCATGACGGTCAGGCCGATCCCGCGCAGGATGCGCTGGAGCCGGTTCTGCGGGGGCGAGGACCAGACGAGGAACACCGGGAAGGCCATCCCGGCGAACCGGATGTACGAGGTGAACGATCCGCTCATCGCCGGGAGGATCCCCAGCACGTACACCCACGGCATCAGATCCCGCCGACCTCGCCACAGTGACGGGATCGAATACGCCACGGCCAGGAAGCACAACCGGTCGAGCATGGAGTCGGCGAATTCGTGGAAGAATCTCGGGTTGAGGTATTCCATCAGGAATTTGGGGGCGTTGACGAGGTTGAGGATGGAGTGGCGGCCCCAGCTTTTCTGCGCTTCGAACCCTTCGAAGGGGTTGCCCGTCCAGTGGTGCATCAGCCCCAGGTAGGTCCCCCATCCCACGAGCGGCAACCCGAGCAGCACCAGCCACCGCATGCCTGCGCGGGAGGGGTCGGTCTCGACCCGCAGCAGGGATGCTCCCCGCCGGCCGACATGCGAGACGAGCCTGTTCCACCGCGGGGTGACGGCCGGATGCCGCAGCAGCCAGAAGCCGATGGGCAGGACGGAGAAGACCCCGATCGCCCGGCTCAGCGGCAGGAGCAGCGCCCCGATGGCCGCGACGGGCCATCGGCGTTCCTCCAACCCGCTCCAGAGGGCCGTGAGCACCACGAGGAAGAGGCTCTCGCTGTAGCCGAACTGGAGGAAGAGGTTGCCGGGATGGATGGCCATGAGGACCACGGTCCAGAAGGCCCTCGCCGGGTCGAAGCGCCGGGCGACGGTGGTGTAGATCCAGGCAAGGCCGAGCGTCGACAGCAGGTTGGCCATCACGATTCCACCCCAGACCGGTGGGGCGCCCAGGGCGATGACACCGCGCCACAGCAGGGGCCATAGCGGATAGAAGGCGCAGGACCGGACACCATCGGCGTATCCCTGCGTGGCCAACAGCAGGTAATGGGCGGAGTCCCAGGTGGCGAAATGGCTCTCGAAGACCGGTTCCCCACCGATGGGCCAGCGCACCTCCAGCCGGGGGAGTTCCTCCGGGTGGATCCACGCCTTCAGGGCGGCGACGGCTGTCCCCAGGTAGAGAAGCTTCGCCAACGCGATCCAGGCGGCCACCCGCCATGCGGGCGTCGGGGAAGGGGCCGATGCGTTCATGGAGGGGACGGTCGATCGTGGCCCGTGGTCGATGCGGAGATCGGCCCCGCAGCCCACCCCCACCGGCGACTCCAGCCGAAGTTCCAGCCGCTGACCGTCACGATGGCGACCCCGTTGGCGATCTCGGCATGGACCCCCGCCCAATGGTGCATCATCCAGAGGAGCGTCAGGGTGAGGAGGATGCCCGACACGCAGATCACATGGAATCGGAGCAATCGGCGCGGCCATGGGGCTTGGGGTTCGACCCGCCGGTGGCCGAAGGTCCACCGGTCGTTCCAGAGGAAATTGTTGAGGAGTGCCGTCTCGGCGGACAGCAGCTTTGAGACCTCCAGAGGCCATCCGGCGCGGGTGTGCAGCAGATGGAACAGTCCCATGTCCACCAGCAAGCCGCTGGCTCCCACCCCGCAGAACAGCAGGTAGCGCTTCCAGGTTGAGAAGGTTTGCGGTGCGGGCATGGACCGGTTGGGTGGGAAGGACCGGGATCGGGGTCAGCGCGGGTCGGCCCGGGGCTCGCGCCAGGTCGCATGACGTTGCAACCAGAGCACATCGGGGTCGCCGGGGGCGTCGAAGTCGTCACGGGGAACCGAGGTCGCGCCCAGGGCCCCCCATCGGTGCGTTTCGACGTGGCCATCCGCGAACACCACGTTGCCCGAGCGGTTGTGCAGGGGCCCCGGCTTGTCGCGGACCCGCCATTCGGCCGGTCGGGATTCCGTGAAATCCCACTGCAGCGAGAAGGCTCCGTCGTTGATGGTCTCCGGGCGTTCCTCGAGGAAGGTGAGGGCCTCGGTCGGAGACAGGTGGATCAGGTCGGACATCCGAAGGTAGGTCTCCGCCGAGGGGCTCCGCACGGGTGACCCCATGAAGGCGTTGAGCGACAACGTCCGCACCCGGGGCATGCGGAAAGGGCCGAGGGTCACCTCACGGGCCGAGGGGCATTTCCAGAGGGGGATGCTCTGGATGTAGGGGCCCAGCAGGCTCTGCCTGAGGAACAGGGTGTTGGTGCAGTCGGGGCCCGGGAGTCCGAGCCATCCCCGCACCCAGGTCTGGCCGAGCGGAATGTCCTCGCCGTCGAGGTTGGGCAGGATGGAGTCGGCGTGGTCATTGGCGTAGAGCGAGGCGGCGATCCCGAATTGCCGCATCTGGGACGAGCATTGGACGGTGGCGGCCCGGCGTTTGGCTCCGGCCAGGGCCGGCAGGAGGAGACCCGCCAGGATGGCGATGACGGCCACGACCACCAGCAGTTCGATCAACGTGAAGGCCCTCGCACGCGACGGGTCGATCGGGCCCGGGGATACGCGGTGGAGAACACCATGGAACTCCCGTCGGACCGGAGCCGGAGTTTCGGGTGCCTTGGGCCGGATCATGGGCCGTCGGGATTCGAATGCTCGGGGATTCCCTGGATTTCAGTGCGCCCGGATGCCCGGCCCGCCCCTGTGATGATCCGAGAAATCCTCCAGGATCCGATGGCAGCGGGAACGCCGAACGAAGAACAGGCACCCGCCGAGCAGGTATCCGAGGATCCCGAGCATCACCCATGAGGCCTGGGCATCGGAAAGGCCGATGCGCCCCGCCAGTTCGCCGAGGCATTTGCAGGCCGGCGGGGAACCCGTCACCCACAATCCGGCACGGTAGAGCAGGAAATTGGCGCACAACCAGAGGAGGCCGCCCCTGCGGATCTTCAGCGGCATCCCTGAGACCAGCAGGGCCGCCACCGCCAGTTCGACGGCCGCCACGAGGATCAGGAGTTCGCGGTTCTTCAAGACCCAGAAGACCGGGTCCGGCTTTTCGAGGATGCTGTTCGATCCGAAGGCGCTGAAGCCCTTGGCCAGGGCCGTCAGGAGCAACAGGGCGGCGGCCGACCTGAGGAACCAGGTTTCCTGCCGGGCCGATGACGGTTCGCGTTCGGAGACATTATCCAAGTGCATCGGAGAGACATCGGCAGGGATCGTCTCCGACTTGAGCGCCCCGGTGCATTCGGGTTTCCGGAGGGCTGGGACCGATGGGCTGGGTTCGGGCTTCCGTCGTCGGCCGGGGTTCCTATCCTGAAGCCCTGTGACGCGTCATTGCCATCGGTGCGGTTGGTTGTGGACCCTGCGGGACGCCCCGGGTCGAAGCGAGAGTTGCCCCAGCTGCAGGGCCGATCTCCGGGTCTGCCTGAATTGCCGATTCCACGACCGGCAAGCGGCCCACCAATGCCGGGAGCGGCGGGCCGAACCCGTGGCCGAGAAGGATTCGGCCAACTTCTGCGAGTACTTCGACTTCCAGTTGCGCGCATGGAGCGGGCAGGCCCGGACCGATGCCCGCGAGGATGAGGCCCGGGCCCAGTTGCGTCGCCTGCTCGGGGACGATTGACCGACCGGTCATTCGCCCCTCAGGGCGGCCAGCAATCCGCCCCGGCAGGCCTGACGGGTCGATAGCCAGGTCCAGAGCAGTCCGTTGAGAAATACCCCGGCGAGGATCCCGCTCAGGCGCAACCATGGCAGTCCGCCAGCGTTCGAACTCCATACCGGTGCAGTGGCCCAGAGGGCCCCCACGACGCCCAGGCACAGGCCCCATGACAGGAGCCGAAGATGCTCCGAGAGGATCATCGACCGGATGCGGGAACCGGGGAACCCCACCGCCGCCAGCAGGGCCAGTTCACCCCGTCGCTCGAGCACGTTCCTCTGGACCACGAGTCCCAGCCCCACGCTCCCGAGAAGCAGGCCGAGCCCACCCAGCCATTGGAAGGTGTTCAGGTAGGTGTTCTGGACGGCGTTGAAGCGGTCCAACCGGTCCACGGTCGTGGACACTTCGAATCCGAGATCGGTCAGGCCCCGGGTCAGCGCCTCGGCGACGGGTTTCTCCGGTCCTTCGGTGTCGACGAGGAAGGCCCGGTGACCGTTCTCCCCGGGGAAACGCCGCAGGAACTCCTCCTCCGATATCAGCAACTGGCCCTGGAGGATCGAGTTGGCCACGGCCCCGACGAGCCGTACCCGGAACGGTCGGCCGCGCTCGTCCACGTAGTCCAGGGTGTCGCCCAGCCGTTTGCCCAGCGCCCACTGGATCGAGTTGGCGTCGCCGATGGCGGGAATGGGATCATCGGTGCTTTCTCCCCGGGTTTTCAGGCCCATCCAAGGATTGGACGCGGACGTGCCGGGCATCAGCGCCTGGAACGAGAAGGCCTTTCGCTCGTCCAGCGACTCGGGCCGGACCCCCAGCAATCGGGGACGTTGGGCGCGGTTGAGGTTCAGGCAGCTGGCATCGTCGCCGTCCCGGACACGTAGGGGTACCACCGACACGCCCTTCAGTCCCGCCGGATCGAGCCCCAGACGTTCCTGTCCGCGGGTCGTGCCCAGATCCTCGGTGACCGGCAGCGACGAGACCGCCCACAGGGTGAAGCCCCCGGTGCCCGAGGCCCGTTGACGGGCGTCACGGGCCGCATCGAGGCGGTGGGCGGCCACGGCGACGATGAGGAACACCGCCACCGCCAGAAGGCTGATGACCGCCGCCGATCGGTTCGGCTGTCGGGCGGGGGCCCGGGAATTCAACTCCGCCAGAGTCGTGACGGCGCTCCGTGAACCGCCCCCTCGAAGGCGGCGCCCCTGCAGAAGCAGGACGGATGCGAGGAACAGTGTGCCGCCCCCGAAGAACCATCCGGCGCGGGGGCCCGGGTCGGCCCCGATGCCGATTCCGGAGAGCACCAGGGCTCCGGCGAGCGCCACCGTCGGCCAGACCACGGACGGGAGCCGGTCCGAGCCCGACGAGGCGGCCGCCCCATCCTGGAGGAGTTCCCTGGGTTGGCGGCGGACCATCTGGCGGAGGGCTCGACGTTGGGTCCAGGCCACCATCAGCGTCGCCGCGGCCGTCCCGCCGATGACCGACAGGGGCTCCGCATGGAATCTCAGAGAGGCTCCCGCCACCGCCGCGCTCCAGAGCGTGTTGAGCCCCATCAGCACGGCCCGGCCGTAGAGCAGTCCGCCGCCGACCCCGATCAGGCCCCCGATCGCGGCCAGAGCCAGGCCCTCCCGGAAGAACAGGCCCGACGTGGATCGGGGAGTCCATCCCAGCGCCATCAGGGTGCCGATCTCCGGGGCCCGACGTTCGATCCCGAAACGGAACACCAGGTTGAGCAGCAGCAGCGCCGAGACGATCAGGAACAGGCTGAATCCGATGAAGAGTCCCCCGAAGTCCTGACCGCTCCGTGCCGCGGTCAGCGCCGGCCCCGTGAGCGGTTGGAAGCGCAGCCCGAGGTCGCCGGGGGCGATCCTCTCGCGGACCGACCGGCCGACGCCCTCCGCGAGGGTGGCCGTGTCCCAGAAATCCCCGGGAAACCAACGGATCGCCGTGGCATCGCCAAAACGGTTGCCCCACATCCGTCTTCCGGCCGGGAGGGTCACGAAGGCCTTGGGCGTTCCTCTCCATCGTTTCCAGTAGGCCTCGTCCTTGTCCCTGATCTGGCGGGTCAGCTCGAAGCCGGCGTCCCAATCCTGGGTGCTCTCGGCCTTGGAGAGTCCCGGGAATTCGGGCATGAGGGACGGGTCGGCGTGGAGCCCCTCCATCGGCACGATGCCGCGGACACGGAACCGGTGGGTCTCCTCGACCAGACGGCTCCCGGTGTCCACCCGGTAGGACAGCACGGAAACCCAGTCCCCGGGTCGGACGGCCAGGTCGTCAGCCAGCCAGGCATTCAGCAGGATCTCGTCATCCGCCATGCCGTCCGGCGTGTAGGGGGGGCCTGCGGCGGTGACCATCGAGTAGGGGGCCGAACGGTCTCCGATCGCGATGGCATTGGCCAGATAGGTCAGGACGGGAACCGGCCGGGGAAGTCCTTGGACCGGGGTCTCGAGAGCCCGGGTGACGACCGGATCCAGGAAGATCCGCCGGGTCGCCAATTCCACGGGTGCGACCGGTGCGGTCGGCGCGTTGGTGCCGCGACGGGCCGCGACGGACCTCACCTCCAGTTCCGCGTCGGCCAGGGTGAATCCACGGGCGACCCATGCATCCGGGTTCTCGCCCGCGGCCGATTCCTTGAGGGGGCCCAGCAGGGCGAGGTTGGCCCGCCCCTCCAGTCCGGCCGCCCGGGCCAGGCGGGAATGCTCGATGAACAGGTTGAGCGGGGGCAGTGATCCCGCCTGTGGGGAGAAATCCCCCCACTCGGAGGGCGAGAGGATCCGGGACACCCGGACCCGGAGCGCCACGCTGGCGCCATCCCGGGGGCTGATGACCGCGTCCTGCGACAGCGCCGAGGGCTTGTGGATGCGGAGGACCAGAGCGTCGCCCACCCGGGCGTCGAGATGCCGGGCCAGGGCCGCGTTGAGGGCCACGGAATCCTCGTCCAGCGGGATCGGGACCGGTTGTGGGGCCAATCGCCAGAATTCCTGGGGGACGCCGTACACCTGCACCTGGTTGGCCCGGGCCGCGCCATCCTGTCGGGCCACCACGCCGGGAAGTCTCAGGGCGAAGGTGGCCGGCGAGCCGGAGGCCAGGGCCCCCGCGGGGCCCCCGGGTCGGGCGACGAAGCTGCGGTCGCCCCCGTCCAGCAGGTGCCCGGCCCGCCCGATCCGGTCCAAGGCCCGGGTCCGCAGCGTCTCGCGCACCGAATCGCCCACGGTCAGGGCGCCCACCAGCACCGTCGCCGCCACGGCGGCCGCCAGGACGACACCCACGTGGTGGCCCGCATGGAAGGTGAGGCTGCGCCAGGCCCATCGGGCCGGGGTCGGCGTCTGGTTCTGGGATCCGGTCATCGCTGGCGCCCAATAGAACCCCGATGGCCGTTCCCGGCAATGGTCGCGCTCCTGCGCCCGCCGGGACTCGGCCGGACCGATTCAGTGGGACCGGTCGTGAGGATCGCGCCCGCCCGCTCAGGAGCATCGTTGTTCGTTCGGCACCGGCCTCCAGTGCCCCTCCGATGGTTCCCCGATCGGTGGTCGAGGGCGTTTTCCTGCGATTGTCGCGTCGTCGGGATTGCGGCGGGGATCAAAACCATGGAAAGTTTTCTAAATGATGGTGCGCATGGGTTCGTCATCTCAGGCGGGCCGGTGACCCACCCAGGACCGGACCCACTCCATGACCATTTCTCTCGGGATTATCGCCGCGGTGCAGGGCGGCACCGACCTCGGCTTCATCTGGAACAAGGCCACCCCCGAGGCCAAGGTGATCATCGTCATCCTGGGCATCTTCTCCATCGTGGCCTGGTCGCTGATGATCCAGAAATTCTTCCAGATGCGCCGGGCCACCAAGTACAACGGGTTCTTCGAGGCCGAATTCCGCCAGCAGGACGGGGTTCTGGGCATCTACGACCGCCGGTTGCCCGTCGAGGGGTGTCCGCTGTTCTCCGTGTACACCGACGGTTGCACCGATCTCGACGCCCGCCTCCGCCTGCCCGACGGGTCGCGGCGCACCCGCCTGTCGATCAAGAGCATCGAGCACGTGAAGCGACAGGTCGAGGGCGCGGTGGCCCGCGAGTCTTTGCGTCTCGAGTCCGGGCTCATCCTCCTGGCGATCGCCGTCAGCGGCGGTCCCTTCATGGGATTGCTGGGCACCGTCTGGGGTGTCATGGACACCTTCGGAGGCATCGCCAAGGCCGGTCGTGCCGACCTGACGGCGATGGCCCCCGGCGTCTCGGCCGCGCTCGTGACCACCGTCGCCGGCCTGCTCGTGGCCATTCCCTCCATGTTCGGGTACAACTACCTCGTGCACACCCTGCGGGTGCTCACCGTCGAACTCGACAACTTCGCCCAGACCCTGGCCTCCAAGATGGAGACCGAGTTCCTGCCCGACGACGATGAGTGATGCGGATCCCCAGTCCCTCCTGCCGCGGACCGTGGAGACTCCGCCGTCCACGCGGGGAGTCCTGTGCCCCGATTGCGACCGACTGAATCCGGCCGATCGCGATGCCTGCAAGCACTGCTCCAAGCCGCTCCGGGTGGCCTGCCCGTCCTGTTCGGCGGGCAATGAGCGGGTGCTGACCCGGTGCCGCCAGTGCGGGCAATCGCTCCGGAAGGGATTCCTGTCGGCCCTGCTGGGTTCGCGCCCGGCGACCGGAGGTGCCCCGGCGCGCCGCGAAGAGGAACCGTCCGGTCCGATGGGCAAGGGGGTCCTCTGCTGCAAGTGCGAACGCCTCAACCCGACGGACCTCGGGCATTGCGAGCGGTGCGGCGAGGCTCTCCATGTCGAATGCCCGCAGTGCCACCGGCGCAATCCCCGGGTGTTGATGCACTGCACCTCCTGTCGAGGGCGGTTGCACCGCGGTCCGCATCAGGCGTCCCATGGCGGGGCCAACCCCGGGGAGCATTCCCATCCCCATTCCCACCCTCCCGGCACGGATGTCGCCACCGTGTGTGCCAAGTGCACCCACTCGAACCCTCCCGGCCTCCAACGCTGCGAGCGGTGTCGCGGGCATCTCTTCGTCGTCTGTCGCGACTGCGGGACCACCAATGCGCGCAGCGAGCCCCGGTGCGTGAAGTGCAACCGCCGTCTGCATCGTTCGATCAACGAGCGGCTCGATCCGCTGGGGGCCAAGGCGGTCTCGATGAAGTGGGTCTATGCGATGGGTGCGGTGCTGCTCCTGACCCTCGCCTGGTTCCTGCTGGTCCAATTCTCCGGTCTCCGGATCCTCGAATAACCATGCGCCGCTTTTCCCAACGCAATTCGCTGGTGACGCTCAACGAGATCAACGTCACCCCGTTGCTGGATCTGGCGTTCGTGCTGCTGATCATCTTCATCATCACCACCCCGGCCCTCGAGCCCGGCATCAGCATGAAGCTCCCCGTCGGCGGCGATGCACGGACGCGTCCCGACACGAACAACGAGGCCACCATCAGCGGGTTGGCCGAGGGGCGGTACACCTTCTCGCGGACCGGCACCCGGGTGCTCAGCGAGCGGGAGTTGGAGAGCGAACTCCTCAAGGCCTATCGACAGAACCCGAACCTCGTGCTGGTGCTGCGGGTCGAGGGGTCGGCGCCCTCGCAGGTGCTGGTCAGCCTGCTCGACATCGCCGGACGCAACGGCCTGACCCGCTATCGCATCGGAACCCAGCTTCCCAAACGGCGATGATTTCCTCGAATTCCCGGTACCTCCTGACGTCCGTGGGCATCCATGCCGCGGCGTTGGGCCTGCTGGTCTTCGCCCCTGCGCTGTCGTCGCGGACCGCCCACGACGTCCCCAGCCCCGTCCTCGAGATCCTTCCCGACAACCTCCGCCTGACCGACGGAAACACCATCGGAGGTGGAAACCCCCTGGCCCAGCCGCCCAAAGGCGGTCCGCAGCCTGCAAGCCCGTCACAACCGCCGGTCCAGGAGCCTCCGCCGCCCACCCCGCCGCCCCAAACCCCTCCGCAGAAAACGCCCCCTTCCGAGCCGTCGAAGCCTGAGGAGCCTGCTCCGGAGCCACCCAAGGCCGAGGTGGTGCCGCCGAAGAATCCACCGAAGAAGCTTCTGGCCACCGAGATCCAGCGGAGCACCCCCAACACCCCGAAGGCGCAGGACGTGGATCCCACGCTGTCCAACAAGAAGCTCAAGTCCTCCAAGACCGACTTCCAACTGGCGGAGGCTCCGAAAAAGCGGTCCAAGAAGGACATCGAGGCCGAGCGCAGGGCCTCGGAAGCCGCGACGGCGGCCGAGGAGGCCCGGGAAGCCCGGGAGCATCAGGCCCGGGTCGCCGCGGCCCGCGATGCCTGGAATCGCGCCCAGCAGGCCCGGGCCGATGCCGTCCGGGGGGCGGCTTCGAGTCTCGGAAAAAACCTCTCCGGCTCGACCTCCTTCGAGATGCCCGGTCCCGGAGGGGCCGCCTACGCGCCCTACGGGTCCTATCTCATGGCCTTCTACAAGCTGCGGTGGAAGAAACCCACCACGCTGAATGTCGACCACGGGGTGGTCGAGGCCGAGATCACCGTCCAGCGCAACGGCCGGGTCTCGGCCTTCCGCCTGGTGACGCCTTCGGGCATCCGGGCCCTCGATGACTCGGTCCGCGAGGTGCTCGATCGCAATCGCGACCTGCGCCCGCTGCCCGAGGGCACCACCGACGCCGAGCGCCGGATCACCATCCGTTTCGATCTCTCGGCCTCCGCTCCGACCTGATTTCCGCATCCGAAACCGCCGATCCCGTTTTCCGCCATGCTCAGCCATCGATTCCTCCCCCTCCTCCTGGCTCTGGGACTGTCCTGGAGCGCCACCGCGGCCGAAGTCGTCGTCAGCGACGTCACCAGCCGAGCGGTGCCCATCCATGTCGCCGGATTCTCCGGCGAAGCCAAGGCTGTCCTCGAATTCGACCTCTACGTGGCGGGCTTCGATCTCGTGGCCCCGACGCAGGCCCAGTATTCCCTCAATGGAAAATCCGCCGGCGCTCTGGAGGGGGTGCTGTCGGATGTGAACAACAAGGCCACCCTCTTCAATCGATCGTATCCCGGGGGCTCCGCCCGCGCCCAGGCCCATGCGTTGGCCGACGACGTGGTCCAGGCCCTCACGGGGCGCAAGGGCATCTCGCGCACGAAGCTGGTGTTCAAGGTCCAGAAGGACCGCATCAGCGAGGTCTATGCGAGCGACTTCGACGGGGCCAATCCGGTGCAACTGACCGCCGACGGCAACATCATCGCCGCGCCCGCCTGGCGGCCGGGTCGGAAGTCCATCGTCTACACCAGCTACCGTGCCGGCAACGCCGACATCTACTCCCAGGACCTCACCACCGGCGGCCGGAAGGCGTTGGTGCGCTTCTCCGGTTCCAACATCAGCCCGGCGCCGTCCCCCGACGGCGCGCGCTTGGCCATGATCCTCAGCAGGGCGGGCAGCCCGGACCTGTGGGTCGGGGATGCCGAGGGAGGCAATCCGAAGCGGCTGACCACCACCGCGGCCGACGAATCGTCGCCCTGCTGGTCCCCGGACGGATCCACCCTCTGCGTCGTCTCCCGCGAGAGCGGGTTCCCGCAATTGTACACCATTCCGGCCGGCGGAGGGACGATGCGGCGGCTCACCACCGCCGGGGTCCGCAACACCACCGAGCCGGACTGGTCCCCCGACGGCAAGTGGATCGCCTTCACCCGTTCCCGGGGCGACTATTTCGACATCTGCATCGTCCCGGCCACCGGTGGCGACGCCAAGGTGATCACCGAAGGGGAGGATCCCTCGTGGGCCCCCAATTCCCGGACGCTGGTGTTCGCGCGTCGGACGAGCAAGTTCGGCCCGCGGAAACTGTCGCTGCTTGACTGGCCGACAGGCCACGTCAAGGATATCGCACAAGTCGCGGGCAGCAGCTCCCAGCCCAGCTGGAGCCGCTGAAGCCCAGTCACTCGAGCCACCGTCAGACCTCCAGAATCCAGTCGCCCTCAACACGACAATGAAGCCGTTCTCCAAATTGGGTACCCTAGCCCTCGTGGCGGTCCTCTCCCTTGCTGCCGGATGCAAGAAGGGACAGAAGAACTACACGCCGCTGCCGGGGTACTCGGGTACGCCGGGAGCCTCTTCGGGCCTGGGCAAGGGTCAGCCCATTCTGCCTCCTGCCCGGCCTCTGAATCCCGACGGCGCCGGCTCGAGCGGTGCGGACGGTTCCTCCGGTGTCAACAATCCCGATGGTCCCGGCGGACAACCTTCGCGCGAGGAGATCGAGGGCATGCTCGCCAATCGCGAGCAGTTCAAGGCCAATACGGTCTACTTCGACTACGACAAGTCCGCGGTGAAGGCCGACGGAAAGGCCAACATCCAGGCTGTCGCATCCTACCTGAAGGCCCACTCCGACAACAAGGTGGCCATCGAAGGTCATTGCGATGAGCGCGGCACCGAGGAGTACAACCGCTCCCTGGGCGAGCGTCGTGCGCTCTCCGCCCGCGATGCCTTGATCGCTCTGGGCATCGGTGCCGATCGCGTGGTGACCCGCAGCTTCGGCGAAGACAAGCCGTCCGAGCTCGGTCACGATGAGGCCGCTTGGAGCAAGAATCGTCGGGGCGAGTTCATTCTGCTGACGCCGCCCCCGGCCGGTGGTCTTCGCTGATCGGTCGCCCTTCGATCGAACCTCGACCGATTTCCTCGCGAAAAGCCCCGCCCTACGGCGGGGCTTTTCAATGGGGTGACGGCGTGCTTCGAGGACCCTCGTGCCCCACGGCCCTCCTGATGCGACGGCCACCGCACCCGGAGATGGGGTGGCCTGATCCGGGGCCATCGGCCCGGGGCATTCCGTTTCGGCCCGTGTCCGCCGATACCGGGGGGATGTCAGATGCAGACGCCGTAGCGCTTCTCGGGGTCGACCCCGAGCTTCTGGATGGCCTCGGCCACCATGCTCTTCGGCACGGATCCCTCGGAGGCCAGTTTGTAGAGACAGGCGACCGCCGTGCACTCGGCGTCGATCTCGAAGAATCGCCGGAGCACCGGCCGGACTTCGCTGCGTCCGAAGCCGTCGCAGCCGAGGGTCATCAGGCCGCCCGGAATCCACGGAGCGATCTGGTCGGCCACCAGCTTGAGGTTGTCGGAGACCGCGATCCACGGCCCCTGTTGGCCTTCGACGGTCTGCTCGAGGTAGCTCTTCCTCGGCGATTCCGTCGGGTGGAGCATGTTCCATCGCTTGGCCGCCTGGGCCTCGGAGCGGAGCCGCTTGAAACTGGTCACGCTCCAGACGTCGGCGCTGACACCGAAGGATTCGAGCAACTCCTGCGCCTTCAGCGCCTGCTGGAGGATGGCCCCTGAACCGAGCAATTGCACCTTGTGCTTCAGGCCGGCCTTGCCCGGCTTGAACTTGTACATGCCGTTCAGGATGCCCTCGGCCACGCCCGGATCGGTCGGGATGGGCGGGTGGGCGTAATCCTCGTTGTGGACGGAGATGTAGTAGAACACGTCCTCACCGTCGGCGTACATGCGCTTCAGGCCGTCGCACACGATGACGGCCAGTTCGTAGCCGAAGGCCGGCTCGTAGGAATACAGGTTCGGCACCGAGGCGGCGATCAGGTGGCTGTGGGCATCCTGATGCTGGAGGCCCTCGCCATTGAGGGTCGTGCGTCCCGAGGTCGCACCGATCAGGAAGCCGCGGCAGCGCGAGTCGCCGGCCAGCCAGACCTGGTCGCCGACCCGCTGGAACCCGAACATCGAGTAGTAGATGTAGAACGGGATGGTCGGCACGCCGTAGGTGACGTTGGCCGTGCCCGCGGCGATGAAGTCGGCCATCGAGCCGGCCTCGTTGATGCCCTCCTCGAGGAGTTGGCCGTCCTTCTTCTCGATGTAGGGGGTGTTCGCGTTGTCCTCGGTCTTGGTGCCCGGGTTGTAGAGCTGACCGCGCGAGCTGTAGATGCCCACCTGGCCGAAGAGTCCCTCCATGCCGAAGGTGCGGGCCTCGTCGGGGACGATGGGGACGATGAATCTGCCGATGTTCTTGTCGCGGAGCAGCGAGCCCAGCAGCAGCACATAGGCCTTGGTGGTGGAGGCCGAGGAGAGGGCCGTGGCCTGGACCACGTTGCGCAGACCGTCGTCGGTGTGCTGCGGGGTGACCAGCTTCTGGGCGCGATCGATGCGGACGGGGTTGAAGCCGTTCAGGGCCTTGCGTCGCTCCAGCAGGTACTGGACCTCGGCGCTGTCCTGCGGCGGGCGGTAGAAGGGCAGTTCGGCGATGACCTCGTCCTCGAGAGGGATCGAGAACCGTTGGCGGAAGTGGCGGATGTCGCGCTCGGCCAGCTTCTTGAGGCCGTGGGTGGGGTTCTTGCCTTCGCCTGCCTCGCCGGTGCCGTAGCCCTTGACCGTCTTGGCCAGGATGACCGTGGGCCGACCGTTGCGCTGCGTGGCCTTGCGGTAGGCCGCGTACACCTTGAGGGGGTCGTGGCCGCCGCGGGTGAGTTTCTTGAGCTGGGCATCGCTGAGGTGGCTGACCAGATCGAGCAACGCCGGGTACTTCCCGAAGAAGTGCTTCCGGATGTAGGCGCCGCTCTCGACGACGTACTGTTGATATTCGCCGTCGACGACCTCGTCCATGCGCTGGGCCAGGAGCCCGGTGGTGTCGCGGGCCAGCAGCTCATCCCAGTCGCTGCCCCAGACCACCTTGATGACGTTCCATCCCGCACCGCGGAACTGGCCTTCGAGATCCTGGATGATCTTGCCGTTGCCGCGCACCGGTCCGTCGAGGCGTTGCAGGTTGCAGTTGATCACCCAGACCAGGTTGTCGAGGTGCTCGCGACCGGCCATGCCGATGGCTCCGTGCGTCTCGGGTTCATCGGACTCGCCGTCGCCGATGAAGGCCCAGACCATGGGGTCGTGGTCCTGGGGCACGAGCTTGCGGGCCTGGAGGTACCGGCTGAAGCGGGCCTGATAGATCGAGTGGATGGGACCCAGCCCCATCGAGACCGTCGGGAAGATCCAGAAATCCGGCATCAGGAACGGATGCGGGTAGGAGCTCAGACCCGGATGGTCCTGCAGTTCCTGGCGGAAGTTCTTCAGGTGCTGGTCGTTGAGGCGGTACTCCAGGTAGGCGCGGGAATAGTTGCCCGGCGAGGCGTGACCCTGGAAGTAGATCATGTCGGCGGTCTTGCCGTCGGCCCCGCCCCGGAAGAAGTGGTTGTAGCCCACTTCGTACAGCGTCGCCAACGACGCGAAGGTGGCGATGTGTCCGCCCACGTTGGTGGTCTTGTTGGCCTTGGCCACCATGGCCATGGCGTTCCAACGCACATGGGCCCGGATGAGGCGCTCCATCTCGAGGTCGCCGGGGTACTCGGGCTGCTCCTCCACCGGAATGGTGTTCAGGTACGGCGTCGACGTGACATCCGGCACCGCCAGCCCCTGGCTCCGGAGTCCGTCCATGACACCCGAGATCAACTGGCGGGCTTCTTGCGCGGACTTGCCTTCCAGCACCAGTCGGAGCAGGTCCTCCACCGTGGCGCGATGCCGGTCGGAGGCGGAGACGGGAAGGCCCGGGAGGTTGCTCGCGGCACGCCTGTTGACCGAGGCGGCCGGACCGTGGTTGGAACCGGAGGTATTCAAGACTCGAGACCGGGACAGCCGTCCCGGAAGCCCAAAGGTATGCAAAAGGCCCCCACTGCCAAGTGCAGGGTTGGCCGTTTCAAGGGAACGAATCCTGAGAAGAAGCCGGGGCCGGATCGCTTCAGGCGGGCACCGGGATGACGTCGGTCCCCAGATGGCGCCTCAAGGCCTCGGGCACCCGTATGCTGCCGTCGGCCTGCTGATGGGTCTCCACCAACGCCACGAACAGGCGGGCGAGGGCGGTCCCGGAACCGTTGAGCAGGTGCGGGAACAGGTTCTGCCCGTCCGCTTCCCGCTTGAAGCGCAGGTTCATGCGACGGGAC
The DNA here is from genome assembly GCA_041177965.1 of Verrucomicrobiota bacterium. Lineage (GTDB taxonomy): Bacteria > Verrucomicrobiota > Verrucomicrobiia > Limisphaerales > UBA9464 > SXXZ01. The sequence goes on along the minus strand of JBEGWF010000164.1, from coordinate 3,273 downwards.
TGGTAGTCTTCGCAGTTCGAGCAGCTGGAGACCTCCAGGTAGGTTCCCTGACCCGGAGCCCACACCTCGATGTCGTAGGTCTTGGCCGAGGCGAAGCCCATGTCGCCGGTGCAGAGGTTGATCACCCGGTAGTGCAACCCCAGTCGCTGGAGGACCGTCTCGGCGTTCTGCACCATCTTCTCCAGTTCCTCGTAGCCCTGATCGGGATGCACCACCTTGATGAGCTCGACCTTGTCGAACTGGTGGACCCGGATCATGCCCCGGGTGCCCAGGCCCGCGGCGCCTGCCTCGGCCCGGAAGCAGGGCGAGTAGGCGCAGTAGCGGATCGGGAGCTGTTTCTCGGAGAGGATCTCCTCCCGGTGGATGTTCGCCACGGGGGCCTCGGCCGTCGGGAGCAGGTAGAGCTTGCCCATCGTCGAGGCATCGAGCCCCTCCTGCACGGCATAGGCCTGATCCCGGAATTTAGGAAACTGTCCGACGCCCACCATGCAGTGTTCGCCGATGATGTAGGGCGGGGCCACCTCGGTGTAGCCGTGCTCCTGAAGATGGAGGTCGAGCAGGAAATTGATGAGCGCCCGTTCAAGCCGTGCTCCCCAGCCGGTGTACAGCAGGAAGCCCGACCCGCTGAGCTTGGCGCCGCGGGCGAAGTCGATCAGACGGAGCTTCTCGCAGAGTTCCACATGGTTGAGCGCCTTGAAGTCGAAGGCGGTCTTCTGGCCGTGGACGCGGATCTCCGGATTGTCGGCGGCGTCCTTGCCCAGGGCGACGCTGGCGTGGGGCAGGTTGGGGATCATCAGGAGCAGGGCGTCCCGGGCCGACTCGGCCTGCGCCGCCGTCTTGTCGAGTTCGGCGATGCGGTCGCCCAACGTGCGCACCTCGGCCTTGCGGGCCTCGGCCTCCTCGAGGCGCTTCTGGCCGATGAGTCCGCCGATCTCCTTGGAGGCGCTGTTGCGGCGCGCCTTGAGTTGCTCGGCCTCGGCCAGGGCGGAGCGACGGGTCTCGTCCAACGCCAGCACCTCGGAGACCTTCGCCTCGTCGCCGGCGTTCCGTGTGGCCAATCGCTCCCGGACGAACTCGGTCCGTTCGCGCAACAACTTCATGTCGAGCATGGGGGCAGGATACGGAAGCCGGGGCCGCGAGGAGAACCGATTTTCTCAGGGGGGTGGAGCCTCGTCCGGAATGGAGGCCCCAGGGGATCAGTCGGCCGAATGGCGGGCGAACAGTTCCAGCGCCTGGGCCGTGTGTACCCGGAACTGTTCTCCCAGGAAGCCCGTCCTCGGAGAGCGCTGCCGCCAATAGACGACGCTGGTCTTCACCTCGTCGACGTTCCGGCACCGGGAGAAGTCCTTCACCACCTCGCGATAATGTTCGCGGAACGGTCCGCACCAGGGCGCCAGCACCGATCCCCAGAACCGTTGGGACGGCGTCCGCAGTTCCTTGGCGATGGTCTCCAGAGCCTCTTCGGGCGTGCATCCCCTGGCTTCGCCCACCCTTTGGACGAGGGTCTTCTGTGGCAGCACTTGGGGGTGGGTGTCGGGCATGGTTGCGGTTCGAGTGACCCGACCGGAGGGTCATCGGTCGGTTCGCGGCGCGACTCTAAGTTTTTCGGGCGACGGGTCCGGAGGGATCAAGGATCCATCCAGAAAGGGTCGTGGGTGATCAAAAAAAATTCTCGGGAATCAAAAAGGATGAATTGATGAAAATCGAACCAAAAAGATGATATAAATCGAATCCAACGTGTAACGAATCTTGGTTTGGACGGGTAATGGAATGCTTCAATCGAACCGATGGATCATCGAGCGCCGGGCTTTGGATCCAATTCCGGGCTTGCGTTGGGCCGGCGATTGGTTGTGGCTTTCCTCCCGAAATGGACCCCCAAGGTTCCAAGCCGTCCCCCATTCCTCCGACGCCCGTCCACGCGACCTCGCCCCGACGTCGGCGATCCGGGTGGGTGCAGCGGTCGAAGCGTTGGTTCAACAAGATCCCGGACCGGTTGGCCGAACGGAAGCTCAACGCCTACCAGGTCGTGGTGATGGTCCTGGTGTGCTACGCCGTCTACCGCTTCGTCATCCCCATGTTCGACCGCGATTTCGGCGGCGGCGGCGGTGGCGGAGAAGCCGGTTGAGGAGGGTGCCGTCGGGGCCGGCGGCTGAGACGCTGCGGCCGACGGTCCGTTTTGGTCTTCCCAGTCCGGGGAGCCTGGCGTTCACTCGCCCGTCTTTTTCTTCATGAAAATCGTACTCGCTTACTCCGGCGGCCTCGACACCTCGGTGCTGCTCTCCTGGATCAAGGAAACCTACGGCAACGCCGAGATGATCGCGTTCTGTGCCAACATCGGCCAGGACGACGAACTGAAGGGTCTGGAAAAGAAGGCCAAGAAGACCGGCGCCTCAAGGATCTACATCGACGACCTGCAGGAGGAGTTCGCCCGCGACTTCATCTTCCCGATGCTCCGGGCCGGGGCGATCTACGAGGGACAGTACTTCCTCGGCACCAGCATCGCTCGTCCGCTCATCGCCAAGCGCATGGTCGAGATCGCCCGGGCCGAGAAGGCCGACGCGATCGCCCACGGCGCCACCGGCAAGGGCAACGACCAGGTGCGCTTCGAACTGACGGCCGCCGCGCTCGCGCCGGAGTTGCAAATCATCGCCCCCTGGCGTGATGCCCGCTATCGCAAGGATTTCCCGGGCCGCCAGGAGATGATCGATTATTGCGCCGCCAAGGGGATTCCGGTGCAGGCCAGCGCCAAGAAGCCCTACTCGATGGACCGGAACCTCCTGCACATCTCGTACGAGGCCGGCATCCTCGAGGATCCCTGGTACGACTCCTTCGACCTCAAGAACCGCGACTACTTCACCACGTTGTCGGTGCTGCCGGAGGACGCGCCCGACAAGCCCGAGTACGTCACCCTCGACTTCGTGAAGGGCGACTGCGTGGCGGTCAACGGCAAGAAGCTCAACCCGCTGCAGGTCATGCGGACGCTGAACAAGATCGGCGGCAAGCACGGCGTCGGCCGTGTCGACATGGTGGAGAACCGCTTCGTCGGCATGAAGAGCCGCGGCGTGTACGAGACCCCGGGCGGCAGCATCCTGCACTACGCCCATCGCCAGATGGAGAGCCTGACCATGGATCGCGAGGTCATGCACCAGCGCGATGCGCTCATCCCGAAATACGCCGAGCTGGTGTACAACGGTTTCTGGTACGCGCCCGAGCGCCTGGCGCTGCAGGCCTATGTGGAGGAGAGCCAGAAGAACGTGACCGGTACGGTGCGCG
>JBEGWF010000163.1:0-4335 GCA_041177965.1 Verrucomicrobiota bacterium | reverse complement strand
CGTTCGAGCGGGTGGGTTGTCTCTCGCCCATGCTCGCTCCGCGGTGGGTGGATCCGGTGTCGCCGGGGCTCCGAAGTCATCGCTGGCCCCATCCTGTGCCTCTGGATAGCGTCGGCCCATGAGAGGATTGTTCCGTTGGATCGGCGCGGTGTGCCTGTGCGGCATGGCCGCCTTGGGAGTCCGGGGCGAAGAGGCCCGGTTGCTGCGGTTTCCGGCGCTCCATGGCGGGCGGGTGGTCTTCACCTACGCCGGGGATCTGTACACGGTGGGGCTTCAAGGGGGAGTCGCGCGGCGGCTGACCTCCGACCCCAAGGGATTCGAGATGTTCGCCCGATTCTCTCCGGACGGGAAGACCTTGGCCTTCACCGGCCAGTACGACGGCAACACCGAGGTCTATGTGATGCCCTCCGAGGGTGGGGAACCGCGGCGCCTGACCTACACGGCGACCTTGGAGCGCGATGATGTCTCGGACCGGATGGGGCCCAACAACATCGTCATGGCCTGGAAGGACTCGGAAACGGTCGTCTATCGCTCGCGCCGCAACCAATGGAACCCCTTCAAGGGCGAACTGACGCTGGCCCGGCTCTCGGGAGGAGTACCGGAGACCCTGCCGGTGCCCCGCGGGGGTTGGTGCAGTTTTTCACCGGACGGCCAGCAGATGGCCTACAACCGCGTCTTCCGTGAGTTCCGCACATGGAAGCGCTATCGCGGGGGCCAGGCCGATGAACTCTGGCTTCACGATTTCGGAACGGGTCAGACCACTCGACTGACGGCCGATCCCACCCAGGACCTCTTCCCGATGTGGCATGGCGACCGGATCTACTTCGTCTCGGAACGCGAGGAGTCCCATCAGGCCAACCTGTACGTGATGGATCTGAAGGACCGCAAACCCCGGCGGCTCACCGGGTTCAAGGAATTCGCCGTGAAGTTCCCGTCGTTGGGCGACACGGGCATCGTCTTCGAGAACGGCGGGTTCCTGTACCATCTGGACTTCAAGACCGAGAAGGTCGCCCGCATTCCGGTGGAGATCCACGAGGACTTGGCCATCGGTCGAGGCGGCTTCCGCGATGTCGGCAAGGAGACCACCACCCATGAAATCGCGCCGGACGGTGCGCGCGCGGTGGTCGGAGCCCGGGGCGATGTGTTCACGGTGCCCGCCAAGAACGGGGCCACCCGCAATCTGACCCAGTCACCTGGCGTCCATGAGCGCAATGCGGTCTGGTCGCCCGATGGAAAATGGATCGCCTATGTGAGCGACCAGAGCGGCGAGGACGAGGTCTGGATCCGGCCGCAGGACGGCTCGGGGGAGCCCCGTGCGCTGACCTCCGGCGGAGACACCTACAAGTACGAGTTGGCCTGGTCGCCGGACTCCCGACGCATCGCCTGGACCGACAAGCTCAACCGCCTGCAGTTCGTGGACGTCCAGTCGGGGCAGGTGACCCTCGCGGCGCGATCGGAGGCCTTCGAGATCCGCGACTTCACTTGGTCGCCCGACAGCCAGTGGTTGGCCTTCACCCAGCCCGAGGTGCGCCGCTTCCCGAACATCTACCTCTACAGCCTGGCGCAGAAGAGCCAGGTCCAGGTCACCGATGGCTGGTTCGATGTGGGTTCTCCGGAGTTCAGCAGCGACGGCAAGTATCTCTTCTTCGTCTCCGAGCGTTCCTTCAATCCGACCTACGGCCAGACGGAGTGGAACCACACCTACAGCGACATGGAGCGGATCTACCTGGTCACCCTGGCCGCCGCGACGAAGTCGCCCCTGGCTCCGAAGTCCGACGAGGTGAAACCCCGGGACGACGCGGCGGCGACCAGCGGCGCCGAGGGCAAGGCGACTGCCGAGAAGGGCAAGGACAAGAACGCCGACAAGGACGCCGAGAAGGACAAGGCCCCGGCCAAGACCTCGAAGCCTTCACCGGTCGTGGTGACGGTCGATGCCGAAGGGTTGTCCCAGCGCATCACGGCCCTGCCGCCCGCCGCCTCCAATTACGGATCCCTGACCTCGGTCGAGAACAAGTTGTACTACCTCAAGAAGGGCAAGCTCCACCTCTTCGACCTGGAGAAGGAGAAGGAGACCGAACTGGGCGAGGTGGCCTCATTCCGGATCTCGGCCGACCACAAGAAGATGCTGGTCAAGGCCGGTGCGGACCTGGCGATCGTGGACCTTCCGACGGCGAAGCTCGATCTGGCGGATCGCAAGCTGAACCTCGGCGACCTGAAGGTCCGTTTGGATCGTCAGGCCGAGTGGCGCCAGATCTACGCCGAGTGCTGGCGGCAGATGCGGGACTTCCTCTTCGATCCCAAGCTCCACGGCGTGGATTGGGCGGCCATGCGCCAGCGGTACCAACCGCTGCTTCAACATGTCCACCACCGGGCCGACCTGACCCACCTCATCGGGGAGATGATCGGGGAGTTGAACATCGGCCACGCCTATGTGGGCGGGGGTGACCTGCCCAAGCCGGAGCGCATTCCCCTGGGCCTGCTCGGGGCGGTGATCCAACCCGACGCTAGCGGTTACTTCCGCATCGAGCGCATCCTCCGGGGGCACAACTGGGATCCCAAGTATCGCGGTCCGTTGACCGAGATCGGGGTGGCCGTTCGGCCGGGCGACTACATCCTGGCGGTCCAGGGCAAGACCACGCGCGGACTCACCGACCTCTACTCCGCGCTGGTGGGTACGGCCGGCAAGCCGGTGGTGCTCCGGGTCAACAGCAAGCCCGAGGAGGCCGGGGCTCGCGACCAGACGGTGATTCCCACGGCCGATGAACAACCGCTGTATTACCTCGATTGGATCCTGGGCAACATCGAGAAGGTCGAGAAGGCCAGCGGCGGCAGGATCGGCTATGTGCACGTGCCCGACATGGGCGTGCCGGGTCTCAACGAGTTCGCCAAGTTCTACTACCCGCAGCTCCACAAGGAGGCCCTGGTGGTCGATTGCCGCGGCAACGGTGGAGGCAATGTCTCGCCGATGATCATCGAGCGTCTGCGCCGGGAGCCGGCGATGTGGACAGTGGCGCGCAACGGCGCGGTGAATGTCGATCCGAGCGGCCAGGTGCTGGGCCCCAAGGTGCTGCTCATCGACCAGCACAGCGCGAGCGACGGCGACATCGTCGGGTACCGCTTCCGCAAGCACCGGCTCGGTCCGATCATCGGGCAACGCTCCTGGGGCGGTGTGGTGGGGATCCGGGGCAGCCTGCCGTTGCTCGACGGGGGCATCCTCAATCGTCCGGAGTTCAGCCGCTTCGACCTCGAGGCGAAGGAGTGGATCATGGAGGGCACCGGCGTTCAGCCCGACATCGAGGTGGACAACGACCCCACCCGTGAGTTCTCGGGCATCGACGATCAGCTCGATCGTGCCGTCGCCGAGCTGAAGAAGGCCATGGAGGCCAAGCCCGCGACTATCCCGCGACCGCCGGCCTATCCCGACAAGTCGAAGTGAGGCCTGTTTCGGAAGGGCCCGCGACCGATCATCGGTTGCGGTACCGACGCCGCGATTGCGGGTCGGCCGGCTCGGTCTGCGGCGCCTGCGCGCTGGACTTGCGGACGATCCGGGACGGACGGTGCTCCGGGAAGTCGCGGGCATAGCGGTTCCGCAACGCCTCCGGGTCGGCCTTCATCAGGTAGATGCGGCCGCGGATGCGCTTGGTTTCACCGGGCTCCAGACCGCCGAGGCGCAGGTCGGAGTGCAGGCACCGGATGACCCCCTGGAAGAGTTCCTGATAGGGCTCCCAGGCCGTGGCGAAGATCCACTGCTCGTCGCCGCTGAAGGCGCCGATCAATCCGTCGTCGGGCACCAACGGGCTCAGGGGGCGGGGGTTCACATCGGTGCGGGGGACATGCCGGGGGCACCAGGTCTGCCCCGGGACATACCGGGCGGTCTTCGCCCACGGTTGTATGTCGGGGAAGCGGGTGAGCCGGTTGCTCAGGATCAGGAAGCATTTCGGCAGGTAGTCGTCGAGGTTGGTGCCCTTGGCCGGATACCCGGTGAACTCGCCGAGGCGCACGCAGGCCTGGGCCCAATGGGCCTCGGAGCGCTTCGTGCCCGGATTGCGGGCCACGAGGCGGAAATCCACGCCGTCGGTCCCGGCCGTGACCGTGTGATCGACCACCACTCCGTCCTCCAGCGTGTCGCGGAGCTTCAGGACCTTCCGGTCGGCGCTCAGGCTCAACACCTCCGCCCGGTGCGGAATCACCGTGTGTTTCACCCAATCCGCATCGGTGGATCCCGCCCGGCAGTAGGCCTCGAGGTAGTTCACCTCGATCACCTTGCCCGGCAGGTGATCCCCCTCGATGTACAACCAGTGCGGCGCCTTGAAGCGCAGGGTCAGCGCGTCGGCC
>JBEGWF010000162.1:0-19351 GCA_041177965.1 Verrucomicrobiota bacterium | reverse complement strand
CGGCCGGAGGATGCCCTGAGATCGACCGGAGTCCCCGGGGGCACCCCGGGCAGGTAGTACTCGATGTAGCCGAGCATCATCTCGTCATCGGTCTGCTCGCCCCAGGGCACCCGGCGCTTCGGGTCGGGATTGGCCGGGTTTCCCGCGCTGTTGTCGAAGTGGGCGACCCCCTTGAGGACGCTGCCGGCGGGCAGGTCGACGTGCTCGGTCAACCGGTAGAGCAGTTGCCAGTTGAAGTCGTACCGCGGCACGTCCAGCAGGGTCACCGGGGCACTCCCGGACCGCTCGAGTTCGTACCGGTAGGACTTCCCGCGCAGGTGCATGTGCGGCATGAACGACATGAGGCGCGCCGCCACGGGCACCGGCAGACGTCCCTCCACCCGGAAATCGGGATCGCCGGGCGGGATGTCGACCGGGCCGATCACGGCCCCCACGCGCACCTCATGACGCGGCGCGGTCTTCGAGAATTTCAGCCCGAGCGCGCTCTGGTCACGGGCGGCCCGCCCCTTGGGGGTGTAGTGCAACTGGAAGCGGAGTCTGGACCCGGCCGGCAGGTGTTTGGCCCACCCCTCGGGATAGGAGACGGCCTGGTAGCCCGGCGCATAGGCCGCCAGGTAATGACCGGTGCCGTCGATACGTCGGTTGCTCCCGGACTTCCCCTCCCCCGCGAGCGGTACCACGAAGACCAGCACGTGGTGAACGACGTCGCGGGCCGTCGGACGGATCTCCCAACCCTGCACCCAGCGGTCCGAGTCGAAGCCGGTCGGGACCTCGAGGTTCACGTAGGGCATGACGCCGGAGGCGGGGATGTCGACGGGTTCGGGAATTCGGACGACGGCATCCGGATCCCCCAACTGCCACTCGGAGGGAAACCGTCGGGGCAACGGGGCTTGGCGCGGATCGCCCTCCGGGCGTCCCTGATCCAACCAGGCGAGCAGGTCGGCCTTGTCGGCGGCGGGAAGGCTGCGGTCGTTGAGCCAAGGACTCGACCCGTGCGTGGGAGGCGCGGCGAACCACGGAGGCATGACGCCGCGGCTCACCTGCCTGCGGATCATGCCGGCATGGGCCGCGACCTCGGCCAGCGAAGTCAGGGGGAACGGACCGATGCCCCCCTCGCGATGGCACGGCACGCACGACTGCTGCAGGATCCGCGCAATCCGGGAGTGGTAGGTCGGCGACCTCGGAACCGCCACCGGCGCGGCGGACTCCAGATCGCAACCCGGGACCGTGGTGCAGGCCGTCTCGACCGCCCGATCCGCCAGGACCGATTCCAGCGCCTCGACCAGCAGACGCCGGGTCGGAGCGGCCCTCGAGAATCCCGGACCGTATTGATCATCGACGGCTCCCCGGTATTGGACCGTCAGGGCCGCATCGAGGACGAACACCTCGGCGGTGGACCGGATGCCCAGCGCCTTCGAGATCCGCCCATCGTCGTCCCGCAGGCAGGGGCCCCGCAGGCCCAGATCCCGCGCCCATTGTCGCAGGGACTCGGGACTGTCGGTGGCCACCGGATCCACCCAGACGAAGCGCACCCCCCGGTCGGAGAACTCCCGCTCGAGCTTGGCGAAGGTCGGTCCGTACCGGCCCGAGACCGGGCAGGTGGTGCTCGTGACCGCCACCACCACCGCCCGCGCCCCGGCGATCCGAAAGACATCCTGCCATCGGGATTCGGATCCCGCCTCCGGTTCCGGAACCCGGCGCCCCACGCCCCATTCGGAGGCAAGGATGGCCACCGGCCCCTCCTTGGCCCGTGGGGCGGCCTCCGTCGCCGCCCACCCCACCCATCCGATGGCCGAGAGCAGGCCCAGCCATACGAAACGCTTCCTGTCCTTCATTGCGGGCAACATGCCCCAGGAACTCCCACCGGACAAACCCGGGTTCCGACGCGACAGCGCACGCCAACTCCAGCCTCGCCCGTGGGTTTCGGACCGATAGGGTCCACCCATCCCCGATGAGACCCGTCCGCCGCCTGTTGATCCTGCTGACCCTCGGCCTGCACTGCCTCGCGCCGTGGAGAGGATGGTCCGACGTGGAATCCGTGCCGCCCGTGATCGAGGCACTCTTCCCGGAACCGGGGTTCGTCTTCGGCCTCTCCCAGCTCGAGGTGCACTTCAGCGAACCGGTCCAGGGAGTCGATGCCACCGATCTGCGGGTGAACGGACTGGCGGCCACCTCGGCCCGCCAACTGAGCGGCGACGTGTATGTGTTCACGCTGCCGGACCTGCCCGTGGGGACCACGACCATCCGCTGGGCTGCCGACGCCGGCATCCGGGATCTCGCCGACCCGCCCAACCCGTTCAACCCCTCCCCGGGCGTCGACTATGAACTCCTGCCGCCGCCCCGGCCCGGGGGTGTGATCCTGTCGGAGGTGATGCCCGACAACCAGAAGGTCCTCCGCGACGAGGAGGGCGACTGCGAGGACTGGATCGAGCTCCAGAACGTGACGGACCAGGACATCCCGCTGGCAGGCTGGCACCTCACCGACGACCCGACCGATGCCAGGCCATGGACCTTCCCGGACGTCACCCTGCCGGCCCGGGGCTTCCTGGTGGTCTTCGCCTCCGGCAAGGACCGCGCGAGCGTCACGAACCGGCTGCACACCGGTTTCAAACTCAAGAACGAGGGTGAATACCTCGCCCTGACCGCTCCTGATGGGGTCACCGTGGACGCCTTCGCCCCGCGCTACCCGGCCACCCCGGCGAACACCTCCTACGGCCGGGCCACTGGAGACGCTTCACAGTCCGGCTTCATGGCCACACCGACTCCAGGGGGCGCCAATTCGGTCTCCGGCATCGGATTCGCGCCGTCGGTGGTGTTCTCCCAGCCGGGCGGATTGATCCCGGATCCGCGGCTCAACCTGACGCTTCACCTGTCGCTCTCGCAGCCGGCGACCGACGCGATCATCCGCTACTCGCTCGATGGGCGCATCCCGACCCTCACCAACGGCTTCACCTACACCGCTCCGCTGGTGCTCGCGACCAACAACGCGGTCATGCTCCGTGCCCGGGCCTTCCGGACAAACCACCTGCCGGGCCCGGTCCGCACCGAGTACTACACTCCGATGGTCGTCTCGACAGCGGGACCCGTGACAGGGACCAACGCATGGGGAGAGCCCATCCAGTCGGTCTCCAATCCCAACATCCAGCAGTTCCGCTCCGACCTGCCCGTGCTGGTGATCACCACCTTCGGCAAGACACCCACCGAGAGCGTCAATACGGTCGTGGCGCTGTCGCTGTTCGAGCCCAGGAACGGCGTCACGCGGGTCACCGGAATCCCCGAGTTCACGGCCCGGGGCGGCATCAAGATCCGCGGCTCGAGCAGCGCCGGGTTGGCCAAGAAGCAGTACGCGCTCCAGTGGACCGACGAGTACAACCAAGACCTTGAACAATCCGTGCTGGGCATGCCCTCCGAATCGGAGTGGGTCCTGTACGCCCCGAACAATTTCGAACCGGTCTGCATCCACAACCCGTTCATGCACCAGCTGGCCCGGGATATCGGCGAGTACTCGCCACGGACCCGGTTCGTGGAGGTCTTCATGAACAAGCTGGGCCCTCTGGCCACCAACCAGTACGAGGGCCTGTACGTGCTGACCGAGAAGATCGGCGTCGGCGGCGGGCGCATTTCCGGACCCAAGCTGCAGCCCGAGGACACCACGGTGCCGGACATCACCGGGCCCTATGTGATGAAGATCGACCGTCTGGACCCGGGCGACACCGGGGTGGCCATGGGAGGCCAGACCGTGGCCATGATCACCCCGAAGGAACGGGAACTGAAACAGCCGGCCCGGATCGCCCAACGCCAGTACCTGACGGCCTATGTCAACGCCATGAGCCGGGGATTCCTGGCGGCCAACCGCCGGAACCCCACCAACAGCTATGAGAACTTCATCGAGATGGGACGGGCCATCGACTACCACATCCTCGAGATGCTCTCCGGGAACGTCGACACGCTGGTCCTGAGCGCCTACTTCCACAAACCCCGGGACCAGAAGCTCATCTTCGGACCGCACTGGGACTTCGACCGCGCACTGGGATCGACCGATGGCCGCGATGCCAACCCCCGCACCTGGACCTGCGGACCGATCTTCGCCGGTTGGTATGGGCAGCTGTTCCAGGACATCGAGGCCTGGCAGCGGTGGGTGGACCGCTTCCAGCAGCTGCGGACCCGTCAGTTGTCGCTGCGATACACCGGCATGCTGATGGATCGCCTCGCCAACCAGATCCGGCAGGCCGAGCAGCGGGATCTACAACGTTGGAAGATCGCGCGGCGCGGCGGCAGCTACCAGGCGGAGCTCGACGCCATGAAGCGATGGGTCTCCAACCGGCTCGACTTCGTGGACCGCCAGCTGGCCCAGCCCCCGGTGCCCTCGTTGGATTCCGGCGTCGTCGCTGCGGGCACCACGGTGACCCTGTCCTTCGGGCCGAACGCCAGTGCGAGCGCGGCGATCTGGTACACGCTCGACGGCACCGATCCCCGCGCCCTCGGGGTCTCCAACCGGGCGCCCTCGGCGCGGCTCTACACCGGCCCCATCCCGCTGGACGGACCGGTGAGACTGGTCGCCCGGACCCTCGATCCCGTGCGTCGACAGACCGGCGGACCGCCCGCCAGCACGCCTTGGTCGAGTCCGGTCGCCCGCACCTTCCTGAGGTCGGCCCCGCCACTCACCCTGAGCGAGATCCATTTCCATCCCTCCAACCAACGGGGCGACCGATCCTACGACGCCGACGACAGCGAATTCCTCGAACTCAAGAACACGTCGGGCGCGCCGCTCGACCTGAGCGGCTTCCGCCTCGAGGGCGACGTCTCGTTCGTGTTCGACAGCACCAACGGGACCCGGACCCTCGCGCCGAATGCGCGGGTGGTGCTGGCCTCCGACAACTCCACCTTCCGTTCGAGGCACGGGACGATGGCCGAGCACCTCGGCAAGTATTCCGGTCGACTCTCCGACGGCGGCGGGCGCCTGCGGTTGCTCGATCCGCAGGGAAACCCCGTGTTCGACTTCGAGTTCTCCGATCAGTGGGTGCCGCCGGCCGATGGTGACGGCCACAGCATGGTGCTCCGGTCCGAGGCCCTGCTGGCCTTCCAGATCGACACCCCCGAGGCCTGGGTCGCCAGCGCTCGACACGACGGCTCGCCCGGCCAACCCGATCTCGCCTCCGACGTGGGACCGGGCACCGATTCGGATGGCGACCTGCTGCCCGACCTTTGGGAACTCGGGTTCTTCGGGACGCTCCAGGCCCGGGCCGAGGCAGATCCCGACGGTGACGGCGCGAGCAATCGGGACGAATTCCTCGCCGGCACCCATCCAGGTGATGCCCTCGATCGTCCGGGCCTCGAGACGCTGCCCTCACCCTTCGGTGGCAATCCCGTGTTGAGGTTCGCCCGACGCGGGGCCCGCGCCTACCGGTTGCAGTTCCGCGACTCGCTCTCGCAGGAATCCGCACGATGGCGGGATCTCCTCGATTTCCCCGCCGAGGCCTCCGAGTCCTTCGGACAGTTCCGGGACCTCACCACCACCAATGCCGCCCGATTCTACCGGGTGATCAGCCCCTGACCCCCGCCCTCCCGCGGGTGCAGGGCCCGCCGGCGGACAAAAAGACAATGGGACCGCTCTCGAAACTCCTTGCCAACCCACCCGCTCTTCGACCACCTTGTCTCCAGCAAACGCGAGTGTAGCTCAGTCTGGTAGAGCGTCACCTTGCCAAGGTGAATGTCGAGGGTTCGAATCCCTTCACTCGCTCCAATCTCTCAAAAGACCGGCCCCGGGGCCGGTCTTTTTATTGGTCGGCATGGCTTGGTGCGTGCGCCCGGCACGGCGCACCCTCCCGATTCCCCGTCTCTCCCCGTCTCTCCCCGTCCACCGGCCCCGGGACCGGTCTTCTTGCATTCCGATCGGCGGATTCCCCCCGAACATCGAAGTGGCATCGCCCTCCGATACCCACCCGTGGCGCGGGTTCCTCCTTGCCGCCGGGTGGTCAAACAGCGTTGGGTTCGTCCGCGGTGAATCAGGACCAGTTGCTACCTTCGCTCGCCCGCGTCGTGCGCGGGTTGTCGGCCCTTTTCTGGGGTCTGCCCGTGGCCCTGCTCGCGTGCGCCCGCACCGCCCTGGGCGACCTTTGGTCGCAATGGGGACTCGGCGTGCCGGTGGTCTCGTGCGGGTTGGTCTGGTTCGGCCTGAAACAACTCGAGCGTTTCCAACCGCAGGAACGGGTCTGGATCCACTCGGTCCGGCGGGCGGAACTGTTGGCCCTCCTGAACCTGGCCCTCTCGCCCTTCACCTGGTGGTGGAGCCGGCGTCCCGAGGTGGACCTCTTCGGAGCCAGCCTCCTGCTCCTGCTGTTCTCCGGGCTCGGGTTCCTCCTGGCCCTGAACCATGCGCTGCGACGCCTGGCCGCGATGCTGCCGGACGAGACGCTGCGCTCGGACATGCGGCTCTTCACCACCATCAACACCAGCCTGCTGACCACGCTGCTGGTCTTCGCGGCCGGTTGGACCGCGGCCCGGGAGTTCCCGATCGCCCCTGCAGGACTGCAGGAGTGGCTCGAGGTGCTGGAGCAGGGCCGGGTGTTCCTGGTGGTCTCGCTGGGACTTCCTCCGGTCGCCCTGACCATGACATTGGTTTGGAAGGCCAAGGAGGCCATCGTGACCGACGTGTACCGGGAGCATCCGCCGGTCGGCCCCCTCTGACGCCCCCCACCGCCGGTCTATCGCCCCGCCAGAGTCTTGGGGATATAGCCGATCGAGGTCTGGATCGCGTGCGTGCACGAACACCCCGCGCTGGTCTCCGGCGCCAGCAGCATCCCACCCGCGGGGATCATGCTCAGCCAGCAACCCGATCGGATCCCCTCGAATTGGGTGCGCTTGTCCGACTCCAGATCCCACATGCCGTGGAAGTGATGCCGGAAGAAGATGGCGTTGCGCCCGGCCGACATGACGCCGCATCCCCGACGCTCGGGCAGGTCTTTGCGGACCAGTTCGCCCGTGGTGAGCTTGAAGGCGCGTTGGTCGGAGTAGTAGGTGTCCCCGATGACCACCGGATGCTGCAGATGGCCGCTATGATGCCCCTTGTCCTCCTTGTGCGACTCGGACCAGAGCAGGCGCCCGCCGATCGCACCGATGATGTCGTCGCCGGTGTCCTGGTTCCCGCGGGGTGAAGGCGCGTTGAAGGCGAGGGTGTGGAAATGCTTCGAGGCATCGGTACCGGTCACCACCACCGTGTTCTTTCCATGGACGAGGTAGGTCATGAACTTCAGGGCGCTGAAGTCGTGGGTCTTCTGCCAGAGTTTCTTTCCGGTCTTCAGATCCAAGGCCACCAACCATTGATCGGTCAGGACCTCGGGGCTCTGCCGGGCGAAGGGCGCGGAAACGGCCACCGGATTGCGGCTCTCCAGGAAGAAGATCATGCCGTCACCGAGCGTGATCGTGGAATTGAGGACCGCCCCGCCCTGATACTGCCACACGGGCTTGCCCGTCTCGGGATCCATGGCGAAGAGCAGGTCGCTGGTCACGCGCGCGATCTGGTCGGCGGCATACTCCTCGTACCACTCGCCGTCATCGCCCAGATACGCCGATCCCGGCTTCACCCGACTGCCGATGAGCAACCCGGCCTCGGCGGCGACGTAGCCCCAATCCCGAGCCTGCTCGCCGGCCGCGGGAACCGAGTAGCGGCGCGACCTCGCCCCCGTCTGGGCGTCGATCCCCACGCAATGGCGACCGTGGGCCACGAAGAGCCGGTCCCCGGCGGCCGTCATGTTGGAACTGTCGCGGGTGACGTTGGCGCGGCGGATCTCCGGGCAGGAGAACGACCACAGGATGGCCCCGTTGTAGGCGTCCAACCCGAAGAGGATGCGGTCGCCCTGGATCATCAGGCGACCGTCGACGCTCAGAGGGGCCGGGTTGCGATTGCCCCGATCGGGCATGGGCCGCGGACCCGGGTCTCCCCACCAGGCCACCTGCAAGTCGCCGCGGACGAGGTCGTCGAGGCTGCTCGAGGAGTTGTCGGCGCGGCCGTACTGGTGCGTCCAGTCGCCCGCACCGGCCAATCGACCCCGCACCCATCGGCGCAGTTCACCGCGGTCGCCGGCGGCCCCCGGGACAGCGCTCCAGTCCGACAAGGGAGAACCCTCCACCCATCGGGCCCAGGCCTGCGACTGCCCGGCCAGCACCTCCGCCAAGAAGGCCCCGCCCACCGGTCGGAGCAACCGGTGAACCTCGGTGGCCGACACTTCGGGCGGCCGACCTGAAGTGACCACGATCAGGTTGGCCGTGAGGCCTCCCAAGGGCAGTTGCGCCCCATCGCCATGCATCACCGTGGCGCGGACTCCATAGATCCCCGCCTCGTCCAAGCGCTGTCTCAGACGTTGGATCAACGCTGGCTCCTTCTCCACCAGGACCACCTCCAGATCGCTCTGACGCACCAGTTCGATCGCGAGATCGGCGTCGGCGGAACCGTGGATCAACGCATAGCCCTGATGCACTCCGGAAGCCCGGATGACCTGTGCGGCCCGAGAGGCCGCCGGCGTGGTCGAGGAGACCGCCGGCCGGGCCGGTCGATAATAGAACGAGGAATCGAAGAGGTACCGACGACTGGTGACCGGACGTCCTTCGCGATCGGAAAAGATCAACCGGTAGTGATACTCCCGGTCGGGCAGCAGCCCGGTGAGCGTCACCGAATGGTTCCGTCCCGGCCGCCCGTCCCGGCGCTGGCGGGTACCGTCGGGCGACTCGAGTTCCAAGACGGTCGGCTCGTCCGTCGACGTCTCCCAGACCACCTCCACCGTCGTGCGATCCACCCAATCGACGAACGGACCGAAGTCGGGCTTGGCGAAGATCGGCTCGGGCGACGGCTCCGGGAACATCCGCTTGCGACCCTCATGGTGGGCCTGCAACTCCGCGATGGGCAGCGCCCTCCGGAACAGGCCCACTTCATGCAGAGCCCCGGCAAGGCGGAAGTGCTCATCGTCGTCCTGATAGGCCCCGATGACCATCGGACCGGAAGGCGCATACAGGATGGGCCCCGACTGGTCCCGACTCGTGGCCACGACCGCGCCATCGACCATCAGGCGCATCTCGGTGCCGTCATAGACGCCGGCCACATGATACCATCGGTTGGTCTGGAAGGCCGATGGCGCAGTCAGGAAGGTCAGGCGTTTGCCTCCCTCGGACGCGAGGGCGAAGGCGAAGCGCGATTCCACGGCACCCAGCACCCATCCGCGCTCGAAGTCGCCGTTGTCCTGCACCTGGCCGATGAATCCGCCCCACGGGGTCACCCGATCCACCCGCACCCAGGCCTCGGCCGTCAGGTCGCGTTCCGGCATCAGGGTGCGATCCGGGGCGTTGGCGACCACGATGCGCTCCTCGCGGCCGGGCAATTCCATCCGGGGCGGCCCGGGGTCCTTCACCAATCGGGGTTTGCCGACGAAGGTCAGCTCTTTGCCGACCGGCGCGCGCATGCCGGCGTTCTGGGCCCATTCGGGCGCGAACACCCAACGGCCGATGCGTCCGGATTCCTGGGCGCACACACCCAGAGTGGCGCTGACGATCAGGGAGGCTCCCAGACGAATCAAAAAGGAGGTGGTCATGGGCGGGAAGAATCGGAGGTGCGGGTCGGGGAGGTGGGTTGCGTGGCGCTGGGCGAGCGCAGGCAGAGGATCGCTCCGTGATCGGTGCTGACGAACACGGCGTCATCGGCCGCGGCCAGGCCGTAGGCGATGCCGGGCACGGGGAGTTTCCATCCGAGCTTTCCGGAGGCGGCGGGCAGTCCGACCACCTCGCCGGAGCCCCCGAGGATCAGGGTGTCCCCGGCCAGGATGACCTCATGAGGCCAGGTCGACGGGACCTTCCACAGCAAGCATTGGTCCATCGCCTGAGTGGCCTCGTCGAGGCGCCTGCCCAGATCGGCCAATTGTTTCTTCAGCTGGGCGCGTTCCTCGTCGCCGCCCGGTTTGTTGCCCAGCGCCTTGACCTTCTTGGCCAACGCGGCCTGTTGGGAGGAGATCGATTTCCGCTCCCGCGCCAACTGCAGATAACGTCCGCGGTCCAGAGCGCTGATCTCGGAATCGGAATGCAGGTAGGACCGGTTGCCCGTGACGATCATGTGGTTGCCCTGGAAGCTGGCCAACTGATCGGAGCTCCCCTCCTCCACCGCGCCCAATTGACCGGTCTTGCCCGGGCCGAAGACCAGCAGATCGTCGGTGAGGAGCGCATAGGTGCCCCCGGCCCCCTCGACCACCCGCACCCGCTTGCCCGTGGCGATGTCGCACACGGCCGGATTGTTGCGCCCCGCCGGCACGTACAACCGACTGCGGGAGGCCAGCAGATACCCCTGGGCCGGCAGGTCGTTCTGGACCTGACGCCAGACCTCGGCACCGGTGCCGGCATCGAGGGCGATCAGGTGGACACCATCGGCCGGAAACATCCCCGCCGTCACATACACCTTGCCGTCCTGGACCACCGCCGAAGTGCGCACCGGCCAGGCCGAAATGATGCGACCATTGCCCGGGATCCTTCGATCGGTGGGAACGGCCCGGGTCTTCCAGATCAATCGTCCGTCGTCGGCCTGCAGGCAGTACACGCAGCCATCGTCGCTTCCGAAATAGAGACGCCCCTCGTGCAGGGTCGGAGCCAACCGCACCGGGCCCTCGGTGAAGAAGCTCCACAGGACCTGGCCGGATCGGGCGTCGAGGCAGCGCACCTGATCATCGGCCGACGACCCGAAGTAGGCCCGACGACCGGAGGCCACGACATGGAAGGCGCGGTCGAAGGCCTGGCGCGGCTTCATGTCGAAGACCTTGTTCCAGCCGTCCCACTTGGCCTCTCCCTGCCACGCGGGTTGCGGCGGGTGCTTCGATCGCCAGGTCCAGGACACCACCGGAATGCCGGCCAGGCTCTGGGTGGAGACGCCGCTGCGGGCGTAGTCGCCCCGGTAGGTGGGCCAGTCGGCGGCACGGGCGGAAGCCAGGGCCAGGAAGGCCACCGCGGCGATCGGGTTGCGGAATCGGGTCATGATGCGGATGCGTGGGAAGGGGCGTTCGAAGAGGGACTCACCCACCGACCGGCCTCCAGACGGAGGCGTTGGGTGGCATACCGGTTGGCCTCGGAGCCGTGGGTCACGAGCACCACCGTGCCGCCGGCCCGGCGATAGCGGTCGAGATGCTCCAACACGCGGGCGGCGTTGTCGGGATCGAGATTGCCGGTGGGCTCGTCGGCGAGGATCAAGGGGGGGCGCTTGACCAGGGCCCGGGCCAGGGCCACCCGCTGCCGTTCCCCCGCGCTCAGGGTCGCGGGGTCGGCATCCCGACGCTCGGTCAACCCGAGGGCCTCGATCCAACGGTCGGCCTCGGAGGCGTCGACGTCACCGCCGGGCGGCAGACCCGCCAGCACGTTGTGGTGCACGGTCAGGTAGGGCACGAGGTGGAACAACTGGAAGACGAAGCCCACCGACCGGGCCCGGAACCGGGACAATCCCGATGCGTTCAAACCGCAGAGATCGACCCCATCCACCCGCAGTGTTCCCCGCTGGGGCCTCAGCAACGCCCCCAGCATCAAGAGCAGGGTGCTCTTGCCGGAGCCGCTGGCTCCCTGGATCACCACGAACTCGCCGCGCCCCACGCGCAGGGTCAGGTCGGAGACTCCGGCCACCCGGTCGGGGCGGGAGGCGTAATTCCGGGTGAGGCCCGAGGCCTCGATGAGCGGGTCGGTCATGGCGTCATCCATCGGTGCGCAGGGTTTCGGCCGGATCCTGCGCCACGGCCATCATCGCCGGCAGGAAGCTGGCGGCGGCCGCGAACAGAGGGGTGAGCCCCAGCGCGGGCAGCACCAGCGACGGGTCGGACTTCAGCGACGACGCCGTCACCGGAAACAGAGCGGCTCCCCAATGCAGCGCGACCAACGTCCCGACCGCATAGCCGAGGATCCCGCCGACCCCGCCCAGCACCACCGCCTTCCCGAGGAACAACGCCGCGATCCGCGACGAGCCCGTCCCCAGGGCACGCCAGAGGCCGATCTCCACCCGCCGTTGGCGCACATTCAGGACGGCGAGCACCAGGATCCACACGGCCGAGACCAGCAGGGTCATGGGCACCGCGAAGGCGCTCACGCGCTCCGAAGCCTGTCGCTGCTTGGCCCGCGCATCGGCGAGGGTGCGCATCTGGATGACGCGGGCCTCGGGCAACAGGCGTGAGAGCGCCTCCCGGATCTTCGGCAACGGATCCTGATCGGCGGTCAGGCACAGGCAGTCGATCGCCTTGATCTCGCTGATGCGGCCCGGCAATCCCAGGGCGGCCTGGGCATCCGACAATGCGGTGTAAAGCCGCACATCCTCCTCCGTGCCGGCCTCCACCAGGATGCGTTCCACCCGGAGGGATCGGCCTGCCACCTCCAGGGTGCCGCCGGTCTTGAGACCCAGTCGCTCGGCCAGAACGCTCCCGACATGCGCCGTGCCCGGGGCGATCCGGAATCCCATGGGCTGCTTCTTCTCACCGGGTCCCACCACGGTGTCACCGAGGCCCGTGAGCAGGCATTCATGGCCGCCCACCTGGATCCGACGTTCGAGGACCGGTGTCAGGTGGTTGAAGGTGATGAACGTGCCGGCCCCGGCGGCCATCCGGTTCACCGCCTCGGCCGGCATCGTGTGTTCGGAATGGCCCACCAGGAAGAAGCGCTCCGGATCGGTCTCCTTCGGCAGGATCCGCAGGTTGAACCCGAGATCGCGCACGACCCGACGGGTCTCGCGTTCGGCGGCGGCGGTGAGCAGGTGCACCGCCGTCAACATCGCCACCGCACCGGTGAGGGCCAGCAGCGTCAGGGCGGCATTGAGGCGGGAATGCCAGCCTTCGCGCAGGATGAGTCGGAAGGGAGAGTTCATCGTCGTGACGCTCGGAACCCCAGGGCGCAACCCGCGGCGATCAACACCGCGAACCCTCCCGCCAGCACCCACCAGCCTCCGTGGCCGCGGCCTGTCTCACGAGCTTCGCCCGAAGACGTGGCCGCGCTGGCGGCGGCGGGGACCGCGGCGGGAACGGTGGCCGCACTGGGAACTTCGTCCGGGGATGGGGCATCCGGCTCAGGGTCGGGAATCGCCTCCACGGACTCCTCGGAATAGCCCAACGAGGTGCCCGAGGACGGCGGGCGACGACGTCCCGGATTCTGCGGCCCGCGCTCCACGATCCGGCTGATCTCGGCGCGGACCATGGGGTTGCCGGGGTCGAATCCCAACGCGCCGAGGGCGGCCTGCTGCAACTCCCTTCCCCACCGCCCGGGCAGCAGGGGTCCCCGCAGCCAGGCCCGATCGAGATCGCATTCGCAGTCCTGACCGATGAGCAGCAACCGGTCGCGCAAGGCGGTCTGCGTGATGAGCGGGCCTTCGAGGGGAGCCCCCAACCGACGGCCACGCCCATAGACCAGGGCCACCCGCGGCGACTCGGTCGGATCGGGGTCCAGCCCCAATCCCCAGACCAGGACCCGCTCGAGCGATTGCTCCTTCTGGGACACGGAGATCAATTGCGGCGGGGTCTCGACCGGCTTGGGCATGGTGGACAGCAGCCGGGCGGTGGCCGCGATCGCCGCCTCGGCATCCTGCCGCACCCGCGCATTGACCGCCGCATCCGAGCCCTCGAAGAGCATCACCAACGCATAGGCCCGGAGGCCTTCCCGGTACACCCGTTCCCGCAACGGCGACACGGCCGCCGCTTCGATGGCCCGCACCATCGCGGCCTCATCGGGCCGGTTCGTCAGCGCCAGAGTCAGCACCCGTCCGCCGATCTCGCGGAGGTACAGCCCGGGGGTGCGCGGAAACCCTTCGCCCGACGGTTCTTCATCCCAGACCAGGTTGGATTCGCGCAACACCGCGACGGCCCTCGATCGAAGGCCCGGCGAAACCTCCATGCTCCCCGGTTCCGAGACCCATCGCAGGCGATAGGATTCGAGCCCCAGATCCACAAAGCCCGTGTCGCGAACCGAATAGCGACAGGCCCATACCGACAGGACCCACAGGGGAGCCATCAGGATCGGCAGCCAACCCTTCCAGCGGTGAATTCGGCTGAGACCTTGAAGGCGGCTCATGATCGGGCTCCTCCGGTGCATCGGGCACAGTCGGGGCATTCGGGGACGCGGCGGGTGCGCAGGCGGGCCATCCGCCAGGTCCGCAGATCCAGGGTCATCAACCGCCCGGCCAGCGTGGGCGCCACTCCGGTGATCACCTTGATCGCCTCGAGGGCCGCCATCCCCCCGGCCGTGCCAGAGACCGCCCCCAGCACGGGGAACCTGCGGGTCCAGGTCTGACTGGGTTGCGGGTAGAGGCATCGCAGGCATCCGGTCACCCCCGGCAGGAAGGTCGTCAGATGGAATTCGAGATCGTAGACGGCCGCCTCGACCATCGGCCTGCCCTGACGCATCGCCTCCCGGTTCATGAGGTAACGTTCCTCGAACAGCGGAGCGCAGTCGACCACGACATCGGCCAGGCCCACCAGTCGTGCGACATTGGCTTCCGAGACGTTGGACGGTTCGGCCACGATCTCCACGCGGGGATTCAAGGCCTTCAGGCGCGCCACGGCGCTCTCGATGCGCGGTTTGCCGATGTGGTCGTGGGTCATCAGCAATTGGCGATTGAGATCGTCGGACCGGAGGTTGCCCCCGTGGGCCAGGACCAAACGCCCGACCCCGGCGGCAGCCAGTTGGAAGGCCACCATGCCCCCGAGCCCGCCGACCCGCGACACCAGCACCGAAGCCCCCTTGAGACGGCGTTGGGCCGCCTCGCCGAAGCCGCCGACCGGGATCTGCCAGCCATAGGCCTCGATCTCGTCTTCGGTCAACTCGGGCGCTGAGGGGGATGCGTTCATGGGCTCAGGATTCGAGGCGTCCCTCGCGCAATTGGAGGATCCGATCGGCGAGGCACTCGGCCTCGGACCGGTTGTGCGTGATGTGCAGGAGGGTGATGCCCGTGCGGCTCCGGATCTCCTTCAGCAGCGCCACCATCTCACCCCGCGTCTGGTCATCGAGGGCCGACAGCGGCTCGTCCAGGCAGAGCACCCGGGGATGGAAGGCCAATGCCCGACCGAGGGCCACCCGCTGGCGCTCGCCGCCGCTCAACCCGGCCGGCCACCGATCAAGGAGCGGCGTCAGGCCCAACCAGCCGGCCAATTCATCGGAACGACGGGCGCGCCGATCCGCACTCCACCCCCGCAACTCCAGCGCGAATTCCAGGTGTTGGCGCACGGTCAACGGATCGAAGAGGGCCCCATCCTGCGGCACGAAGCCGATGCCCCGTTCGCCCGGGGGCAGCGCGGTGACGTCCCGACCGCCGATCCAGACCGACCCGGACAGCACCGGGCGCAGGCCGCAGATGCCCTCGAGCAGGGTCGTCTTGCCCGAACCGGTCCGCCCCATCAGGGCGGTATGGCTGCCGGTGGGGATCTCCAGCGAGACCTCGCGGAGATGGAACCCACCGGCCTGCACGGTCACCTGTCGCAGGGAGATCATCCGAGTCGCAGTCCCCCTTCCCGCCCCCGGGACCCCGGCCCACCCCAGGTGCGCAACAGGATCAAGGCGACCACCGCCGACGCCATCATGAGCAGCGAGACCGCCACCGCCGCCTCGAGACGCCCCACCGACAACTCCAGGAACACCGTCGTGGGCAACACCTCGGTCTTCATGCGCGTGGCCCCGGAGAACACGAGGATGGGCCCGAATTCTCCGAGAGCCCGCGCCCAGGCCAGGGTGGCCGCCGTGAGGATCCCCGGACGGGCCGCCGGCAACACCACGCGCCAGAAGGCCTGCGCCCGGTTGCAGCCCAGGGTCAGGGCCACCTGTTCCTGGCGCGGAGGGATCTGGGCGAAGGTGGTCCGCAGGGTCCGGACGGCGAAGGCGCAGGCCACCATGAACTGGGCCAGGATCACCGAGGGCACCGCATAGGTCACCGGAAAGACCTTCTCCAAGGCCCGCAATGGAGGCGTCTGGAAGAGGATCAGCAGGCTCAGGCCGATCACCAATGGCGGCAGCACGATGGGGATGTCCAGCAGGGCATCGAGCAGCGAGCGACCCGGGAAATCGAAGCGGGCCATGAGGTAGCCGATCGGCACGGCCACCCACAGCGAGAGCAGCGTGGTCAGGGTGCAACTCAGGAGGCTGAGTCGGATGGCATACCGGATCTCCGGCGAACCCAGCGCGTGCCACAGATGACCCGGCGTGGTGTAGAAAAGGTCGGCGGCGACCATCGCGAGGAGCAGCACGCCGTAGCTGCCGCCGAGCACGATCAAGGCCGCGAGGAAACGCCGGTCGGAACCGGGGGAGAACCGGACGTCGGGAGAGACCACGGGAACCTGGGACGGCGAAGTCACGGGGCGGGTTCCTCGGTTTGGAATCCGGCCGCCAGGAAGCGGTCGCGGGAGGCCTGCGATTCGAGCGCCCGCAGCAGGCGGCCCATCAACTGGGCGTGGTCGGAATCCCGTCCGACGGCGTACGGTTGCACGGCCAGGGTCCCCGGACCGGACAGCGGGACCCGATCGACGAGGTCGGCCACGGCCGAGGCATTGGCGGCATAGACCAGCGCCACATCGAGGGCCCCCGAACGCAACTGGTTCACCAACAGGTCTCCGGTGGGCGCCTGCACCGCCAGATTGGATTTCACGGCGTCCCACAGTCCGGCCGAGCGGAGCAACCGGGCGCTCAAGGCCCCCAAGGCGCTCTGGTCCTCGTGGCACAGTCCCACCTTGAGCGAGGGGCGGGCCAGATCGGCCAACCGCTCGATCTTCGCGGGGTTGCCCTTTCGGACCGCAAGCACCAATGGGGTCCGAGCCAGGGCCACCGCCGGTCGGAAATCCTTCTGGACGGTCTCCATGAAGGAGACATCGCAGGCGAAGTAGGCGTCCGGTCGCTGACCCGACCGGATCTGGGCCGTGAGGATGCCGCAACCGTTGTACACCCGGGTGATCTCGACCCCTTCGCGCTGCTCGAATTCCCTGAGGGTGGGCTCGGCCGCCAACCGGTTGACCGACCCGCTGTAAAGGACGACCGAGGGTCGGGGCTTCCAGACGTCCCCGGCCACGCTCTCGAAGCCCGCCTCCTGGAAGCGGCGCATGCCCCGGTCGCGGGCGCTCAGATACCGGGCGAACCGCAGCGCCTCGGTGGGTCGGGCGCTGGACCGGAGGACACAGACCGACACCTCGGAGCGCGCCGTCGCCAACTCCGGCACCCGCACCGCCTCCAACTCGGGATATTGGCGGAGGGTGGCATCCCAGACGATGCCCGCATCGACGGCGGCCAGTTTCACGTCGTTGGCCACGTCGTTGACCG
Source organism: Verrucomicrobiota bacterium (assembly GCA_041177965.1). Taxonomy (GTDB): domain Bacteria; phylum Verrucomicrobiota; class Verrucomicrobiia; order Limisphaerales; family UBA9464; genus SXXZ01. Next base: position 2,062 of record JBEGWF010000162.1, on the reverse strand, counting down.
TGGGTTTGAACACCAGAGCGCGGGCCGACAGGGCCGGCCAATCCCCGCTGCGGACCAGGGCCGCGCGAGCCACCGTCCCGATGGCGACCGAATCGGGGTTGCCCAGACTCAACCGCACCCCGTCACGGAGCAGGTCACGCACCGAAGCGATCCCCTTCGGATTGCCCCGGGGCACGGCGATGACGGCGCTCATCCGCGCCAGCGGCAGCACCTCGGCCAGGAGCCCGTTGGATCGGCCCATGTCGACGAAACCCGCATCTCCGGGAATGAAAAGATCGCCCCGCTGGGCGACCCTCAGGTTGTTGAGCAGGGTGCCCGACCCTCCGTACTGGAGTTGGATGGCCACCTGCTGCTCCCGCTGATAATCCGCGGCCGCAGCCTCGACGGCGGGCTTCAGGCCGGCCGCGCAAAAGACCACGAGGGATTCGCGCACGGGCGAATGGGCCGGCGGGGATGAATTCCACGCCAGCAGGGCCACCAGACCGGCGATGGCCGCCAGCGAACCCCATGCGACCGATCGCATGGGGTTCATCCGGAACGACCTCCCGATCCGAGCGCGCAACCCGCGAGTGAACGGCCCGCCTGTTTCATCGCCACGAACGGTCTCCGGAACCGCCCGCCGGTTTCAATCCCGCAGGATCGGGACACGGAAACGTCACGTGGATCGACGGCAGAAGAACCGGACCCGAGCGGGATCAATCCAACTTGCGGATGCGGAGGTTCCGGAACGCCACGGCTCCGTGGTCTCCCTGGAGCAGGATCGGGCCCGGCTGATCGACCTGGTCATCAAGCTGGCCTCCGGTGCCCTTGGGGCTAACCACCCCGTCGTGCACCTTCACGCCGTTGAGCAACAGCGTGATCTTCTGGCCCACGATCCGGGCCTCGACCGTCTGCCACTGCCCGGCCTTGCGGGACACGAAAAGCGAGGGCGACTGGAGATTGTAGATGGCGCCATTGCCGCCGTTCGAGGACTTGCCCGACTTCGCGTCGTCGAGGATCTGGATCTCGTGACGCCCGCGAAGGTAGAGCCCGGAGTTCGACTTCGGGGCCACCTGGTACTCGTAGCGGATGACAAAGTCCTTGAACTTCTCCTCGGTGAGCAGGTCGGTGCCGTGCTCGGTGAAATTGCCCTCGCGATCGACCTTGAGCACGTTGCAGAGCATGCCGTTCTGCACGCTCCACGACTTCATGCCGTCGTCGCGGCGGTACTTCCACCCCTTCATCGAGGTGCCGTCGAACAGCAGCTTGAAGCCCGCCTTCTTCTCGGCCGGGCTCAGCACATTGGCCGTGTCGGTCACCGCGCCGCTGCCCTTGGCCAAGCCCAATCCCCACCGGATACCGCCGAGGATGTGCTTCTGGTAGGCGGCGCTGGTCCACACGTCCTCGCGATGGCCGAGCGAGGTGTAGAACATGCGACCGCCACCCTTCAGGTCCTTGCACCAGGCCACGGGATAATCGCCGGGCAGGTGGTTCTGCGGATGCTTGTCGAGGGTCAGCAGGCCGTGGACGCGATTGCGGTGGAACTCTTTGAACTCGTAGATCTCGTCGAACATCGTCCAGGTGTCGCCGAGGTGCTGGTTCGCCGGGTGCGACGGATCCTGGTTGGCCATGTCCACGCTCACCTGCGCGCCGTGGGTCAGGAACAATCCGCCCAGCATCCCGTAGAACGCCGGGAAGCCGTGGAACGTGTCGCTGCAGGAGTGCATGCCGATGAGGGCATGACCTTTCTCGATCCAGCGGATGAAGCCCTCGCGATCGGGAATGGCGAGGTCACCGGTGGTGTTGGCGAAGATCACGGCATCGACCTTGGCCAGGTTGGCCATGGAGAGTTTCTCGCGGACCTCGTTGTCGTCCTTGCCGTCGGCGCCGCCCCGCACGTAATCCACCACGGTGAACTCCCCGGAGGTCTCACCGAGCGTGGTGATGACGTTCTCGGCGGTGGCGATGGAACTGTGGCGGAAGCCCTTGGTGGCGGTGACCACGAGGACCTTCTTCGGCGCAGCCGCCGAGAGGGTCATGGCCGCCAGCAGGCAGCCGGATACGAGGGAGACGGGGTTCATGG
>JBEGWF010000161.1:0-15353 GCA_041177965.1 Verrucomicrobiota bacterium | reverse complement strand
TAGAGATAGAGCGAATGATCCAGCAGCGTGCCGTCCCCCTCGCGGGTGGCCTTCAGTTTCTGGAGGAACTCGGCGAAGAGCGACACGTGGAACGCGTTGATCCTCGACATGCGTTCGATCTTCGCCGGGTCGTTGCCGTGGTGGGAAAGCGGATGATGGGGATCGGGCACTCCGATCTCGGGGTAGGTGCGGTTGCTGGTCTCGCGCGCCAATTGGAAGGTGATGACGCGGGTCACGTCCCCCTGCAACGCGAGCACCTGCAGATCGAACATCAGGCGGGCATGGTCGGCATACGCGGCGGGAACGCCGACGGGGCGGTCCAGATCCGGCAGCGGATGATCTCGGGTGTCGGCCTCGGCCTTCTGGATGCGGCGCTCCACCTCGCGGACCGTCTCCAGGTATTGGGAGAGTCTTGCCCGGTCGCCGGCGCCGAGGTCGCGTCGCAGTCGGCCGAGGTCCTCGGTGAACGAGTCGAGCAGGCTGGCCCGTCTCCGGAGCGCGGCACGGCGTTCGTCGAGGCTGCCTCCCTCCCCGAAGAGGCTCTCGAAGACGATGCGTGGATGCGCCTCGGCCGGCAGCGGGGTCGTGGGGGACGACCAGGAGAGGTTGTTCTGGTAGGCGCAGGAATACCCGTTGTCGCACTGGCCGACGACCTGGAGGTGGTCCATGGCCAGCTCGAGGGACGGCAGTTGGGTCCCCTGCCCGATGCGCTGGGCGGCGATCTGATCGACCGTGGTCCCCAGGTAGTAGTCGTTGCTCTCGGTCAGCTTGGCCTTGGCGGCGCTCAGGAAGGCGGAGTTGGAGGTCGCGTGGCTTCCGGGATAGGCGTTCTGGAGTTCCAGGTTGGAGATGATGCAGACCTTGTCGCGCACGGGCGCGAGCGAACCGAGGATCGGCGACAACCGGTCGAGCGTGTCGCCAGGAGGGGTCCAACGGGAGTTGTCGCACCCCATCGGCATGAAGACGAAGCCCAACCGACGCACGGGGTGCGCGGCCGTCCGGGCGAGCGGTGTCGCGGCGGGCACCATCGAATCGAGCAGCGGCAGGGCCAGGGTGGCTCCCATGCCACGCAGGAACGTGCGACGCGGGATGAACTTCTTCGTGATGACTCTCATGGTGTCCTCCTGTGGGTGAACGGGGTGCTCTGGACGATGCCGACGACGATCGATGAGAAGCGGTTCCCGTCGCGCCGGGCATCCCGGACGATCCGGCGGATGGCTGGCGCATCCTGCTCCCGTATCCCGCGACCCAGCGCGAAGGTGAGCAGCTTCTCGGCAACCGTTCCGACGAAGAGATCGGGATGCCCGAGCAGGGCGTCCTCCAGACCCGTGACACCGGAGAACCGGCTGCCATCGGGAAGCCCGCCACTCGCATCGATGGGCAAACCGCTCTCGCTCAATCGCCAGCGGCCGATGGCGTCGAAGTTCTCCAGCGCGAAACCCACCGGATCCATCAGGTCATGGCAACTCGCGCAGGCGGCATTGGCCCGGTGCGCGGACAACCGGGCGCGCATCGGCAGGGTTTCGGACACCGTGTTCTCCTTCAGGTTGGGGATGTTGGCGGGCGGCGGCGGGGGCGGGGTTCCCAGCAGGTTGCCCAGGACCCAATGACCGCGGAGCACCGGCGAGGTGCGCGTCGCGTACGAGGTCACCGTGAGCACGCTGCCCTGGCGCAGCAGTCCCCCGCGCAGGCTTCCGGGTCCGAGATCCACACGACGGAACCGGCTGCCGTGGACGTGGGGGATGCCGTAATGCTTGGCGAGCCGCTCGTTCAGGAACGTGTGGTCGCACCGGATCAGGTCCAGGACGGCACGGTCCTCGCGCAGGAGCGCCTCGAAGTGGAGCTCGGTCTCGCGTCGGAAGGCCTGACGCAGGTTGTCGTCGAAGTCGGGGAACAGCCGGAGATCCGGCGTGAAGGAATCCAGGTTCCGCAGGTGGAGCCATTGCGCGGCGAAGTTCTCGACAAGACTGCCGGAACGCGGATCGACCAGCATCCGGCGCACGTGCTTCTCCAGGACCTTCGGGCGATGCAGATCCCCCCGTTCGGCGGCCGCCAGAAGCTCCTCGTCCGGGATGCTGCTCCAGAGGAAGAACGACAGACGCGAGGCCAGTTCCACGTCGCTGATCCGATGGACCGTCGCCGGTGGCAGGTCGACGGGGTCGCGCTCGATGCGGAAAAGGAACTCGGGACTGACAAGGACGGCGCTGATGGCCGATCCGATCGCGGCCTCGAACCCGCCGGTCTCCCGGGCCTCGCTGTAGAACCTCAGCGGCTTGACCAGGTCGGCCGCCAACACCGGCCGCCGGTAGGCCCTGCGCACGAAGTCGGAAAGGATGCGCTCGGCACAGGCTCGCTCCTCGCCCGGGTGCTTCGGACGACTTGTGAACACCTTGCTGCGACCGGCCGCTGGGCCGGCTTCCTGCGACTCGTACGGACCGGTGACGGACACCTGGTAGACGGCCGGCGAGAGTCTGGGATGCCGGTGCATGTTGTAGCGCGCCTGGAACGGATCGCGCTGGGTCTCCACCAGCGAGGACGGATTCTTGATGAACGTCACACCGACCTCGTGGAGGCCCGCCGTCACCGGGATGCGGGCCTTCAGATGGGCATCCACCTTCTCGAAATCCCGGTCGCCCTTCGGTGGTCCCACCTGGAATCGCGCGGCGGTGCCTCGATCCAGCAGGACCTCGAGTTCATGGCTCTCGTGCAGGCCCTCGACCACCTCGTTGCGGTCGCGCGTGAGTCGGATCTGGATCTCGTACTCGCCATCCCTCGGAAACGTGTGCCGGATCAGCGCTCCGCCGCGCGTGCCGAGAGGAAGACCCGCCACGTGTTCCTCCTGCGTGAGGTCCGGCTTCAGGCGATAGGTCCCGCCCGTGGGCCTCGGGATCGGCGACCCCGCGGCGATGCGACCGATCTTCTCGGCGGCGGAGATGTAGCGGTTGAGCAGGGTCGGCGACAGATCGCCGCCGGTCATGTTGTCGAACCCGTGGCTCGCGTCGTCCTTCGGCAAGAGCGTCGCCGCGTCGATCTCGACCCCGAGCAGATCCCGGATGGCGTTCCGATACTCGGTGCGGTTGAGCCGATGGAAGGCGCCGGGCCGTCCGGGATCCGGGTTCTTCGCCGCCACCTGATCCAGCGATGAAGCCAGGGTCGCCACGAGGCGTTCGAGTTCCCTCTCCGCGGGCCGGTCCTTGCCGACCGGGGGCATCTGCCGGGCCGCGAGTCTTCGGACGACGCGCTCCCATTCGACGGAGTGCTTCTGGAGGTCGTCCGAAAGGATGCCGCCGAGATCCAGGTCACCCTTCTTGACGTCCCCGTCATGACAATCGAGGCAGTACCGACCGACCGCGGCCTTCACCGGGGGTGGCAGTGGAACGGCCAACGCCGTCACCGCGAGGGTGGACAGGACCAGAACGCATGATGCGACCTGCCGCACGAGTCCTGCGGAGGACCAACTTCGACCATGGGGAACGGGTCGGATCACGCTTGTTCCAAGGGTGTTCTCCCTGCTGATGGAGGACAAGCCCCAACCCGAATGCCGGAATCGCGAAACCACGCGAGATACGCGGCACATCGCTGATGCACCGATCGCGACGGCAAGGGTTCACCACATCCGTGATTCGGGGAGCGTGGCAGACCGAGGGCCAGGAAATGGCCGGAATCATCCCCTCCCGCGTTCCAGGCCCGGGTACGGCCCCTTCCCCCACACTTCGACAACCTCGACGGACGGCGGTCGCATGGGTGACCAAATCTCGCCACCGTGTTCAAACCGAGGCACCACCCGCCCCCCTGCTGCGGGGAAACCACATCAGGATCCCGGATCGACCGCGATCCCGACTCGGGATCCGAAACAGCAAAAAGCGGGGATTTCAGCGGGTGCCGCCCGCCGGGGCCCACCGCGCACCCAGGCCGCCCTTCTTCGATCATCGGATGGCATGGCATGTGCGGGACCGGGGACCAGGGGAGGCCCGCTTCCTGCCGGTCGCCCCCCGTTTCCATGAACTTTTCCCGCTATGACCGCGGTGACTTCTACGACGAGATGATCTCGTCGTCGGGAGAACCGCATCCCGCCTCCCGCGTACTGGCACGAGAGATCGAGGGCCTGCCTTCCGGCGAACTCAAGATGCGCCAGAAGGCGGCCGAGCGGGCCCTGATGCAGGCGGGCATCACCTTCAATGTCTACAGCGACAACCGCGGCGTCGAAAAGACCCTGCCCTTCGACCTGATCCCCCGGATCGTCTCGGGTACGGAGTGGACCCGCCTCGAGAAGGGACTCCAGCAGCGCATCCTCGCCCTGAACCTGTTCATCGACGACCTCTATCACGACCAGAAGATCCTGAAGGACGGGATCATCCCTCGGGAGGTCATCGCGTCGTCGAAGGGATTCCGGCAGCAATGCGTCGGGCTGAAACCCCCGCAGGGCATCTGGTGCCATGTCACCGGCACCGACCTCGTCCGCGACCGTGCCGGGCAGATCCTGGTCCTGGAGGACAACCTACGCTGTCCTTCCGGCGTCTCCTACGTCCTGGAGAACCGCCGCCTGATGAAGAACCTCTTTCCCGAGGTGTTCTCGGGTGCGCGGATCCGGCCTGTCTCGAACTATCCCGCACGCCTCCGCGACATGCTCGAGTTCATCACCCCGGACGGCGGCGGCCAACCCCGCGTGGTGGTGCTCACGCCCGGCCGATACAATTCGGCCTACTTCGAGCACTCCTTCCTCGCCCAGCAGATGGGCGTGCAACTGGTCGAGGGCAGCGATCTCGTCGTCCACGACGGGTTCGTCTGGATGCGGACCACCAACGGATTCGAGCGGGTCGACGTGATCTACCGCCGGATCGACGACGACTTCCTCGATCCCAAGGCGTTCCGGGCCGACTCCATGCTCGGCGTGCCCGGCCTGCTCGATGTGTACAAGGCGGGGAACGTGGCCCTGGCCAATGCGCCGGGCACGGGCGTCGCCGACGACAAGGCGGTCTACGCCTACATCCCCCGCGTCATCAAATACTACCTCGGGGAGGAGGCCATCATCCCAAACGTCACCACCTACATCTGCTCCGAGGAGCAGGACCTGAAGTATGTGCTCGAGCATCTCGAACAACTCGTGGTCAAGGCGGCGAACGAATCCGGTGGATACGGCATGCTCATCGGTCCCCACGCCTCGCGGGACCAGATCGAGGAGTTCCGCCGCCTGATCGTGGCCAACCCCCGCAACTACATCGCCCAGCCCACGCTGTCGCTCTCGCGGGTACCCACGATCTGCGAGCACACCCTCGAGGGCAGGCATGTCGACCTGCGGCCCTACATCCTGTACGGACGCGACATCTTCGTGCTGCCCGGCGGGCTCACCCGGGTGGCCCTGCGGAAGGGGTCGCTGGTGGTCAACTCCTCCCAGGGCGGAGGCACCAAGGACACCTGGGTGCTGGCGGAGCCCGAGGAGATCGCCCGTGAGGGATCGGCCGCCGGCGGCCGACCGCCGGCGATGGTCCTGGCCTCGCCCCTGGCGCAGCACTAGCCGTCCGATCTTCCCGCACCCGCCGCCAACCCATCCAGACCCCCTCCCGCAATGCTGAGCCGCGTCGCAGATTCCCTCTATTGGATGAGCCGCTACGTCGAACGGGCCGAGAACGTGGCCCGCATCATCGACGTGAACCTCAACCTGATGCTCGACAACCCGGTGGGTGGGGAGCAGCAGTGGCAACCGCTCATCGACACCCTCGCCGACCATCAGGCCTTCTCCCACCGGGGAACCGTGGCCGATTCCGACAACACCATCCGATTCCTCAGCTTCGATCCGGAGAACGGCAATTCGATCCTGTCGTGCATCGGTGCGGCCCGCGAGAACGCCCGCTCGATCCGGGAGATCATCTCGTCGGAGATGTGGGAGCAGTTGAACAGTTTCCACCTGCGGCTCCAGGACCAGGCCGCGCAGGGCTCCGTCGGTCTGGAGACGTCGCTCGCGTTCTACGCCGAGGTCAAACAGGCCTGCCACCTGTTCAGCGGAATCACCGGTGCGACGATGACCCGCAACGAGGCCTGGCACTTCATCGAACTCGGCCGACTCATCGAGCGCGCCGACAAGACCTCCCGCATCCTCGATGTGAAGTACTACATCCCGGCCGGTTCCGCGGCGGAGGCCGTGGCCGGGCTCGACGACATCCACTGGGCCGCGGTGCTGCGAAGCGCCAGCGCCTTCGAGATGTACCGAAAGCGCCACGGACGCATCCAGCCCGACGGCATCATCGAGTTCCTGCTCCTCGATGCCGACTTTCCCCGGAGCGTCCGACATTGCCTGGATGGCGCCCGCGCCTCGCTTCACCACATCACGGGCACGCCGCTGGGCAGCTTCCGGAACCCCTCGGAGAAGCTCCTCGGCCAGCTGTGCTCCGACCTGGCCTTCACCCAGGTCGACGAGATCGAGGACGCCGGCCTGCACGATTACCTCGACGGTCTGCAGACCAAGATCAACCTGGTCGGCTCGGGCATCTACGACACGTTCTTCGCGTTCCGGACACCCACGCTGAGCCGTCGCAGCCGCTACAACGAGGCCCACTGAGCCCCGCCACCTCCATGGCCATCCACGTCGCGCTCCACCACCTCACCCATTACCGGTACGACCAACCGGTGTCCCACGGGCCGCATGTCATCCGTCTGCGTCCCGCGCCGCATTGCCGGACCCGGATCCTGAGCCACTCGCTGCGCATCACGGGCGGCGAGTACTTCATCCACTGGCAACAGGATCCCTTCTCGAACTGGAATGCCCGACTGACGTTCCCTGAACCGATGTCGGAACTGCGGATCGACGTGGACATCGTCGCCGAGATGTCGGTGCTGAACCCGTTCGACTTCTTCCTGGAGCCCGATGCCAACGCGTTTCCATTTCCCTACGAAACGGCCCTGGCCCGCGACCTGGAACCGTTCCTCCGGGTGGGCGCCCCTGGAGCACTCGTCGAGGACCTGCTGCATTCGGTCTGCCGACGGCTGCTCGGGGTCGACCGATGGCCCCACGCCGGCAAGGCGGGTCCACGCGTGCCGACGGTCGATTTCGTGGTGGCCCTGAATCGGCACCTCCAGGAGGCGGTGCGGTACCTGATCCGCCTCGAGCCCGGGGTGCAGTCGCCCGAGGAGACCCTGAGGTTGGGCTCCGGATCGTGCCGCGACTCGGCCTGGTTGCTGGTGCACATGCTTCGCCATCTCGGCCTCGCCGCCCGTTTCGTCAGCGGCTATCTCATCCAATTGACCCCCGACGTGAAGGCGCTCGAGGGGCTTTCCGGCCCCGCCGGCGATTTCACCGATCTCCACGCCTGGTGCGAGGTGTATCTGCCGGGTGCCGGCTGGATCGGGCTCGATCCGACCTCGGGCCTGCTGGCGGGCGAGGGACACATCCCCCTGTCCTGCACCCCGGAGCCGGGATCGGCCGCGCCGGTCACCGGGGCCGTCGATCCCTGCGAATCGAGCCTGGTGCACGAGATGAAGGTGGCGCGGGTTCACGAGACCCCGCGCGTCACCCGACCCTATTCGGACGAGCAATGGGCCCGGATCCTCGAGGTGGGTCGACAGGTCGATGCCGATCTCGCCCGCAACGATGTCCGTCTCACGCTCGGAGGAGAACCCACCTTCGTGTCGATCGACGACCCCGATGGCCCCGAGTGGAACACCACCGCGGTGTCTCCCCGAAAGCGGGTGCTCTCCGGGGAGCTGCTCCGGCGGCTCCAACGACGGTTCGCCCCCGGGTCGCTGATCCACCACGGCCTGGGCAAGTGGTATCCCGGTGAGCAACTGCCCCGCTGGGCCCTGTCGGCCTTCTGGCGCAGGGACGGCGTCCCGATCTGGAGCGACCCGTCGCTCATCGCCGACGAATCCAAGGATTACGGGCACGGCACCAACGAGGCCCGTGAACTGGCCGAAGGCATCGCCCGGCGTCTCGGGGTGGCTCCGGAGCACCTCATTCCCGGATACGAGGACATCTTCTACCTCACCTGGAAGGAGCGACGCCTTCCCAGCAACGTCACGCTGGAGGCATCCCGGCTGAAGGATCGGCTCGAACGCGATCGCCTCGCCCGCATCTTCCAGGAGGGCATCGGATCGGTGGTCGGCTACGCCCTGCCGCTGGCCGTCGACGGCGGGAACCGCTGGCGCAGCGGTCCCTGGTTCCTCCGGGACGACGACACCCTGTGGCTCATCCCCGGTGATTCCCCGATGGGGCTCCGCCTGCCCCTCGATTCGATCCCCTGGGTCTCGGATCGCGACCATCCGCACGTCATCCCCCCCGATCCCACGATCGCTCCGGTTCCTTTGCCGCGCTGGCGACGGCATACCACCGGGCCTCGGGGCGCCATCGGCTTCCCCGAATCGGGTGCCGGCCTGATGCGCCCGCAGACGTCGGACGATCGGAGGCCCGCCCTCGGGGAGTCGGCCGACTGGATCGTCCGCACGGCCCTGTGCGTGGAACCCCGGGAGGGTCGGCTCCACGTGTTCATGCCCCCCCTGCCCTCGACGGAGAGCTACCTCGATCTGGTCAACGCCATCGAGGCGACCGCCGGGGAGCTGGCGATGCCGGTCGTCATCGAGGGCGAGACACCGCCCCGCGATCCCCGCATCGAGAAGATCTCCGTCACCCCCGATCCCGGGGTGATCGAGGTGAACATCCATCCCAGCCGCAACTGGGACGAGCTCGTGGACCGCACCACGGCCGTCTACGAAGAGGCGCGCCACACCCGCCTCTGCGCCGAGAAGTTCATGCTCGACGGCCGCCACACCGGCACGGGCGGTGGCAACCACATCGTGCTCGGAGGCGAGACGCCGCTCGATTCACCCTTCCTCCGCCGTCCCGACCTGCTCCGGTCGCTGCTGGCCTATTGGCAGAACCACCCCTCGCTCAGTTGGGTCTTCAGCGGCCTCTTCATCGGCCCGACGAGCCAGGCCCCGCGCATCGACGAGGCCCGACACGATGCCCTCCACGAACTCGAGATCGCCTTCCGGCAGGTGCCGTCCGGCGGCGACGTGCCGCCTTGGCTGGTGGACCGACTGTTCCGCAACCTGCTCATCGACTCCAGCGGGAACACCCACCGCGCCGAGTTCAGCATCGACAAGCTCTACTCGCCCGATTCCGCGACGGGACGGCTCGGGCTGGTCGAGCTGAGGGGCTTCGAAATGCCCCCGGACGCGAAGATGAGCCTCGCCCAGCAACTGCTCATCCGCGGACTCGTCGGCACCTTCTGGAATCGACCCTATACCCAGGGTCTGGTCCGATGGGGCTCCGACCTCCACGACCGCTGGATGCTCCCGCATTTCTGCCGGACCGACTTCGACGAGGTCCTTCGGGACCTTCGCGAAGCGGGCCATGCCTTCGACCCCACTTGGTTCGATCCGCATTTCGAGTTCCGATTCCCCAGGATCGGCGAATTCACCCAGCGGGACATCCACGTCGAACTGCGGACCGCACTCGAGCCGTGGCATGTGCTGGGTGAGGAACCGGCCGGCGGCGGGACCGTCCGGTATGTCGACAGCTCCCTGGAGCGGCTTCAGGTCCTGGCCCGGGGCACGGTGGGCGATCGTTTCGTGCTCACCTGCAACGGCCACAGGGTGCCGCTGCATCCCACCGGAAGCCACGCCGAGCAGGTGGGGGGCGTGCGCTATCGGGCCTGGCAGCCGGCCCAGTGCCTGCAGCCCAACATCGGGGTGCATGCTCCGCTGGTGTTCGACCTCGTCGACACCTGGAACCATCGCTCCCTGGGCGGTTGCACCTACCACGTGGCGCATCCGGGTGGGCGAAACCACGAATGGTTCCCGGTCAACGCCTACGAGGCCGAGAGTCGCCGACTCGCCCGGTTCATGACCCACGGCCACACTCCGGGTGTCGTCCATGCACCGTCGCCGTCGGGTTCGACGGAGTTCCCCTTCACCTTGGATCTCCGGCGCGTCTAGGCCATCCTTCCCTCCGAAGCGCCGCCCCGGACGGGCCGAATCCGGGACGGACCTCCATCGCCACGATGCTCGACACCTTCCAGGGAACCGTTCCGATCCCGGCCGCCGGACCGTGTCCCGCGGCGGACCACCTCGCGGCCCCCTACGACGAATGCTTCGATGGCGACCGACGCCCCAGGCCGCATTGGGCCCCGTTGTTCGAGTCGCTCGATCGCCTGGGCCCCGCCGGGATCGCCTCACGATGGGAGGAGGGTCTCCGGATCATCCGTGAGCACGGCATCACGTACAACGTCTACGGCGATCCCCAGGGTCGCGACCGGCCATGGTCGCTCGATCCGGTGCCCCAACTTCTGTCGCCCTCGGAGTGGCGGACGCTCGAGGCGGGCCTGATCCAACGTTCACGACTGCTGAACCTCATCCTCCGCGACATCTACCTCGACACCCAGAGGCTCGTCGGCAACGGGTTCATCCCGCCGGAGCTCGTCTATTCCAACCCCGGTTTCCTGCGTCCCTGCCGGGGATTGCCCATCGCCGGGCAGGTGTTCCTGCACCTGTACGGGGCCGACCTGGTCCGCGCCGCGTCGGGCGGATGGATGACCTTCGCCGATCGCACCCAGTCCCCCAGCGGGGCGGGATACGCCCTCGAGAACCGGACGGTCATCTCACGCATCCTGCCGGAGGAGATCCGCGAGCTGTCGGTGCGTCGCCCGGGGCCGTTCTTCCGGGCGCTGCGGTCCTACCTCGAGGCCATCGCCCCGGGCCGGCGGGAGAATCCCGTGATCGTGCTCCTGACCCCGGGGCCGCTGAACGCCACCTACTTCGAGCACGCCTACCTCGCCCGGCACCTGGGCGTACCGCTGGTCGAGGGCGCCGACCTGACCGTCCGCGACCTTCGCGTGTGCCTGAAGACGCTCGAGGGCCTGCAGCCCGTCGACGTGATCCTTCGCCGGGTCGATGACAGCTACTGCGACCCGCTGGAACTGCGATCGGAGTCGGTGCTCGGCATTCCGGGCCTCGTGCAGGCGGCCCGCTCGGGCCATGTGACCATCGCCAACGCCCTCGGCTCGGGCCTGCTCGAGAGCCCGGCGTTCCTGGCGTTCCTGCCGACCCTCTGTCGGCACCTGCTCGACGAGGACCTCCTCCTTCCGTCGGTGCCCACCTGGTGGTGCGGCGAGGCCGAGGGGCTGCGGTTCGTGATCGACCAGCTCGACCGACTGGTGGTGAAGCCCGCGTTCGGCCGGCGTCGGGGCAGGATCTGGTTCGGATACCAGCTCAGCGCGGCCGACAAGACGCGACTTCGCGAACTCATCACGGCCAGGCCCCAGGACTTCATCGCCCAGGAGTGCACCCTGCCCTCGTCGAGTCCCGTGTGGACGGCCGCGGGTTTCGAACGCCGATCCATCCTGCTGCGCACCTTCGTCGCCACCGATGGCACCGACCACGCCGTGCTTCCGGGGGGGCTCACGCGGGTCGCCGCCTCGGTGGACGACCCCCTGGTGTCGATGCAGCGCGGGGCCGGCAGCAAGGACACCTGGGTGCTGCGAACCGAGGACGACGAGGACGAGGACGCCGCGTCCCCGATCCCGGCCCATGCGGCCGCCGACCGGCGACTGACCGGTCTGCCGAGCCGGGCCGCCGACAGCCTCTTCTGGCTCGGCCGCTACACCGAGCGGCTGGAGCAGCACCTGCGGGTGCTCCGGTGCGTCCTGGGTCGCCTCGCATCGGACGCCACACCGGAGTCGTCGGAGACCGACGAGGGCCTCGGCCGGCTGGTGGCGGGCATCGGCCTGCTGACGCCCCTGGCGGATGACGACGACGCTCCCGCCACGCTGACCCGGCGTGTGCTCGACGGGGTGTACCGCCAGGACGGCCCCGGATCGATCCCCGACCTGATGGGGCGCATCCGCCACAACGCGGCCGCGGTGCGCGATCGCCTCTCGAGCGACACCTGGCAGATCCTCGACCGATTGGTGCCCCAGGCCGGGGTGGAGCCCGCCCGTCGTTCCATCGCCCACGCCCTCGGTCTGGTCCAGGACCTCATCCTGAACCTGGCGGCCTTCAGCGGCCTGGAGATGGAGAACATGACCCGCGGCCCTGGCTGGAGGTTCCTCGACCTCGGGCGGCGCCTCGAGCGCGGCTTCGCGATGACCTCGCTCATGACCGCGGCCGCCTTCGTGCCCGACATGCCGATCGCCACCCTCGAGATCGCGCTCGAGATCGCCGACAGCGGGATGACCCACCGTCAGCGCTACTTCCGCAGTGCCCGCTGGCCCGACGTGGTGGAGGTGCTCGTGCGCGACGGGACCAACCCCAGGGCCCTGGCCTTCCAATTGTCGGCCCTCGGCAGCCATCTCGACGCCCTGCAGGGCGAGTACCGGCTGGGGGTCGACGACCGGTGGTCGGCGCTGATCGAGGGCATGCAGGGCCGACTGACGACCACCCCCTTCGACCCCGGCGCCATGGAGGGCGAGGGTTTCGACGTGCAGACGCTGGTGGCCCTGATGGAGACCTGTGCCGAGGGGCTCGCGGGGCTCTCCGACGACCTCACCCACCGCTACTTCAGCCATACCCATCCGAGGATCAGCTGAACCGCGCCCCGCACCGCCACCGCTGCTTCAGCCCCCCGACGCCCCATGCAACACCTGCTCTACGACATCGTCCATGTCACCGAGTACGACTACCAGGGGGCGGTCTCGGTGTCGCACCACCTGCTGCGGTTGGAACCCCGCGGGACCCAGCGGCAGCGCTGTCTTTCCCATGAATTCCGGATCTTCCCCGAACCCTCGCTGGTCGGTTCTCATGGGGATTATTTCGGGAACCGGGCCCATTTCGTGGCGGTGGAGCGTCCGCACGGATCGCTGTCCATCACCTCCAAGGCCCGGGTGGCGTTGTCGCCGGCCTTCCTTCCGGATCGATCCGAGACCCCCGCCTGGGAGGCGGTCAGGGCCCGATGCCGCGTCGACCGGACCCGTGCGACGCTCGAGGCCAACGAATTCACCCACGCCTCGCCGCTGATCGACACCCGGCCCGAGTTCGCCGACTACGCCCTGGCCTCGTTCACCCGGTCCCGCCCGATCATCGAGGCCCTGTCGGACCTGATGACCCGGCTCCAGGCCGATTTCCGATTCGATCCCACGGCAACGACGGTCTCGACGCCCCTCTCCGAATTCCACCGCAACCGCAGAGGGGTCTGCCAGGATTTCGCCCATTTCCTCATCGCCTGCCTCCGCTCGATCGGTCTCCCGGCGAGGTATGTGAGCGGCTACCTCGAGACCGACCCACCCCCGGGGCTGACGAAGTTGCGGGGAGTCGACGCCTCGCACGCCTGGGTATCGCTGTTCTGCCCCGGCATCGGGTGGATCGACGCCGACCCGACCAACAACTGTTTCCCGTCGCTGCGCCACATCTCCATCGGATGGGGCCGCGACTACGGCGACATCTCTCCGGTGCGCGGCGTGCTGATCGGCGGCACCCACCAGGTCCTGCGCGTCTCGGTCGACGTCAGCGCCGTCGTCCCGACGCCGTCGCAGGAGTGACCGCACCTCTGCGGCGCCCCCCTCCCGACTACCCGGCTCCCGATCGCTGAAGATTTCCTGAAAGCTGCGCCTTGGACCGAGCGAAGGCTCTGGGACATGGCCGATCGCATCGATCACGACAGTCCCTGGAAGGAGACCCTCGACCGCTTCCTGCGCCCCTTCATCGAGCTCACCTTCCCCAAGGTCTGCCGGCGCATCGACTGGTCGGTCGAACCCGTCTCTCTCGAGCAGGAACTCCGCGCAATCATGCCCGGCTCCGACCTCGGGCCCTTGCGTGCCGACAAACTCATCAAGGTACGCCTGGTCGACGGCACCGACCAGTGGTTGCTCATCCACATCGAGGTCCAGATGCAGCACGACCCGGACCTGCCCCGACGCATCTTCGACTACTGCTGCCGCATCCACAGCTGCTACGATCTCCCGGTCATGCCCCTGGTCATCCTTGGCGACGACCGTCGGGACTGGCGGCCCTGCCGCTACTTCGGCGGGTTCGCCGACCATGGCCTCAGTCTTCGATTCGCCATCTGCAAGATCAGCGATCTCCAGCGGCGGTTGAATCACCCCCGCCACCGCAACAACCAGGCGATCTTCATCATTGCCGCCCACCTGGGCACCCGACAGCACCGCAAAGACCCCGAAAAACTGGCCGACTGCCGCCTGGAACTCACCCGCAAGCTCTACGCCCTGGGTCACCGCTTCACCCCCGATGACCTGTGGCACATCCAAC
Source organism: Verrucomicrobiota bacterium (assembly GCA_041177965.1). Lineage (GTDB taxonomy): Bacteria > Verrucomicrobiota > Verrucomicrobiia > Limisphaerales > UBA9464 > SXXZ01. The sequence continues at coordinate 1,163 of JBEGWF010000161.1, read as the reverse complement.
GTCTGATCGACTGGTTGATGCCTCTTCCTCAAGCGCTTAAAGTCTCATTCAAGAAGAGGGTTCACCAACTCCAACCGCCGAAATCCATGCCCCACATCACCCTGTTCGAAGAACTCAGCCGCGAGGAGGGTCGCCAAGAAGGTCTGCAGGAGGGACTGCAGCAAGGCCTGCAGGCATCGATCCTCGAGATCCTCGAAGCGCGATTCAATGAGGTTCCAGGCGCCGTCCGCGAGCAGATCCTGGCCTGCAGCGACGTGGCCCAGCTCAAGCAACGGCTCCGCCGAGCCAGCGTGATTTCCAACCTCCCGGACTTTTGAAGAGATGCCGGCCCAATGCCGACGCAAGTCGGCAAGAGTCGGACGCGTGACCGAGCATGATGTCGGCTGTCGCTCGACACGGCACCATGGCCACCGTGCCGCCGCTGGGAACCTCCCCTCCCCTTGAGCCCACCCGCCGCCCGCGAAACCTCGACCCCATCCACGGCCCGCAAGCGATACGCAGGTTGGATCCTCTTGGCGGCCGCCTTGATCGGGACACCGCTGGCGATGGGGCTTCTGCAACCGCTGCCCTCGGCGCCGCCGCCTGCGCATTCCGGCGGCGTGTTGGGGGTCATCACCGTGCCCCGGGTCGGCCGCGTGTGGGTCGAATTGGGCGAGGCGCAACGCGACCAGACCCGGGCTGCCTGGGCGATCCATTCGATGGATCCGCACGTCCGCATTTTTTTCGACAACAGCCGCCTGGGCCGGGTGTGGCAGGTTCACCGCGTGCACCCCTCCCCCTCCAACGACCACGAGGCCGAGTTGACCTGGGACGGGCGTGCGTTCCGATACCGCCCCACGACGAACGACTCGAACCCATCCACGGTGCTGGTGCCCGAACCGGTCACCGACCTGCGGACGGTGGAGTTCCAATCCGGATTCCAACTCTTCGATCGCGGCGTCGAGCTGGCATGGTCGGCCCGCCGTCCGGAATGGATCCCTACCAGTCCCCTCGACCTGAAGGTGCAGCAGGATTCGGAACGCTTCGAAAAGGAATCCTGGGTCGACTACTTCGACTCGGTTCGCGAGATGGTCGGCAACCGCCCCGGATTGGAGCTGTTCAAAGCCGACCCGATGTCGGGCTCATGGCCCTGTGAACTGTGGATGGTGGTGTACCATCGCGGC
>JBEGWF010000160.1:0-9804 GCA_041177965.1 Verrucomicrobiota bacterium | reverse complement strand
CATCGACACCCCCAAGGCCAGCACGACCGGAATCGCCCGAAACATCATCGATCCAGTGAACCCCAGTCGGGGCCCGCAGGCAAAGCCTGCGAAACCCCACCGTTTCCGGCACATCCACCCGCGGGATCCCACGGACGGAATCCCGGGATGAAACCGACCCCTCGGACACCCCTTGTCCGGTCCAGGAAGGAATCCTGTGCCCCTCGAAGGATTTGAGTTTTACAGCCGGGAAGGACCCCTAGACTGATCCCCCGGCCCGACTCCGGCCACCCAGCGATGCCCACCGACGCCAAACTGATCGAACTGCGGCAGTTCCTGGCCGAACGCCTGCCGCAGGCCCGCCTGGGCATCGCGCCGGCACGGGCGGCCTCCGAGACGCTGCCCACCGGCCTCGAATCGGTGGATCGGGCGCTCGGAGGCGGATTGCCCCGGGGAGCCTTCACCGAACTGGTCGCCCCGGGAGAGGGCTCGGGCAGCGCCCAGTTCATCCACGCCCTGCTGCGGCACACCGCCTCGATCGGACGCTTCCTGACCCTGGTCGATGGAGCCGACAGCCTCGACATCGACGCCCTCGAACCCGAGGCCCTGGCCCACCTGCTCTGGATCCGCTGCCGGAGCACCGCCGAGGCCCTCCAGACCACCGACCTGCTGCTGCGCGACCGCAACATCGCCCTCGTGGTCCTGGACCTGAAGCTGAACCCGGCCCACGAACTGCGGCGCATCCAGGGCACCCTCTGGTACCGGTTCGGCCGGCTGATGGAGCAGCAGGGCGGCACGGTGCTGGTCGTCACCCCCCAACCGCTGGTGAGCGGCGCGGCCGCCCGCATCGTTTCCCGGACCCGGCTCGACCATCGGGACCTCGAGCGCCGCCCCGACACCCTCGACCTCGATTTCGAGGCCGAACGGCGACGGGTCCAGGAGGCGGAGATCCGCCGTACCGCCTAGAAGCCCCGCCCACCGATCCCGCGCCATGTACGCCGTCATCCACCTGCCCGGGTTCGCGCTCCAGGCCATCCTGCGGCCGACCCCGGAACTCTGGGATCAGCCCGTGGCCCTGGTGGACCCGGCGCGCGGAACCCCGGTCGTCCTGGACACCACGCCGCCCGCGCAGGAATCGGGCGTGGAACGGGGGCAAACGGCACCGCAGGCCCTGGCCCGGTGCTCCGCCGTGCGGATCCGTCACCGCATCCCCGCGCAGGAGACGGCGACCACCGACCTGGTGCTCCAGTGCGCCTACGGATTCTCCCCCCATCTGGAGTCCACCGCCCCGGGCCTCTGCACCCTGGACCTCCGGGGATTGAGCCGACTCCAACCTCGGAACTCCCAGCCTCCGGCACCGGACCTCCTGCAGGTCTGGGGCCGGGAACTGCAATCGACCCTGACTTCCCAGGGTCTCCGGAGCCGGATCGGCATCGCGGCGACGCCCAATCTGGCGCGACTCGCCGCCCTGTACGGCGAAGCCGTGCATGTCGTCACCGACTCCACCGGCTTCGTCTCGTCGCTGCCGCTGGCCGCACTGGAACCCTCCAGCGACACCGCGCGGATCCTCGCGGGATGGGGACTGCGCACCGTGGGAGACCTGCTGGCCCTCGACCCGGGCGCGCTGGCCGACCGCCTCGGGCTGGAAGCGCTGGGCCTTCTGGCCGCGGCCTCCACGCGCAACACCCGCCCGCTGAACACCGTCCGACCACCGGAGGTGTGGACCGAATCGTGGGACTTCGAGGACCCGGTGGAGACGCTCGAGCCCCTGCTGTTCCTGCTGCGCCGCTTCACCGGATCGCTGTGCGCACGGATCGCCCTGGCGGGCCGCGCGGTCGAGCGCATCGACCTGTCGCTGCGCCTGGAGTCCGGGGGAAGGCTCGAGCGGGCGCTGCACGTGCCCGAGCCCACCCGCGATCCGGACGTCGTCCAGCGGTTGCTCGAGACCCACCTCGACACCGTCCGCAGCGAGAGCGCGGTCGTCGGGCTCCGGCTCACCCTGGAGACCACCGTGCCGGTGCAGCGGCAATTCGGCCTGTTCGAGACCACGCTCAAGGACCCGCGCCAGTTCCAGGAGACGCTCGGACGCATCGCCGCCATCCTGGGGCCCGACCGCGTTGGCACGCCGGTGAAGCTCCCGCGGCACGGGGTCGACGCCTTCCGTGTGGTCCCGCCCGAATTCGAGGGCGTTCCCCCCCTGTCCCGACCGCGCCCGGCGCTCCAGGCTCCCGGACTGCGGCGGCTCCGCCCGGCCCCGGCGGCCAGCGTGGAATCGGTCGATGGACGCCCGGCCTCGATCCGCTGTGCCTTGGCCCAGGGCCGCCTGGTTGTGAGCCTGGGACCCTGGGTCGCCTCCGGTCGATGGTGGGAACCCGGTGCCTGGCAACGCGAGGAATGGGATGCCACCACCCTGCGAGGGCAGGTCCTGCGATTGGTCCGACAACCCGACGGATGGACGGTCGACGCCGTGCTCGACTGAGCCCACGCCACGATGGCCACCGCCGCCTCCAGTCCCGCCTACGTCGAACTGCACGCCCGCAGCGCCTTCAGTTTCCTGCGCGGGGCCTCGCTGCCCGAGGAACTGGCCCGCACCGCCGCGGGCCTCGGCCTGCCCGCGCTGGCGGTGTGCGACCGCATGGGCCTCTACGGGGCTCCCCGCGTCTTCGAAACCGCCCGCGAACAGGGCATCCGACCGCTCATCGGCGCGGAACTGGCGATGGAGGACGGCTCGGTGCTTCCGGTGCTGGTGCGTTCCCGCGAGGGCTACCGCAACCTCTGTCGGCTGCTTTCCGAGGCGCACCTCCGGGCGGCCAAGAACGAGGCCGTCGTCCGGTGGGACGAACTGCCCGGGTCCAGCCAGGGACTCATCGCGCTCACCGGCGACCGGGAGGGTCCGGTCCTGAAGGCCGTGCGCGGAGGCCGGGACGCCGATGCGGCATTGCGTCGGATCCTCCGGACCTTCGGCGAGGGGCAGGTCTATGTCGAGATCCAGAGGCAACACCTCCGGGGCGAATCGCGCTGGAACCGGGCCCTTGCGGACCTGGCCGCCGCCCACCGGGTGCCCCTGGTGGCCACGGGCGGCGTCAGTCACGCCACCCCCGAGGGCCGCGAAGTGCTCGATGTCTTCGCCTGCCTCCGCCACCACACGCACCTCGACGACGCAGGCACCCACCTCAGCGTCAACGACGAGGCGCACCTCAAGCCCGCCGCCACCATGGCCCGGCTCTTCAACGACCTGCCGAAGGCGGTGGCAGAGACCGTGCGGTTGGCCGAACGACTGGAATTCACCCTCGAAGACCTGGGCTACCAGTTCCCGCACTACCCGGTGGGACCGGGCGAGACCATGGAGGGCGTGCTGCGCGACTGGACCCTCCGCGGCGCCCGCACGCGCTATGGCGGCGACATCCCGGACAAGGTGCGCCGGTTGTTGGAGAAGGAGTTGGACCTCATCGGACGCCTCGGCTTCTCGGGCTACTTCCTCATCGTCGCCGACATCATCCGCTTCTGCCGCGACGAAGGCATCCTCGCGCAGGGTCGTGGCAGCGCGGCCAACAGCGCCGTCTGTTTCTGCCTGGGGATCACCGCCGTCGACCCGATCAGGTTCAACGTGCTCTTCGAGCGCTTCCTGTCGGAGAGCCGCAAGGGCTGGCCCGACATCGACATCGACCTGCCGAGCGGGGAACGCCGCGAACGGGTCATCCAGGAGGTGTACCGCCGCTACGGCCGTCACAGCGCCGCCATGACGGGCACGGTCATCACCTACCGCGGCCGCAGCGCCGCCCGCGAGATCGGCAAGGCCCTGAACCTGCCGACCGACGTGCTGGACCGCTTCTCGAGCCTGCAGGCCGGGGGCGATTTCCCGCACACCCTCGAACTCGAGGAACAGATCCGCCAGGCGGGACTGCCGGCCGATCATCCCAGGGCCGCCGCCTTCGCCCGTCTTTGTCGCCGCATGCGCCGACTGCCCCGCCACCTCGGCCAGCACTCCGGGGGCATGATCCTGTGCCAGGGCGATCTGACCGGCATCGTGCCGCTCGAGAACGCCTCCATGGCCGGGCGCGTGGTGGCCCAGTGGGACAAGGACGACTGCGAGGGCCTGGGCATCATCAAGGTCGATCTCCTGGGCCTGGGCATGATGGCGGCGCTGCAGGACGCCATCGAGTGGACCACCCGGCGCGGACGGCCCGTGGACCTGGCCCGGCTTCCCCAGGACGACCCGGCCACCTTCGCGCTCCTGCAACGGGCCGACACCATCGGCGTCTTCCAGGTCGAGAGCCGCGCCCAGATGGCCACGCTGCCGCGCATGAAGCCCGCCTGCTTCTACGACCTGGTGGTCGAGGTGGCCATCATCCGGCCCGGTCCGATTCAAGGCGATCTGGCCCACCCCTATTTGCGACGCCGCGGCGGTCTCGATCCGGTGACCTACCTCGATCCCCGGCTCGAACCCATCCTCCAACGGACCCTCGGCGTGCCGCTCTTCCAGGAACAGATGCTGGAGATCGCCATGGTCATGGCCGACTTCAGCGGCGACGAGGCCGAGAACCTGCGCAAGGCCCTGAGCTTCCACCGATCCGACGAGAAGATGGCCCAGGCCACGGTGAAGCTGCGCGAGGCGATGGCCCGCAAGGGCGTCGCCCCGGACGTCATCGACTCCATCGCCAAGACCGTGGGTTCCTTCGCGCTCTACGGATTCCCCGAGTCCCACGCCATCAGCTTCGCCCTGCTGGCCTACGCCAGCGCCTACCTCAAGGTGCACCGGGCGCCGGAGTTCTACGCCGCCTTGCTCAACAACCAACCGATGGGCTTCTACGCGCCGGCCACGCTGGTCCGGGACGCCAAGGAGCACGGGGTCGCCGTGCGTCCGGTCTGCGCCGCACGCTCCGACTGGCCGACCCGTGTGGAATCCGACGGGTCCCTCCGGCTCGGCCTGTGCCTGGTCCAGGGCCTCGCCTCGGCCGAGGCCACGAGCCTGCTCGAGGCGCGTGCGCGTCGGCCCTTCACCTCGCTCGACGACCTCAAGGCCCGGACCTCCCTGGGACCCGGGGCCTTGCGTGCCCTGGCCTCCATCGGTGCGCTCAACACGTGGAGCACCGATCGGCGCTCCGCGCTGTGGGATGCGGAGCGTCCGCTGCGCCGCGGCGAACTCCCCGTGGCGACCGCCCCGGCGGACGGCCCGGCCCAGTCCCGGGGCTCCGGATCCCCGCTTGGCCCCATGTCGCCGGAGGAGCGGTTGGCCGCCGACTACACCACGCTGCGCCTCACCACGGGACCGCACCCGATGGCGCTGCGCCGCGCGGGCCTGAAGGACACGGTCTGGCGGAGCGACCAACTGCGGCAGGCGCCGGAAGGGACCCACGTCCGGGTGGCCGGCCAGGTGATCTGCCGGCAGCGCCCCGGCACCGCCAAGGGTGTGTGCTTCGTGAGCCTCGAGGACGAGGCCGGCATCACCAACGTCATCGTGGCCCCGGAACTCTTCGAGGCCGAGCGCCTGCGGATCGTCACCGAGCCCTTCCTGATGGTGGAGGGCGTCGTGCAGCGACGCCATGGCACGGTGCACCTGCGCGCCCTGCGCCTCGAGCGCCTGCCCGACCACGGCCTCCGCACGGCCGACTCGCACGACTTCGGCTGAGTCGGGGAGCGCGATCGACGCTCACGCTCACCGCGAACGCAGACGGAACAACCGACCGGCGTTGGTGGCGCTGGTGGACCACTGGAAGCGGACCCCGTCATTCAACGGGACCCCGTCGACAGGCCGCCATTGGCGCGGCAGCTCCAGCGTGGACTCCTGCAACTCGAACCCGGTGGCCAATGCCGACCAGCTCAGCACCCACAGGTCGTCGCCGAAGCCGGTGAGGTCCAATCTCAACGGGACCGCGCTCACCGGGACCGAAGCCCGGTTGTCCGTGGCGTCCACATCCGGGGTGAGCGTGGTGGCGTTCCACTCGAACCGGACCACGGCCTCCACCGGGATGCGGACACGCACCGACGCCGCCCATTCCGACTTGGCGGGCAGGGTCCCCACGACGAAGCCCACTCCGTTGGCCCCCGACTGGAAACTGCCACCGTCGGCGAGCGTCGCACCCAGGAACTCGGCCGGAGCCGGCAGCGTCAGGCTGCCCGTGACATTGGTGGCGGGCAACGGCCCCAGGTTGCGCGCCTTGAGGGTGATGCGGAACTCGGCACCGGCGACCACCGGATCGGCCGACGAGGCGATGGACACGTCGAAGTCGGCGCTGGTTCCCACCAGGAAATCCTGCGCCGAGACCGCCGTACCGGCGGTCGTCTCGACACTGATCCGGCCGCTGACCGCGCCGACCGGAACCCGCACCAGCAGCCCATTGGTCAGCGCACCGACCACCGGGGTGGAAACCCCGCCGAATCGCACCACGGCGGGCGGCCCCAGATCGACCCCGACGATCCGCACCTCGGTACCCACCGCTCCCAGGGGCGGGGAGAACCCGCTGATCACCGGGACCGGACCCTGGACGCTGATCGGCCCGCCGGAGGCTTCACCACCGGGCGTCACCGCCCAGACCGACCCCGAGACGGCACCCTCCGGCACGCGTGCCGAGATCCGCCGGTTGTCCAGCACCGTGAAGAGGGTGGCCGCCAGGCGGTCGGGGCCGAAGAGCACGGCCGTCGTCCCCACCAGGTTGGTGCCATTCAAGGTCACCGTCTCCCCGGCTTTCACGAGGTTCGGAACGACCGAGACGATCTGCGGGAACGCATGGAAGGGCGTCTGGGATTCGTCCGATCCGGAACCGCCGGAAACCGCCAGGGGACCGGTGCCGGCACCGAAGGGCACCTTGACCGTCACCTGCGTGGCCGAGACCGAGACCGGCGCTGCGGGGATGCCGCCGAAGCTCACCGCCGTCACCCGCGACAGGCCCGATCCGGTCACGGTGATCAGGGTGCCCATCGGTCCGCCGGGCGGTGAGAACCCACCGATCCGCGGGGCCAGCAAGAAATTGGACACCGAGATGAAGCGACCGCCCGGCGACTCCAGGGTCAGGGGCGCGGCCGCGGGAGCCCCGGCCGGAACGACCACCGTCATGAGCGTGTTGGACACCACCGTCAGGTTGGTCGTGAGCACCCCTCCGAAGGACACCGAAGACACCGCACGGAAGCTCCGTCCGGTCAGCGTGAGGGTCTCCCCGACCCGGGCCCGCGGCGTGAAGCCCGTGACCCACGGGGCGACGTGGAAGAAACCACCCGTCACCGTCGCGCCGGCGTTGTTGGTGACGGTGATGGGTCCGGTCATGGCTCCCGGCGGAACCACCACCGAGACCGAACCCTCGGTGACCGTGTCGAGCCCGGCCCGGACGCCGTCGAAGAACACGCCCAGGCGGTAATTGGCGTCGGCCGGGTCCAGGAAGTTGGCACCGGCAAGCGTCACGGTGTCGCCGGGCGCCCCCCGCACCTTGTCGGCATCGGTGAAGGCCCCGTTCCGCGCGAAGCGCTGCACCACCGGCGGCAACTGGAAGTTCCAAGGGGTCTGCGTCTGCCCGAGCGCATTCTCGACCACGATGGGGCCGATGGTCGCCCCGGACGGGACCCGGACCGAGATCTGATGGTATCCGAGACCCAGCGATCGGATCGATTCCACGGTTGCCGGGGTGAAATTGAAGGTCACGGCCGTCAGCGGAGGATTGAGGAAATTCAGGCCGGTGAGGGTGATGAGCGCCCCGGGTTGGGCGCGGTTGGTGGAGATGGCCGTCAGTTGCGGGGCACCCTGCCCCATCAATAGGGCCACACCCCATCCCCACCAGACCCAGAGGAGGGCGATTCTGGAACAACAACGATTCATGGACATGGAATGGATCCGTCGGCCGGGACGGGACGGATGCGTTGCCCTTGCGGGGCGGGCGCCTGGCCGGAGACCGGTCGGATGGTCCGGGGCATCGTAGCGGAGCGCCCGAAAAACCAAAACACTGATCCAATGAATAAGGATCCTTTTGGCACGTCGAACCCGGCAACTGTGAACACCCTGTCCCCAGGCGGTGGTCTTCCTCTTCGGGTCTCGAACACCGACCTTCCGTCCCGGCCCCGTCTGCGCCGGGAGTCCCGTTCCGAGTTCGTTCCCACCGGATCCGGCCTTCTCCGGACCCCTTCGCGGTCCTGACACCACCATTCCCTGCGGGCCGGACTCCCCTCCGGGAGCGGGCCCGACCCCGGGATCGACTTTCCCCACCCGATGTCCGTCACTCACCCCCTGCGCCTCATGAATGCCCCGTTCTCGAGTCCGTCCCCCGCCACCCTCGCGTGGATCCTGGCCTGTCTGGCCCTGTCGTCCGGTTGCGACACGGGATCCAAGGCCTCCGTCCACACGGCGCCACCGGCACCGACGGTGAAGACCGTGGTGGTCCAGGCCCCCTCGGTGCCCGCCGCCTTGGGTCAGCGGACCAACACCGTCCCGGCACCGTTGGTCGCGGCTCCGCCCCCAGCCCCCCAGGCCACGGCCGCAGCGCCGTCGGACCCCTCGGCCACGGTCGCCATTCCCGTGCCCCCTCCCCTGCCCGGCCCGGTGGCCGACGTGGTGCAGTTGACCCGGGGCGGAGTGGATGAGGGCGTGGTGACCGAATACATCGCCAACATCCGCGAACCCTTCGCCTTCGGGGCCAGCCAGATCGTCTACCTGAACGACCTGGGCGTATCGTCCAACATCATCCATGGGCTGATGCGCAGATCCGCCTCTCTCCGACCCGGATCGCCCGACGCCGTCGCCGTCCCGACCGCATCACCCGTGATCCCCGCCGACGGGGCCGTTCCCGCGGGCCCCGCCGCTCCATCCGCAGCACCGGCGACGACGACGGTCGTCCCGACCACGCAGGGCACGCCGCCGCCGCCTCCCGGTTCGGCGACCACCACCGTGGTCGCCGCTCCGAGCAACCCGGTCGTTGTCAACCAGCAGGTCTTCTACCAGGCGCTCTCACCCTACGGCCAATGGGTGGAGGTGGCCGGCTACGGCTGGTGCTGGCAACCGACCGTCGCGGTGGCCAACACGGCGTGGCAGCCCTATTGCGACGGCGGTTCTTGGCTGTGGACCGACACGGGTTGGTATTGGAACTCGACCTACAGCTGGGGTTGGGCGCCCTTCCACTACGGCCGCTGGCATCAGCACACCCGATTCGGCTGGGTGTGGCATCCGGGCTACGACTGGGCACCGGCCTGGGTGGCCTGGCGCAGTTCCCCGGCCCATTGCGGATGGGCTCCGTTGCCCCCGGAGTGCCGATGGAACGCCAGCGTCGGGTTCTCGTGGGTGAACGGCAACACCGCCGTGAGCATCGGCTTCGGCATCGGCGCCGGCGCCTGGTACGCCACGACATGGGACCGCTTCTGCGACCCGCACCTCTACCATCACCGTCTGCCCCGGCAACGCGTCGAGCGGTTCGTCCAGGAGAGCCGAGTCTCGATGGCAGGCAACCAGAACGTGAACATCCGGGGCGACAACAACACGGTGATCATCAACAACGGCATCACCCGCGAGGAGGTTCAGCGCCACACCCGCGACGAGATCCGGCGCACCGATTTGCGCGAGGTGAACAGTCCAGCTGCGGCGCAGGCCATGGCCCTGTCCAGGCCCAATCCCTCGGGCGGACGACCCTCCGAGGTCGCGGTGTATCGGCCGACCGTGCCGGTCCACGACTCGCGCCCTCCGGCATCGGTCCTCCAACGCCAGGAGGTCTCGCGTCCCATCCCTGCACGGGGATCGGGCGACGCTTCCGAGCGCATCGGCATCAACCCCGGGGTCGCCCGGCCCATGGCGATCCCCTCGGGCGGCGGATCGCTGAACCCCAATCGGCCGTCGAACGTCCCGGCCGCGGG
>JBEGWF010000159.1:0-10517 GCA_041177965.1 Verrucomicrobiota bacterium | reverse complement strand
GACTCCTTGGCCCAGGCGACGATCATGCCTGTGCTCAGGCTCATCACCGCCAAGAGGCGGAGGATTGGGAAGCCGCACCCTGGCTTCTGGGTGGATTGCTGGGGAAAAGCCGCCTGGTTTGGGGCGGTGTCAGCAGCACAAAGCGTGGTGCTGTCGATGACCTGAACCCGCCTTGAGCACCAGAGATCCTTGGTTGCGAGAGCCTGATCGGCTTCGCGGACGAGATGGTCGTGGATCTGCTGAAGTCGCTCAAGAGGCAAGGCTGCCCGAGCCTGACAGTAGGGGCTGGTTTCGGAAGGAGGGGGTGTTTGATTGGATTGAAGGCACCAAGCCTGAGCTTGGCGGATGGCGGTGCGACAGGTGGCACCGGGCTGGGCGAACTGCCAGGAGGCGGTCCAGAAAGCCAAGCGGAAGGGCCATCGGCGTTGTCTGGAATGGGGACCATCGTCTGCCTGGGAAAGCAGATGTGCTGGGATCCACCGGTCGAAGAGCGCTGCCAACTGGTGGATGGAGGAGGTGCTGGAGGACTGGATGGAACGAAGGTGTGAGGCGAAGAGGTGTGTGAACTGTGGGAAGAGGGGTGTCATTGATCAACAGGACAGCGCGCGCGCTGTCCGTTGACAAGAATGATACTCTTGATGAATGGCTAAACCTTCAACCGACGTGGCTAGCGGGTATCCTGAGAAGTATGAGCGGTTGCGCGCGGAACTGGGTCGAACTGAGTGGATAGCGCTTGGGAGCCTGATTGAGCGCGGGGAACCGGGCCAGGGAGGGCCACGGTATCAATGGAGTCGTCGGGCTGGGGGGAAGACGGTGACTGTGGCCCTGAGTGCCGAGCAGTTTGAGTGGATGAAGGTCGCTGTGGCGAACCAACGGCGGGTCTGGGATCTGCTGCAGGAAATGCAGCAGGCAACCATGGAGTACATGCTGGAAAACCTACCCCATCCGCCTCGCCGCAAGCGGCTCACCAAGAAGCGATTAGGGCTTAACTAACTGCCATTCGGGACCGACCCCCCGAGCTTCCCTGCGGGCGCAGGACTGGTCCCGCGGAGCCCGGACTCCTGCCTTGTCGGGCCAGCCCACGGTGACCTAGGGTCGATCAGACAATCCTGTAAATCCCGCCGACAACCCACGCCCAATCCATGAACTCCGGAGTCCGCTTCAAATTGTTCCTCATGATGGTGCTCGAATTCTTCATCTGGGGCGCTTGGCTGCCCCTGATCTTCGGGTACCTGCCCAGCCTGGGATTCACCCCCAGCCAGCAGTCATGGATCCTCAACGCCTTCCCCATCGCCTCCATCGTCGGCATGTTCTTCAGCAACGAGTGGGCGGACCGCAAGTTCGCCGCCGAGAAGTTCCTCGCCTTCTCCCACCTGGTCGGCGGCCTCGCGATCCTCGGCTGCGGCTTCACCAAGGACTTCACCCCGTTCTTCGTCCTGATGTTGGTCCATTGCCTCCTGTATGTGCCCACCATCTCCATCACCAACTCCATCGCCTTCGCCAACATGAAGGACGCCTCCAAGGAGTTCGGCATCGTCCGCATGGGCGGCACCATCGGATGGATCCTGGCCGCCTGGCCCTTCACCTTCATCTTCGTCAACTGGGACGCCGTGAACGCCGCCAATCCTGCGGGGGCCGTGAAATGGCTCGAAGCCGTGTTCAGCAACCCGCTCACCGGTGACGCCGCAAAGGCCGCCACCAAGTGGACCTACATCGTCGCCGGCCTCGCCTCGCTCGCCCTCGCCGGCTTCAGCTTCCTCCTGCCGCACACCCCGCCGAAGAAGGCCGCCGCCGGCGCCGCAGGCGGTCAGTCCTCGGCCTGGGTCCAGGCGGTCCAACTGCTCAAGCACCCCTTCGTCCTCGTGCTGTGGTTGGTCACCCTCGTCGATTCCTTCGTCCACAACTGCTACTTCAACTGGACCGGCACCTTCCTCGGCACCCCGAAGGCCGACGGCGGCGTGGGCATCGCCGCCCCCTGGATCACCCCGATCATGAGCATCGGTCAGGTCGCCGAAATCCTCACCATGTTCGTCCTGGGATCCACCCTCAAGAAGCTCGGATGGCGGACCACGATGATCGTCGGCATCCTCGGCCATGCGGCGCGTTTCGCCGTGTACTCCTTCGTGCCGGACAGCGCCGGGGCCATCATCCTCATCCAGGTGCTGCACGGCATCTGCTACGCCTTCTTCTTCGCCACGGTGTACATCTTCGTGGATGCCTACTTCCCGAAGGACATCCGTTCCAGCGCCCAGGGCCTGTTCAACCTCCAGATCCTCGGCATCGGCGCCCTGATCGCCAATTCCATCTGCCCCTGGCTGATGCAGTCGGTCTACACCGCCAACAAGGTGGTCGACTTCAAGGGCCTCTTCCTGGTGCCCCTCTTCGCCGCCTCGGCCGCCGCGGTGGCGCTGGCGCTGTTCTTCCACCCGCCGAAGAACGTGGCCGCCTCGGCCTCGGGCGGTTCGGCTCCGGCCCACTGAGTCCCTTTAGTTCGACCCCTCCACTGCCATGAATCGTCGGCAATTCCTCGGTCAGGCATCGATGGTCACCGCTCTGGCCGCCACGGGGTGCTCCCTGTGGCCGGCCCGGGACAAGGACCGTTCCTTCCAGATCAGCCTGGCCGAGTGGTCCTACCACAAGGCGCTCTTCGGCAGGAAGATGACCCACATGGACCTCCCCATCGTGGCGCGTCGGACCCACGACCTGGACGGAATCGAACTGGTCAACCAGTTCTTCAAGGACCAGGTCAAGGACACGGCCTATCTCAAGGAATTCAAGGACCGCGCCGACAGCGAGGGCGTTCGCTGCCTGCTCATCATGTGCGACGGCGAAGGCGCCCTGGGAGACCCGGATGCGGCCAAGCGCAAACAGGCGGTCGAGAACCACCGCAAATGGGCCGAGGCCGCCAAGTTCCTGGGGTGCCATTCCATCCGGGTCAACGCCGAGACCAACGAGGTCGGATCCTTCGAGGAGCAGCAGAAGCGCGCGGCCGACGGCTTGGCGCAGCTGTCCAAGGTGTGCGGCTCGTTCGGCCTCAACTGCATCGTCGAGAACCATGGCCACCTCAGCTCCAATGGCCAGTGGCTGGCCGGGGTGATGAAGCTCGTGGGCAAGTCGAACTGCGGCATCCTGCCCGACTTCGGCAATTTCACCATCCGCCCGGGACAGACCTATGACCGGTACAAGGGGGTCGCCGAGATGATGCCCTATGCCAAGGCCGTCAGCGCCAAGTCGTACGACTTCGACACCGACGGCAACTGTGTGGAGACCGACTACCGCAAGATGATGAAGATCGTCTTGGACGCCGGTTACCGCGGCTTCGTGGGCATCGAGTACGAGGGCGACCGACTTCCGGAACGCGAGGGCATCAACGCCACCCGCGACCTGTTGATCCGCCTGAAGCTCGAGGGCATCTGAAGCGGATCTCACCACTTCCAGCGCCGGTCCGGGCTTCGTTCCGGCCGGCGCTTTTTCGCAGACTCCACGCCCCTGCGACTTGACTCGGGAAAAATGCGAGCGAACGATCACTCGCATTTATGAAAGCCGCCGGCACCCGTAACCGGAACTATCCGGAACGCCAGGAGACCATCCTGAGGTCCGCCTGCGGCGTCTTCGTCCGAGACGGTTTCCACGCCGCATCGATGAAGGACATCTGCGCGGCGGCCGGCATGAGCCCGGGCTCGGTCTACCGCTACTACCCGAGCAAGGAGGCGCTCATCCAGGCGCTCATCGAATCCGACCGGACCCGATGGCTCGCCGCCATGGACGCCCTGCCGATGGAGCGCGGACTGATGGCGGCGCTCGAAGCGTTGGCGGAACTGGGACTCGAGGACCTCGAGAACCGGGGCTTCCTCCGGCTCTGGGTCGAGACCTCGGCCGAGGCCTCCCGCAACCCGCGGGTCGCGGGGCTGCTCCGCGAGACGGACCAGGTGCTGCAGGGCCGGTTGGCGGACCTGATCCGGTCGGCCCAGCGTTCCGGCTCCATCGCATCGGAGACCGCCCCACAGGTCCTCTCCTGCCTGATCTTCGCGGCGTTCGACGGCCTGGTCCTGCGGGCGACCTTCGATCCCGCCCTCGACACCCGGACGCTCACCCGGGGATTCCTCGACTTCATCGGCCGCGCCATCGGGACCCGGCCCGTCCGGAAGAAGGGCTCCCGGTGAATTGGGTGGGCCTCCAGATGCTCCGGAACGACCGGGCCAAGTTCGCCGCCATGATCGTGGCGGTGTCGATGGCCGTGTTCCTGATGCAGAACCAGGCGGCGATCCTGGCGACCATGCTGTCCATGACCGCGGCGCAGATCCGCGACGTCGAGGATGCCGACCTCTGGGTGACCGAGCCCGATGTCGAGTGCTTCGATCAGGTCAAGGCGATGCGGGACATCCAGTTGCTGCGGGTCCGCGGTGTCCCAGGGATCGCCTGGGCCGCCCCGCTGCTGAAGATCGACGCCATCGGCCGTTCGGAAAGCGGCCGGCTCAACACCGTCACCGTGCTCGGCATCGACGATGCCAGCCTCGCCGGTCTACCCCACCGGATGCGGGTCGGGCGGGCCGATGCGATCCGCGAACTCGACACGGCCATCATCGACCCGGGTGGACACCAGTTGTTCTTCCCCGGAGAACCGTTCCGGCCGGGCCGATTCCTGAGGATCCGGGACCGCCGCGTCCGCCTCGTCGGCATCTCCGACGTCGCGGCTCCCTTCACCGGACTGCCCATGCTGCACACCTCCCGATCCACGGCGACGGCCCTGAATCTGGGCGAGCGGCACATGACCAGCTTCATCCTGGCCCGCTCGGCGGCCGGAGGATCCCCCGACGCCGTCTGCCGGAGCATCAACGCCCTCGGAGGCCTGCGGGCGCGCACCACCGATCAGTTCGCCGCCGACGCGATGTGGTTCTACGGCAGCCAGGGAGTGCCGATGCTCTTCATGGTGACCATCACCATCGGGCTCATCGTCGGCGCGGCCATCACGGGGCAGACCTTCCTGATGTTCATCAAGGAGAACGCCCGACCGATCTCGATGCTCAAGGTGGTCGGCACCACCGACCGCCAGCTCGGTCTCATGATCCTGCTCCAGGGCACGGTGGTGCTGGCGCTGGGGTCGTGCTTCGGCAGCGGCATCGCGGCGGCGGTCTGCAACCTCGTGCGCACCCAACCGTTCCTGCGGAGCCTTTACCTGCCGTGGCAGATCGCCCTGGGCACCTGCCTGGCCCTGGCCTCGGTCACGGGCATCGCCCTGTACGCGAGCTTCCGGCACGTGCGCGGCCTCGAACCCGCCTCGGTCTTCCGTTGACGCCATGACGCCCTCCGATCCGACCGCCGTCCACTGTGCGGCGATCCGCAAGCACTTCGGCGAAGACGACGCCCGGGTGCAGGTCCTGCGCGGGGTGGACTACACCGTGCAGCGGGGCGAGTTGAGCTTCCTGGTCGGTCCCAGCGGTTGCGGGAAGACCACGCTGATCTCGGTGATCGCCGGACTGCTGGAGCCCGATGCCGGGCAGGTGTGCCTGTTCGGGCGCGACCTCGCCGGGATGCCGGACCACGAGCGCATCCTCTTCCGCCGAACGCACCTGGGTTTCGTCTTCCAGCAATACAACCTGCTGCAGGCCCTCACCGCGGCCGAGAACGCGGCCATTCCCCTCCTGGCCGCCGGCGTCCGCCGGCGCGAGGCGGTGGACCGTGCGGCCGCGCTGCTCGACCGACTGGGCCTGGGGAGCAAGACCGGGGCGTACCCGCGCCAACTGTCCGGGGGCCAGCAGCAACGGGTGGCCCTGGCCCGGGCCCTGGTCCACGAACCCCGACTCATCGTCTGCGACGAACCGACCGCGGCCCTCGATCACGCCACGGGCGAAGCGGTCATGGAACTGCTCGCGTCGGCGGCCGTGCACCCGGACCGGGCCGTGATCGTGGTCACCCACGACAGCCGGGTCTTCCATTTCGCCGATGTCATCGCCCACATGGACGATGGACGGATCGTCGAGATCGACCCGCGACGCCAGGCCGTGCCCGAGGCGGGCACCGGCTCCGTGACACCCCTGTCCCCTTCCTCCCGATGAAGCACTACCTCCTGCCCACGCTGGCCGTCCTTGCGGCGATCTACGCCACCGTGTCCGTGGTCCGGACCCAACCCGTCCATGCCGCCACCGAGCCCACGTCTCCACCGCCCGCCTCCTCCTTCACCCACACCGTCGCGGCCGTGGGCCTCATCGAGGCGAGCACCGAGCACCTCAGCGTGGGGACCCCGATCCCGGGGATCGTGACCGAGGTGACGGTGGCGCTGAACCAGTCGGTGCGGGCCGGGACGCCGCTGTTCCGCCTCGATACCCGGCACCTGCAGGCCTCGTTGGCGGTGCAGGAGGCCCAACTCGCGGCGGCCCGGGCCCGGCGCGTCACCGCCCGCACCCAGGTCGAGGACCTCCGCGACCGTCTCGAACGGTTCCGAAAACTCCGGGGCGGCTCGGTCATCAGCGAAGAGGAATGGACCCGGACGGAGTTCGCGCTCAAGGCCGCCGAGGCCCGGGTCGCCGAGGTCGAGGCCGAGGGGGCCGTGGCCGAGGCCTCCGTCGCCGCCGTGAGGACCGAGATCGCGCGATGCACGATCGTCGCTCCCATCGATGCCACCGTGCTGCAGCTCAAGATCCGACCCGGAGAATTCGCCGCGGCGGGGCCTACCAGCAGCCCGCTGATCGTGCTCGGGAACCTGACCCCCCTGCATCTTCGGGCCGACATCGACGAGCACGAAGCCTGGCGGGTCGCTCCCGGGTCCCGCGCCCGCGGCCATGTGCGGGGCAATGCCGCGCTGTCCTCGACCCTGACCTTCGTGCGCTTCGAACCCATCGTCGTTCCGAAACGCTCGCTCACGGGCGACAGCATCGAGCGGATCGACACCCGCGTGCTCCAGGCCGTCTACCGCATCGACCGATCGGACCTGAACCTCTACGCCGGCCAGCAGATGGACGTGTTCATCGAGGCCACCCCCTTGCAGACCGTCAGCGCGCAGACGACCGACAACATCGACGCTCGTCCCTGACAACCTGCCGGACCGCTTCGGTCAGCGGCCATGCAGGCTGAACCACACCTGCCCGCGGAAGCCGACATCGTAGCGCAACTCGTACTGCATGGCCGGACGCGCGTCGGCGAGGGTGATCCGGACCGTCCGTCCATCCGGCAATACTGCGGCGGACTTCACCTCGACCTCATCGCGGCCTTCCTTGTTCGGGTCCACCACCGACCAATCCTTGGATCCGTAGTCCTGCGTGTATCGGTAATTCCAGCGACGGACCCCGAAGCTGCCGGCATCGGCGGCCACGGCCGGATCGAGTTTCTCCGAAAAGGTGAATTCCAACGACGCCCCGTCCTGCTTCCAAGCCACCGGAATGCGCAAGGGCTTGCCCGTCCGGCGCACGCGCTGCACGGCTCCATCCTTCACGGCGCTGGTCTGCCATCCGGTGCTGCCGGCGATGTAGAGGGAACCGTCCTGGGCGCGGAAGCTGGCCCGATTCGGACCACTGAGGAACTTCACCGGCAAGGGAACCACCGCCCCCTGGGTCGCCGCACCCCGGGGATCGCGCAAGGCGAGCATCATCCCGCACCGGCCCCAGAGCAGGTGCATCATCTGCCCGCCCAGATCTCCCCATTGGCCCTGCGGAATCCACGCCTGCGATCCGCTGGAGTTGTCCACCGCGTGCGGGATCCAGCACAGCGGCCAGTCGCGGCCCAGCGGGGGATTGTGATCGGCCTTCGGGCCTCCGAATCCGTACCAACCGCCCGGCCGGATCTCGGCGATCTCGCTGGTGGGCGTCCAGGTGCCCTGCTGCGGGGCCACGGTGACCACGCGGCCGTCGGGGCTCACCCCCATGCCGTTCGGGTTGCGGAACCCCGAGGCCAACGTCTCGGCGGACTTGCCGTCGGCGGCGACCCGATGGACTCCCCGGGGATCGGCGTAATAGAACCGCCCGTCCTGATCGACCTCGAGGCAGGTCACATAATCGTGCCCTCCGAGCGAGGTGGCGATGCCGTCGAAGAAGGTGGCGTAGAAGTCGGTGACTCCATCGCCATTGGTGTCGTCCAAACGCGTGATGCGATCCTTGCCCAGGACGTACACCTGATCGCCGCGGACCTTGAGCCCCAGCGGTTGGAAGAGCCCCGTGGCCACCCGCTTCCAGCGCAGCGACTGCAATCCGGCATCCACGCCGGTGACCCGCCAGACATCGCCATGGATGGTGCAGACGTAGCCGGCGCCATCGGAGGTGAAGTCCACACCGGAGGCGAAGAGCAGCGCCTGGTAGGGATTGTCGTACGGCAGGGTCAGGGTATCGACCGCAAACGGGCCCGTCTCCAGACCGCGCTGGCCGCGGGTGAGTTGCTCGGAAACCTTCGGAGCGGCGGGGATCGATGCCGGTTGCGGCCCGGGAGAGGTTCGGGCCTTGGCCCAACGCTCGAATCCGGCCGCCTCGGCCTGGACTCCGCGCCAAAGGATCAGATCGAGATCCGTCGCAGGCCCGGGTTGGAAGGTGACCACGCTGGATCCGTGGGCGATGGCCCCGGCCTGCCGGGTGGTGGCGTCCCACTGCAGTTCCCGGCCTCCCAGAGCGGCCGCCGCCGAAACCGAGCCGGAGTCGGTGTTGCGCAAGAGGTGCACGGCGCGCACCGATGCCTCGACCGTCCCCGACGGGCTGGCAGTCTGCTGCACCGACCGGTTCTCGAGCGATTCGACGGTCAACCCGTTCCCCGCCAAGTGCCCCACGGCCCACCAGGAGATCGGTGCGGTCCGAGCTCCGATCGACAGATGCCGCACGAGCGCCGGTCCCGCCGGGGTGGACACCCACTCCGGTCGCTCCCGAATGAGGACGCCACCCACCTGCCAGTCGAGCACGAGCCCGGCCGGAGTGACATGCTGTCCCAGAAACCGTGGGACCAGGGCCTTTTCCGGTCGCTGCGGATCGGAAGTCCAGGCCATCCGTCCGTCCGGCACGGGGGTGCCGATCAGACCGAATCGGGTCGCATCGAACTTCAGGAACCCGCCCGTCCACACCGCACGGACCGAACCCTGGGCCAGATCGTAGAGCACGCTGGCCTCGGGGCCCACCCGGACGGTCAGCCCACGGACCACCGAAGAACCATCCGGCAGACGGACGCTCGAGGCCAGGAACGGACCGATGTCGGTGCGCTGCCACCGGTTGTCGACCCAGTCCTTCTCGGCCTGGACTCCGGGTTCCCGACCGGAGGCCGGGGGCTCTCCGGCGTTCTTGGCCAGACTGGCCGTCAGTCTTTCCAAACCTTCCAACTCCTTGCGCAGCTTCACCTCGGCATCCTCGTCGGTGTGGCCGATGATCCCGACCGGCCCCTTCCATCCGCTGGCTTCGACCACCTTCAACAACCGCTGCTCCTGGTCGCCCGTGCCCAGCGGGATGATCTTCTTCCCGAGCTTGTCCCCGTCGCGGACCATGCCGTTCAGGTTCAGTGCCAAGAGGTACGGCTTGAGGATCCCGAACTGCTTCTCGAATTCGGCCAGGTGGCCGTGGCCGTGATGGAGGTTGTAGACGCTCCCCACGTTCGAATGCCCGGCCTTCCGGAGCGTCTCGACGACCCGGACCTGGTTGTCCGGTTCGCCAAACCAGCCGAGATGATTGTAGAGAGCCACCGAGCACCCACGCTTCCGGGCCTCGGCACAAATGGGCGCGAGGGATTCGACGGCCGCCCGGATCTTCTGCTCCAACCGGGTCGGATCGGTCTCGGGCTCGGTGCCCAGGGTCACCCAGAGCTGCGGGTGGATCCGGGTGCGGTCGATGCAGGCGAGGATGGCCTTGGCCTCGTCGTTCAAGGCGGCGGGAAACCACCAGGCCGTGATTTCGATGCGGCGCTTCCGCATCGCGGCCACCTCGGCATCGAAGGTGGGGATGTGCTCGGCCCGCCAATCATAGGCCAGACGACGGATCCCCAGACGCTCGAGCATCTCCGCCCGCGCCTCCGGACCCCGCTTCTGCGAGTCGAACGGGACGATGCACCAGGCCACCAGGTTGGTCTTCGAGAACAGACCCTCGGCCGGCAACGCGAACAACCTGGGAATCAGGAGGAGGAACAGCACGCCCAGGAACGGTCGTCGCAGCCACGGGGGGAATCGCATACGCGGAGACTACCGAAACCTTGATCACGAAGTCACGCGCCTCGCCTCCCTTGCCCATCGGACCACCGCGGTCCACGCTCCGGGTTGTCGCCCATGCTTCGCCTGATCATTGCCGGATTGCTGGCCGTCGTGACCCTCGTGGCCGCGCCGGCAGGACCGCCGCCGGTGCCCCGGGAGTTCCGGGCCATGTGGATCGCCACCGTGGGCAACATCGATTGGCCCAGCAAACCGGGGCTCCCTGCCGCGCGCCAGCAGGCCGAGTTGCGAACCCTCCTCGACACGGCCCAGCGCTGGCATCTCAACGCCGTCATCCTCCAGATCCGGACCGGCTGCGACGCCCTCTACCCGTCGCCGCTCGAGCCCTGGAGCGAATACCTCACCGGGCGCATGG
>JBEGWF010000158.1:0-4554 GCA_041177965.1 Verrucomicrobiota bacterium | reverse complement strand
CGTGGGCCCGGGCTTCCGATCGTGAAGACCGCGCCCGCGTCGGATCCTCTGCTGCCAGCGGACGATGCGGCGGTACTGGACCATGAGGATCGAGCACGAGCGCCGCACCGACACGCCATTCTGAAGGGAGTGGCAAGCCCCCAAAGTTTGTACCACTTGCTATGAGAGATTTGGTTGGGGTTTGGGTGTGATCACGCTGTCATGTGGAGGGAGGGGCGCAGCCCCGACCGGAACATGACAGCGTGCGGCGAACTCCGCCGGCGTCTGGCCGCCCAGCGCCGAATGAGGCCTCGCCTCGTTATAGTCCCGACGCCACTCGGCGCTCAGGACCCTTGCCTCCAGTTCGGTGGCAAATTCCTCCCGGTTCAGGAACTCGTCCCGCAACCGGCTGTGAAAGGACTCGCAGTAGGCGTTCTCCCACGGGCTCCCCGGGGTGATGTAGAGCGTCTTCACACCCTTCGCCAGGAGCCATCCCTGCAGCGCCCGGGCGACGAACTCGGGGCCATTGTCGCTCCGCAGGTGCTCCGGCGCACCCCGCTTCCGGATCAGTCGGTCCAACACCTCGATGACCTCCTTGGACCGGATCTGGCGGGCCACGTGGATCGCCAGACACTCCCGGGTGTATTCGTCCACCACGCACAGCAGCTTCAATCGTCGGCCATCACGGGTCCGGTCCTGGACGAAGTCGTAGCTCCACACCTGATCCGGACGCTGGGCCCGCAATCGCTGGCTGCCTTGTTCAGGGCTCCCCAAACGGGTGCGCTTGCGCGGCTTCCGGCCCACTTTCAGGCCTTCTTCACGCCACAACCGCTGAACCCGCTTGTCATTGATCCGCCAACCGCTCCGGCGCAAGCACCGGGCTGCCATCCGGTACCCGGCCCGCGGTCGCTGCCGGCTAATCTGCCGCAGTTCCTGGCCTAGCCTATTCACCCCCGGGCGCCCCTCCGGACTCAAAGCACCCGCGTGAGAAATCAGATCTTCAGGAGTTGGCCGCTGGCACCCATGGCCGGATTCCATGCGAAAAACATCCCGTAGCGGATGACTTGGGAAACCGATGGAAGATCGGGGACCGGTTTCCCAGCGGATTTGGCGCGGGACGCAGCGGCAGGAATTGCAGTCGATAGCTGAACTTCGCAATCTTAAGTTTTAATTGTGGTGGCAGCAAAATTTTCTTCGTTGCCTACCAAAGAGAGGGTTGTGAGATTGTCATTGTAAGAAAGATTCGGATGGCTCGGCAGCTCATGATCTGCAGGTCCATCCGCGATCCCGAACTTGGCGCAATCGAACGTCATGTCCGAGCCCACACTACCCAACGACCCTCACGAGACGCCGCCGACTCCCGCCGAACCGGCGCCGGAGGCCAGCGTCGAATCTCCCGCGTTGGAGTCGTCTGCCGATGCCGCGGTCGCCCCCCCAGAGGAATCATCGGCGAGCTCGCCCTCGGGTGCTCCGTCGAAAGAGGATGAGATCCTGGCGGAATACCGCACAGCGCAGGCCAGCGGACAGCCCTTGCCTGTCCGGTTGCAGAACTTGTCCGGGATGAATTTCCTCGGCCGCGATTTCAGCGGGCTTGACGTTTCCGGCTGCGACTTCACCGGATCCGAGCTCAGCCGTTGCAATTTCAAAGGAGTCATCGCGACCCACGCCAAGTTCGACAATGCCACACTGTTCCAAGCATGCATGGACGGCGGTGAGTTCATGGCATCCTCGTTCAAGCGCTGCAACCTGAGCGAAGCCAGCATGGTGGGAGCTGGATTGAACGAGGTCGTGATGGATGGCGCGAACCTCATCCGGGCCACCTTGGACGGCTCGAGCCTCATCAAGGCGTCGCTGTGCAATGCCCAGATCCACCTGGCGTCGGCCCAGGACGCTCGATGGTTGGAAGCGCGATTGATCGAGGCGGAATTCAATCAGGCCAACCTGACCGGCTCGGATTTCCGGGATGCGGATGTGGCGAAGGCCGATTTCGGGAAGTCGGACTTGCACGCCATCCAGTTGCGCGGCCTGAAGAACTACACCACGGCCAATTGGATCGGCTCGGACATCCGGGACATCGACTTCACCGGGGCCTACCTGGTCCGGAGACACATCGTCGACGAGAACTACCTCGAGGAATTCCGCAATCAGGGTTGGCAGGCACGCTGTGTCTACTGGGTCTGGTGGGCCACCTCCGATTGTGGACGCAGCCTCATCCGTTGGTCGGTGCTGAACTTCATCATCATCGCCCTGTTCGGTCTGGCCTTCAAACAACTGCCGGATCATCACGCGCCCATCGATCCCGATGTCCCGATCAAGGCCGCCGGTTTCGCTACGGCGGTGACCAGCGGTGACTTGGTGGTCAACGGCACCACCATCCCCTACAAGGTCGACACCGACTCCTTGCATGCTGTTTTGGAGCGGATCCATGCCGCCAGTCATGGTCAAGTCACCGCGGCCTACATCGGCAAGGAGGATGCGGTCGAGATCTGGTCCGCTGCCAAAGATTTGACGCTGAGCGATGCCAATGGGGGAAATCTCATCGCAGCGGCGGGCCTGTCCGTCGAGAACACCCATGCGAAAAGCGGTGGTACGATCGGAGTGACGACCCCTGCCCTGTTTTATCCGGGTGATCTGCAACGCAGCCCCTACGAGACGGTGTACTTCAGCTTTGTCGTGGCGTTGACCCTGGGTTTCGGCGATGTCCTGCCCAAGACCGTCGGTGCCCAGATGCTGGTCAATGCGCTGACGCTGGTGGGTTATGTCGGCCTGGGAGGTCTGCTCACGATCTTCAGCAATCAATTGGGCCGCCGAGGAGAATGATCCGACATGTCCACCTCTCGCAAAGAACACGGTGACACACCCGCCAAGGCCGGGAGTCTGGCTCGGAAATTGTCTCAAGCGTTTCTCTCGCGATTCGCCCGAGCGAAATCAGAATCGAACGCCGGACATGAGGCTGACCAACATCGGGCCGAAGGATCCGACGCCGCTCTCGAAATCTGGAAGGCCACCCACGGACATGGCGGACACCGCCCGGCGGTGCCCAAGTCTCTGACCTTCCAGACCCCACCCAGTCGCTCCAAGCCCAAACCTGCGCCGGGTAAGCGCGGAAAGCCGGCAAAAGTTCAACCACGGAAACCCTCGATCATCATCATCGAGCGTGCCCCGGCACCCACGACGGCGATCACGGGAGTGGCTCGAACCACCTCCGGGCATGGAGGCCACAAGGCCGCAGCGCCTCATGGCAAATCCCAGGCCACCCCGGCCAAGCCCGGCAAGCCCGCACCGAAGGCACCGAGCCCGATCGTCAATCCGTTCGCGGGTTGGTCGAAGCAGGACGTGAAGGATCGGATCCGGCAATTGATTGGCGACGCCGAGATCCCGCGCTTCAGGAAAGCGGTGTTCGAGACCCTCCGCCGTTTGCGGGATCCCGACACCACCCCGGAGAAGATCATGGAGGTCATGGCGGTCGATGCCCAACTGGTCAGCAAGGTCATGCAGACGGTGAATTCCACCGCCTACTCCCCGAAGAGCCGTGTCCAATCCCTCGACCATGCCATCATGCTCATGGGAAATTCCGACCTGGAGCGGATCGTGATGCTCGTGGGTGCCAAGGCTGCTCTTCCGGGTCAGACCCACCCGAAGTTCGGCTTGAGCGATTTCTGGAAGATCAGTTCTCGGCGGGCGGTCTTGGCGCGCGAGGTGGCCGACCTTGTCCAACCGGCGAAGGCCAACCTGTGTTTCACCGCCGGATTTCTGCAGGACTTGAGCGTGCCGCTCATCGTCAGCAGCAAGAAGGACGAGTACATGAAGATCTTCACGACCTCCATCGAGGAGAAACGGGACTTGCATGTGCTCGAGATGGACAGCCTGGGCTGGGACCATTCCGAGGTGGGCGCCCTGGTTGCCATGGATTGGGAACTCCCCGACGACGTGACCCTCAGCGTCAAAGATCAGAACCACCCGGATTCGATGGGTCGCCCGGATCCCACCCATTACGTCAGCACCCTGCTGCCTTCTCATGGCGAAGAGTGGAATGACCAATTCGCAGCCCAGGTCGACCAACGGTATGTGGTCCCCAGGGAGACCCTCGACACGATGTGCAAAGACTCCATCGCCAAAGCCGCCGAGCTGGCGAAGCTGTTTTGAAGAAATGCGAATTTCGATGAAGCAAATTGCTTAAGTGTCCTAAAAATCGGCCGCAATCTTCCAAAAGGTGTTTCGAGAAAGCACCTTCAGAATGCGGCATTGACTATTTCAGAAGCCATTATTTATGAGCCCATTGAATAAGACCACGCCTCCTCTCGGAGTCATGAGCAGCTTCGCCCTGCCTGTGTTGGCAGCCCTGATCTCGGTCGTCCTACCGGTTTCAGCGCAGGCACAAACCCGAAACCGTGTGGTGGTCGGATGGGGCGAGTCGCTGCTCGGGCTCAATGCCGCCCCGACATTGCCCTCGGGTGTGAGTGCCAACGATATCGACGTGCTGGTCTCGGGAGACCTCGTCAATGCGGTTGGCCTCAGGAGTGGGATCGCGGGTTACACGGGATCGCGGTTCATCCTTTCCGGACCAGGCGTGTT
>JBEGWF010000157.1:0-18163 GCA_041177965.1 Verrucomicrobiota bacterium | reverse complement strand
CCCAGGAAGATCGGTGAACCGTCCAGGTGGCTGCGGAACTCGACGCCGTGCTCCCGGATCTTGCGGATCTTGCCGAGGGAGAAGACCTGGAAGCCCCCGGAGTCGGTGAGGATCGGCCCCGACCAGTTCATGAACCGGTGCAGGCCGCCGGCCTGGCGGATGATGTCCATGCCCGGCCGGATCGACAGGTGGTAGGTGTTGCCCAGGAGGATCTGTGTGCCCATCTCCAGCAATTCCCGGTTGTCGAGGGCCTTGACGCTGGCCTGGGTGCCCACCGGCATGAAGACGGGGGTCTCGACGACGCCGTGCGCCGTATGGAGGCGGCCCAGGCGGGCCCGTGAGGACGGATCCTTGGAGAGGAGTTCGAACACGCGGCGGATGGTGCTCGAAAACCCGCCCATTGGATAGTGGGAGTCCGCTGCGTGTCCGCTGCGCGCGGTCCGTCCCTGGCCGATTGCGCAGATAATCCGCCGCGGGTCGTCGGGGGATCTTTCAGGATTGGCGGCGGACCGCCCCTCGGCGATCCTGACCCGGTTCATGAAATCCTACCGGCTCAACCGTTTGTTCAACGCCAAGTCCAATCGTTGCTTCGATGTGGCGATGGACCACGGTTTCTTCAACGAATACGGGTTCCTTTCCGGCATCGAAGACCTCGGCAAGGCGGTGCAGACGGTGGTGACGGCCGCACCCGACGCGGTGCAGCTCACCGTCGGTCAGGCCCGTCATTTGCAGGCGCTTCCCGGAAAGGAAAAGCCGGCGTTGGTGCTGCGCACCGATGTCGCCAACGTCTACGGACAGGACCTGCCGCGCAGCCTCTTCAGCCGGATGATCGACGCTCCGGTGGAACAGGCCCTGCGTCTCGACGCCACCTGCGTGGTGGTGAACCTCTTCCGCATCCCCGGTCAGCCCGAGGTCGGCGACCAGTGCATCCAGAACATCCTGCGCATCAAGCCCGAGTGCGACCGGTATGCCATGCCGCTGATGATCGAGCCGCTGGTGTTCCAGCCCAACGCCAAGGCCGGTGGCTACATGGTCGACGGGGATCTCCAGAAGATCCTGCCGCTGGTGCGTCAGGCCGTGGAACTGGGCGCCGACATCATCAAGGCCGATCCGACCGACGACGTGTCGGTCTATCACCGAGTGGTTCAGATCGCCGGCGGCATCCCGGTGCTGGTGCGGGGCGGGGGCAAGGCCTCCGACACCGAGATCCTGCAGCGCACCGAGCAACTGATCGCCCAGGGCGCGGCTGGCATCGTCTATGGCCGGAACATTATCCAGCACGCCAACCCCGCGGGCATGACGCGTGCCCTGATGTCCTTGGTTCACGAGGGTGCCACGGCCTCGCAGGCGGCCCGGTTCCTGGGCTGACCCGGCCCGGTTTCAAGACCGCGCGGCCAGGCGAAAGGGTGTCCCCCGACGAGCGGGGACGCCCTTTTCCATCTTTGGGGGTTTCCATTTCCGGAAATCCGACGCACCTTTCCGCCGCTGACCCGGCAACCGACAGGTGAACTGTCGTTCAACCCAACCATCCTCCATGAAACCGATTCCTCCCGCTGAATTGACCGAACTCGCCGCTGGACTCAACCGACTCGCCCGGAACCTCTGGTGGAGCTGGGACCAGCAGGCACAGGAGATCTTCCACGATCTCTCGCCGCGCGGGTGGCAGAACCTCTACCACAACGCCGTGGCGATCCTGCGCGAGGTCTCCCCGTACGAACTCCGGGTCCGCCTCCAAGAACCCGGGTTCGCCGAGCGGGTGCGCTCGGTGCTGCATCGTTTCGATGCCTACCTGTCCGATACGGCGACCTGGGGGGCTCTCAACGCACCCGCGCTGGCCGCCAACCCTGTCGCCTACTTCTCGGCCGAATTCGCCTTCCACGAGACGCTGCCCATCGCTGCCGGAGGGCTGGGAGCCTTGGCCGGTGATCACGCCAAATCGGCCAGCGATCTGGGCCTCGGTTTCGTGGGCATCTCCCTCTTCTACCGGGAGGGCTATTTCCAGCAGACCGTCAACCACGAGAACTGGCAGACCGAGTTCTACACCCAGCTGAACCCGGCCAATCTGCCGATGGAACCGGTGCTCGATGCCCGGGGAGAGCCTGTGGTGTGCTCGGTGAAGATCGCCGCCAGCACGGTCCGCTTCCAGGCCTGGCGGGTGAACATCGGCCGGGTTCCGGTGTACCTGCTCGACACCAATCGCCCGGAGAACGAGCCGATGTACCGCGATCTCACGCTTCGCGTGTACGGCGGCGACAGCACGACGCGCATCATGCAGGAGATCCTGCTCGGGGTGGGCGGCGTGCGCCTGCTGCGGGCCCTCGGCGTCCAACCCTCCACCTTCCACATGAACGAGGGCCACGCGGCCTTCCTGACCCTTGAATTGATCCGCGAGAAGATGGCCGCCGGGAAGTGCTTCGCCGACGCGGGCACCGAGACCCGCAAGGAGTGCCTCTTCACCACGCACACGCCGGTGGAAGCCGGCCATGACCGTTTCAGCAGCGACCTGATGGGCTATGCGGGCCATCCCTTCACCGCCGACCTGCGGATAGGTCACGAGGAGTTGATGAACCTCGGTCGGGTGGTCGCCGACAACGCCTCGGAACCGTTCTGCATGACGGTGTTGGCGCTCAAGTATTCCCGGGCCGCGAACGGGGTCAGCGAACTGCATGGGGCCGTCAGCCGCGAGATGTGGATGGATCTCTACGGGGCCAAACACCCGGATCAGGTGCCCATCGGCCACATCACCAACGGCATCCATCTGGTGGGCTGGATGAAGGGGACCGTCCGCAAGGTGTGGCAGCGGAAATTCCACGAACTGTATCCCGCAAAATCCGGGGTGGATTGGTTCGCCGACGCCAACTCGCCGGAGTTCTGGAAACAACTGGCCGACCCCAAGGTCGTCTCCGACGAGGAGATCTGGGCCATGCGTTACCGTCTGCGCCGCGAATTGGTCGAGTTCGCCCGCCGTCGGTTGCTGCTGCAGGGCGGCACCTTCCACCATGGCGACTTCATCACCTTCGATTCGTTCCTCAATCCGGACGCTTTGACCATCGGCTTCGCCCGCCGGTTCGCCACCTACAAGCGGGCACCGCTCATTTTCGACCAGTTCGAGGCGGTGGTGAAGATGGTCAAGGATTCCGGCCACCCGATCCAGTTCGTGTTCGCCGGCAAGGCCCATCCGCGCGACGACCATGGCAAGGCCTTCATCCAGAAGGTGATCCACCTCTCGAAGTTCAGCGAACTCAAGGGCCACCTGGTGTTCATCGAGAACTACGACATCCACGTCGCCCGGCAGATGGTCTCGGGCTGCGATGTCTGGCTCAACAACCCCCGCCGGCCCCTCGAGGCCAGCGGCACCAGCGGCATGAAGACCACCGCCCACGGGTGCCTGAACATGAGCATCATGGATGGGTGGTGGCGCGAGGGGTACAACGGCTCGAACGGGTTCGCCATCGGACCTGATTCCCATCCGGAGGACGTCCACGAACAGGATCGGGTGGACAGCGAAAACCTCTACAATGTGCTTACCCGAGAGGTGATCCCCACCTTCTTCAACCGGGATGCCGAAGGGGTTCCCCGGCTCTGGATCGGCAAGATCCGCGAGGCCTGGGCCACGCTGGCGGCCGAGTACAGCACCTGGCGCATGGTCCAGGAGTACACGAAGAAGTACTACCTGAACCGCTGAGGCGGGTCCGGCGGCACTCGGTTCCGATCACGGACCGGGAACCCGCGCCCGGTCCCGGAACAGACTCCGGGGCCGGGACGAAAAATCGGCTCGCAATCCGGGGCTTGCCCTCCACGGTTCTACCCCATGAAGCGATGGGTATCTGGACTGGTGGCGGGAACGCTGTATCTGGCGACCCTCTGGGCGGCGGATCCGCCGAAGACTCAGGCCCCGGAGGCCCCAAAGACCGGCGTCGCCAAGGCGTCTGCGGCCCGCCTTTTGCCGGAGGATCCCGACAAGGCCTGGGCCATCGTCGAGGCCGAGGGAAAGCCCCCGGGGCCACCCGCGGAATGGAAGGGACGTCAGCCCACCTCCGACGAGGTCAAGGCGTTCCGGAAGCAGAAAGCCACCGGGTCGGGAATCGCCGCCGACAAGGCGCGGGAATTCTTCGAGCGCTTCAAGGATCACCCCAAGGCTGTGGAGGCTCGGCGGTTGTACCGGGAGCTGCTCGAGGCCTCCGTGAGTCTGGGCAACGAGGACAAGGCGGCCGAATTGCAGGCCCTGGGCCCCGATCCGGAAAAGGAGAAGGAGGCGACGGTGGCGTCGGCGGTGACGGCGAAATTGCAGGAGGCCGCCTCCAAGGCCCGTCGCCTGCAGGCCCAGGGGATGGACGCCGTCCTCGACGACTTCGAAAAGAGCCTCGTGTCGCTGGAAAAGGAGTTTCCCGCCCGCGGAGAGATCTACGCCGCCTACCTCGAGGTCGCCCAGATCCGCGGGGGAACCAAGGCCAAGGAACTGGTCGCCAAGATCCTCAAGGCCGAGGGGGTCCCGCCGCAGATCCGCGCGTCGGCCGAAGGCATCCACAAGTCCCAGGAGCGGGTCGGCAAGCCGGTGGATCTCGCCTTCACCGCCACCGACGGCCGCAAGGTGGACCTCGCCCAGATGAAGGGGAAGGTCGTGCTCATCGATTTCTGGGCCACCTGGTGCGGGCCCTGCGTCTCGGAGATCCCCAACGTGGTGGCCGCCTATGAACGGCTCCATCCGAAGGGTTTCGAGATCGTCGGCATCAGCTTCGACCAGGAGGCCGATGCTCTGAAGGCGTTCACCCGGAAGCACAAGATGGCCTGGCCCCAGTTCTTCGATGGCGAAGGCTGGAAGAACAGGTTCGGTACGGAATTCGGCATCCGCAGCATCCCGGCCATGTGGCTGGTGGACAAGAAGGGCAACCTCCGCGACCTCGATGGGCGGAGCGATCTTGCCGGCAAGGTCGAGAAACTGCTGGCCGAACCCTGAAGCCTGCCATGAACGATCCGATCCATCCCCGCAGTCCCCGCGAGACCATGTCCGGCTGGCTCTACCTGCCGAGATTCGTGGACAAGGTCCGGTTGTCGCTCGCCGGTCGTCTGCACGCCGACTACCAGCAGAACTTCGCCAAGCGGGGGTTCGACGCCCAATGGCTGAAGGCCGCCGGGCTCGAAGCCGAGGCCT
The DNA here is from genome assembly GCA_041177965.1 of Verrucomicrobiota bacterium. Classification (GTDB taxonomy): domain Bacteria; phylum Verrucomicrobiota; class Verrucomicrobiia; order Limisphaerales; family UBA9464; genus SXXZ01. The sequence goes on along the minus strand of JBEGWF010000157.1, from coordinate 13,011 downwards.
TCATCGAGGTGGTCCGTTCCACGATCACCGACGGCCAGGTCGCCGACTGGGTGCGCAAGCACGTCCATCGGCCCGCCGAGCAGGCGGCCTTCAACCAGTGGTTGCTGGCGCATGGATCCGAGCCCGACCCCGATCTGCGGGCCCGCCTCGCCCTCCGCAAGGAGCAATCGGGCCTCGCCCATCGCAACGACATCCAGACCTTCGTGGACTACATCGACGCCGACGAAGGTCGGTCGCACCCGGTCTGAATCCAGGCCGCGACCTCGACGCGCGAGGCGTGCAGTTCCGTGCGGGAACGGTTTCCTTTCCGACCGTGGTCCAAGAGGGCCGGATCAGGACGTTCAGCTCACGCTGAGTTCGCGTCGGATGCCGAACTTGTCGACGCGCTTGCGCAAGGTCGCGCGGGTGATGCCCAGCAATTTGGCGGCGCGGACCTGGTTTCCCTGCGTCTCCTTGAGCGCTTCGATCACCAGTTCCCGCTCCACGGCGGGCAGGATCTTGACGCCGCTCTGGAGTCGGGCCCATCGGAAGAGCTGCAGGGCCAATGGGCGGATGTCGCCGGTGATCGCGGGGTCGGTGGTGCCCGCCGGGCCCGCGGGTGCCGCGCTGTCCGGGACCGGAGCCGCCGCGGCCACCGGTGCGACCGTCGCTGCCGGCGGAACGGACCCTCCGGGAGGGTTGGGCATGGGCGGCCGGGCATGGGCGGCCGGTTGCAAGACCTCGGATGGGAGATCGCCTTCGAGGATCGCGGGTCCCTTGGAGACCACCACGGCCCTCCTCAACACGTTCTCCAATTCACGGACATTCCCGGGCCAGTGGTAGGCCTCCAGGACCGCCATGGTCTTCTCGCCGATGGGCTTCGGTGCCACCCCGGTGCCCCCGATCTTGCGCAGGAAGTAGTCGACCAACAGGCGGATGTCGCCCTGGCGATCACGCAGGGGCGGCATGTGCACCCGGACCACGTTGAGACGATAGAAGAGGTCTTCCCGGAATTCCTTCCGGGCCACGGCCTCCTCGAGCGGTTTGTTGGTCGCGGCGATGATCCTCACGTCGACCTGCAGGGTGACATTGCCCCCAACCCGCTCGAAGGTGCCGTTCTGGAGCACCCGAAGGATCTTGGTCTGCGTGGCCGGCGGCATGTCGCCGATCTCGTCCAGGAACAAGGTTCCCCGGTGACACTGCTCGAAGCGACCCGGTCGTTGCGCGGTGGCCCCGGTGAAGGCGCCCTTCTCGTGCCCGAAGAGTTCGCTCTCGAGGAGATTCTCCGGGATGGCCGCGCAGTTGATGGCCATGAAGGGCTCCTTGGCCCTGCGGCTGTTCTGGTAGATGGAGCGGGCCACCAGTTCCTTGCCGGTCCCGCTCTCGCCCGTGATCAGAGCCGTGGCGTCCGACGCGGCCAGTTGGCCGATGAGCTTGAAGACCTCCTGCATCGGTGCGCTGCGGCCGATGACGCCCAGATCGTAATCCTGCTGCTCGAGCTGTGGCCTGAGGGCCACGGTCTGGCGCGTGTCCCGGGCCGCCTTGAGGGCGTTGGCCACCAACTGCTTGAGCCGGGGCACGTCGAAGGGCTTGAGCAGGTAGTCGTAGGCCCCGAGCTTCATGGCCTCGATCGCGGTCTGCGTTGTGCCGTAGGCGGTCATCAGGATGACCGGAAGCTGTGGGTCCAGCTGTCGGATCCGTCTCAGGGTCTCCAACCCGTTCAATCCTGCCATGCGGATGTCGCTCAGGACGAGGTCGGGCTTGATCTTCGGGATCAGCCGCAGGCCCTCCTCGCCGCTGGAAGCGGTGTGGAGCTCAATCTCCGAGGCGTCGAAGATCCGGCGGAAGGAATATTGGACATCCACCTCGTCATCAATGAGCAGGAGCTTTTCCATCAATTCCTGCGATGTTACGGGGATCTCCCGCGCATGGCAACCCGAGCGACATCGGGGTGCCGAACCCTCGTCCGGCCCCGGTGCGGCCCGGGCGGGCGATGGTCTGGATTGTCGGCTTGCCGCCACCAAACCGTCTGCGTTGATGTCCGGATGCGCTCATGCTGGTGGATCGCGGTCCTGCTGTGGATCGCGGGGAGTTCCCTGTGCGGGGGCGAACTCGTCGCGGTGTTCCGCTCGATGAACCCGGCTCCGGATGTGCCCTACCTCCAGGAGGCGGGGTGGTCGGTGCCGTCAGAGGTCGCCTTGACCTCGGTGGTGGTGCATCGCGGCGATGTGCTCGCAGCGACCCCTCGGGGTGTTCTCAGGCTGAAGGATCGACTCTGGGAGGCGGAACCCGGGGTGACCCAGTCCGTCCAACGATTGGTCGTGGCCTTGGACCGGGTCTGGGCGCTGGGATCGCCGGGGCTTTGGGTCCGAGAGGACGGCTTTTGGAAACCGGTCGGTATGGACCCGGTGAGCGATGTCGCCGAATTCCGGGGCGAGGCCGTCGCCTCGGTGGGCCCGCAGTTGATGCGGGTCCGGGGGCGTTCACTGGAGGCCATTCCGGAGGCCAAGGCCCGGTTCGATCTCCTGCGGTTGGTTCCGCACCAGGAAATGCTCTATGGAGTGGGCCCAGGCCGGATCAGTCCCTACAGCCGGGGACGTTTTGGCGGGGAGGATGCCTACACCTGGCCCACCGATCTAGGATGGGACTGGGGTTCCATGCCCTCCCGGATCACCCGCGACGCGCTCGCCCAGGGGCCTGCATTGGTGGTGGCCACCGACCGCGGGTTGGGTCTGCTGCGCGGCATGTCCCTGACAGCGATCCGGGGAGAGCAGGGGCTCCCCTACGAGGACACGCTGTGCCTGGCGCGCGGCTTCACCAACGATCTCTGGATCGGGACATCGCGGGGGGCCATACGACAGGTCGGCGGGCGCTTCGACTATTTCGCGGGACGGCGGTGGACTCCTGGAGAGCGGGTTTCCGGCATCGCCGTGGCGGGGCGGACGGTCTACCTCGCGACCGATCGGGGACTGGGAGTCATCGAATATCGTCCCTACACGCTGGCCAAAAAGGCGGCCTACTACGAGCGGCACCTGGAGGAATGGGGGCAGAAGCGCCTGGGGTTCGTCCACAAGCTGGAGTGGGATTCCGGTCGAAAGCGGTTCGTCCGGGAAATCAGCGACAATGACGGTGGCTACAGCGGCAATTACCTGGCCGCCCAGACCTACCGGTACGCCGTCACGCGGGATCCCGAGGCCCGACGCGAGGCCACCAACACCTTCCATGCCCTGCGCTGGCTGGAAGGCATGACCGGCATCTCCGGTTTCCCGGCCCGATCGGTCTGGGCCAAGGGCGAGGTGGGGCATCAGGCGGGCCATGGGTCCGGCGGCTACGCGGCCGAATGGCACGACACCGGGGACGGACGCTTCGAGTGGAAGGGCGACACATCCAGCGACGAGTTGTGCTCGCAGTTCTACGCCTTCGGACTCTTCCTCGAACTGGCGGCCGAGGGAGCCGAGGTGGATCAGGCGAAGACCCATTTGTCGCGCATCGCCGCCCACCTGATCCGACACCGTTGGAAACTGGTGGATCTCGACGGAAAGCCGACGCGCTGGGGCCGGTGGGATCCGGAATATTTCCAGACCGACGAAGGCAAGTACGACCGGGGCCTGCAGGCCGTGGAACTCCTCTCGTTCATCAAGTCGGCCGAGCATTGGACCGGCGATCCCTCGTTCGCGGGGGCCTACCGGGAATTGGTGCGCCTGGGCTATCCGGAATTCACCCTGCGGGTCCGCAACACCTTCCCGCCCGACAGCGTCCTCCACTTTCTCGATGAACTGGCCTTCTGGAGCCACTGGAATCTGCTCCGCTATGAGGAGAACCCCGATCTGCGCGCCCTCTACCGCCGCGGCTACGAGCGGAGCTACGAGGTGGTCCGCGTCGAGCAGAACCCCTGGTTCAATTTCCTCTACGGAGCGCTCACCGGAAACGATCCGGAGGTCGAGGCCAGCGTCGAGCACCTCCGCGGTTGGCCGCTGGACCTTCGGGTCTGGTCCTACCAGAACTCCCACCGGACCGACCTGAAGACCCCGCCCGGTCATGTCGCGCTGAAGGGGGGTACGCGGACCTTCCCTCCGAGGGAGACCGAACCGCTGCGGTGGGACCACTGGTTGATGCAGGCCGATGGCGGGGCCGGTGGCCGGGACGTCGTGGAACCGGGCGCCTGGTTGTTGGCCTATTGGATGGGCCGGTACCATGGGTTCGTGGGCGCCCCGACGGTATCCGAGCCCGAACTGCTCCGGGTCGAGCACACCGACTTCAGGGAGCAGGGAGCCGAACCCTACACGGGTCCGGGACGGCCCACGGGATTCTGATCCGTTCAGGGGATGTCGACCCGGGAGTGCCGTTCGATCCGGAGCGCCAGGATTTCCCGGGTGGACGGGCCGAGACGATGGCGATCGCCCACGGGAAACCCTTCGACCCAGGCGAGATCCCCGTCGCCCAGATCCATCAACCAACGCCGGGAGCGTTCCACGGCGGGAACCCGCGCGTTGATGAAGAGGTTCTGGAGCCGAGCCGCCGCCGATTGTCCCAGTCGCCGGAACCGGTCGCCCGGCCGCCGATGGCGCAGCGTGGCCGTTTGGGGAAGGGTGCCCGCATCGAACTGCTCCCAGCCCAGCCCCAAGCGCAGGGGACGACGCAGGCGTTTCCAGCGGAAACGCCCACCATCGGGCAGTCGCCGTTCGCCCCGCATTCCCCGGAAGACCACGGTCACGATCTCCTGAGGGTCGCCCTGAGGACCGGTCTTGCCGGAAGAAGCGATCGTCCTTGTCCGGACCCGGGAAGCTTTGGAATTCGAGGAGTGTTTTGGAATCGGACCCCGCTCCCTCAGGGCGCGCAGGCGTTCGACCTGATCGAAATCGGCCAGCTGTCCGCCTTCGATCAGTTCCGAGCGCAGGATGGCCCGCTGCAGTGCGATATGGAGTCGCTCCCAGGGTTCCGGATCGGCCGAAGCCCGCCATCGTTGTGCCTGCTCGCGAAGATAGTCGGCATCATGGGCGGCGATGTCGGCCACCCTCGCCAACACCCGGGGCAGGGCGGGGCTGTGATGGGCCATCCAATCCGGGATCAACCGGTGTCGGATGCGGTTGCGAGGAATGGAGAGATCCCGATTGGACGAATCCTCCCGATGCCCGACCCCATGACGGAGGGCGAATCGGACCAGCGCCGGACGGTCGAAGATCAGGAATGGCCGCAGCAAAGCCACGCTCCGATCCGCCGGGGACGGAGAGCGTTCCCGCATCCCGCCCAAGCCTTCGGAGCCGGTGCCCCGGAGCAGACGCAGGAGGATCAGTTCGGCCTGGTCCTGCGCATGATGGGCCAGGACCACCTCGGTGGCCCCCACCGCCAGTGCCGTTCGCGCGAGGAAGGCGTGGCGCAACCTGCGGGCGGCCATCTCGAGCGATTCCCTCGATGCCCGGGCGGTCACGCGCACCGGCAACCGTTCGATGACGCAGGGCAATCCGAGTGCGGTCGACTGGGTCCTGACCCATTCCGCATCGCCATCCGCCTCGGCCCCCCGGAGACCGTGATGGGCGTGGGCCACGGTGAGCCGCAAGGGGGACTTGCGTGCCAGTCGGGCCAGCGCGTGCAGCAGCACCATGGAATCCAATCCGCCCGAGACCGCCACCACCAGGTGCCGGGGCCCGGTCCCGAACCGTTCGGCCCAATGCCGCCGGAGTCGTTGCAGGAATCCATCCATGGGAGGGAACCTAACCCATCCTTCCGCCCGGGCCGAGATCCAAGGTGATCGCAGGACGCCCGCCGATGGATGGCGGATTGCCCCGGGCGCGGTTGTCCGCATAGAGTCCCGGCCCTGATGAAGCTCCTCCGAACGGGTGCCCTGATCGCCGGGACGCTGTCGGCTCTGGCGCAGGCCGAGACGCCGTCCGCGGCCAAGGCCGATGCGTCGGCGATCCGCATCGAATCGCGTGACGGTCTCGGAGAGGTCGAATTGAGCCCGGATGCCCGGACCGCCTCGGCCAAGAACGGCGTGGTGGTGCGGTGGATGGGCAGCGCGGTGAGTGCGCAGACCGTGACGCTGAGCCAGGACACCGGCGAGGCGCTCGCCGAGGGCGATGTCATGGTGGAGTACGTGGACGCCTCGGGTGATCGCATCCGATGGCGGGGCCAGAAGGTCCGTTTCGATTTCCAACAGAAACGTCTGGAGGCCTCGAATTTCCGATTCGGTGCGGGTCCGTTGTTCCTTCGCGGCGACCAGTTGTCGGTGACGCAGGGGGGCACCAACCAGGTGGTCCTCGGTGGGGAGATCACGACCGACGACGCGGCCGAACCGGGGTACAAGATCCGCGCCAAGACCCTGAGCATCAACAGCGACAAGACCATCTCGGCCGAGGATGCGCTGCTGTATGTCGGGAAGGTGCCGGTGATGTACTTTCCCTGGTATGTCCGGAAGGCCGACCGGCATCCCAACTTCTTCACCGTCACTCCCGGCTACCGGAGCCTGTACGGTCCGTATGTCCTGAACAGCTACCACTGGATGGCACGGACCAATCTCGAGGCGGTGGTGGACCTCGACTACCGGGAGCGACGGGGCATCGGCGGTGGTCCCCGTTTGGGTTACGACCTCGGAGAACTGGGCAAGGGCAGGGGAGGATTCTACTTCCTGCGCGATCAGGCCCCGGAACTGAGCTCCTTCAACGGCCCCATCGACCCCGACCGGTATCGGTACGACCTGCGGCACTCGATCACCAACGATTCGGGATTCGAATTCAAGGGAGTCCTCCGGGGGCAGAGCGATCCCATGGTCTTGCGCGACTACTTCGAGCGCGAGTTCCGGACCGATCCCCAACCCAAGACCTTCGTCGAGTTCTCTCAGCTCAATTCCAATTGGAGCCTCGATTTTCTCGCGCACGCCCAGGTCAACGAGTTCTTCCGGACCGTGGAGCGCCTGCCCGATGTCCGGCTCCGCGGGCTCCGACAACAGATCGGAGTCACGCCGGTGTACTACGAGAGCGACAGCTCCCTGGCCTACCTGCGCTATCGCGATGCCTTGGCCGGCGGCACCAACTACGCGGCCTTCCGGGGCGACACCTACCATCAACTGGTGGCACCCCACACCGTCGGCGGATGGTTGAACGTCTCGCCACGCCTGGGGGCGCGCGCGACCTATTATGGCGATCCGGAGGGCCTCAACACCATCAACAGCGACCGCGATCGCTGGGTGGCCAACACGGGCGTGGACGTTGGATTCAAGGCGTCCCGCGTGTGGCCGACCTATTCGAGCCCGTTGCTCGACATGAACGGAGCCCGCCACATCGCCGAGCCGCAATTCAGCTACGTCTTCGTGCCCGAGCCGAACCGGACTCCCACCGAGTTGCCGCAGTTCGACCGGGAACTCATCACCCCGAAACTGCTGCCGATCCACTTTCCCGACTACACCCAGATCGATTCGGTGGACAGCCAGAACACGGTGCGTCTGGGTCTCCGCAACAAGGTCCAGACGAAGCGGGAAGAGCAGGTGGAGAACGTCCTGAATTGGTCGTTGCTGACCGATTGGCGCATCCAGCAGCGTCCCGACCAGACCCGATTCTCCGATGTCTATTCGGAGGTGGATTTCACGCCGCGGTCCTGGCTGACGCTGACTTCGGAGACGCGTTTCAACACGGTGACCCGGGAATTCCGTGAATCGAACCACCGGGCCACCTGGTCGCCGACCGAGTGGTTCGACTGGAGCATCGGGCACCGTTACCTGCGGGACGATTGGACCCTATACGGCGCCGGCAACAACCTGATCTTCAGCCGGTTCCACGCCAAATTGAACGAGAACTGGGCGTTCCGAGGCGTCCACCAGTTCGAGGCCCGCGACGGCACGCTTGAGGAGCAGCAATACCAGATCTACCGGGATCTGCGGAGTTGGACCGTGGGGTTGGGTTTCCGGTTGCGCGAAAACCGCATCGGTCCACAGGACTTCACCGTGGCGCTGACGATCTCGCTCAAGGCCTTCCCGAGATTCCACCTCGGCGACGACCGGGCCAATCCATCGATGTTGCTCGGCATGTGAGCGATCGGTGAGCGTGGTGGTTCCAAGGAGGGCGTCTCTTCCTGAATCGTTGGAAGAGGTCTCGGCCGTTCAACGCACCCGATCGGTTGTTCCGTCCAGGCAAAGCTCCATCCGCAGGGTCTGCAGGGCACACTCGGGCTTTGGGGTGCGAATCTGAAGTGAATATAACACACATTGTGCATTTGACGGTGATCCGTAGGGAGGGCCCATGTGGAATCCGGATCTTTCGGTTGTTCGTGCTGAGCCTGATGCCGAGCCTGAGCCTGGTTCATGGGATCTTCTGCAACTCGGCCTGCGTCCAGGAGTCCTCGCGTTTGGCTTCCTGGGCGCGGACGGCCTTGACCACGTCGGCCGAAACCGGCGCGGCGGCATGACCCCATTCGCGCCGGATGTAGGTCAGCGAATCGGCGATCTGTGCGTCATCGAGAGCCTCGGCCAAGGCCGGCATGTTCAATTCATAGCGGACGCCCTTGACCGTGATGGCATCGCGGAGTCCGTGCAGCACCACGCGGATCAACCGTTGCTCGGAGCCCAGGACCCATTCGGAATCCACCAGCGGCGGTGCCAGGCCTTCCTGACCGTTGCCATGGGGTTGGTGGCAGGCGCCGCAGATCGTGGCGTACAGCTCGCGACCTCGTTCGAAACTCGCCTTGGCCGCCGCCGGCAGCGACTGGACATTGGCCGCCGCCAACGTGTCGGCACTGGCCGCCTTGCCCGGCCAGAAATAGAGCTGATCGATCTTCTGGACCCGCCCGGCGATCTCGGACTGGGTCGAACGGCGAAGCGCGGCCAAAGCTTCGGGCTCCGCAGGCAGACCCGTCTGGCGGATCTTCGGCGCCGGAGCGCCCGGCGAAGCCACCGGTACCAACGCGGCGAAACCATCCAACAAGGCCTGCAATTGCCAGTCCGACTCCTTGAGCTTTGCGGTCAGGTTCAGCGCGGCGACGATGTCGACCGGTCTTCCCGACACCCCGACGCAGCGCGCCAGCTTTGCGACCAACGGCGCATGCTCGCGCTTCTCGGGGCCGCACTGGGCGTCTCCCAGCAATTGCATGAGGAACGCCAACTCGCGGCCCTTGAGCCCGCTGATCGCCGCATCCTGTCGCAGCGCCGTCGACGGCCCGGTCATCAACAGGAACCGCATCGCCGCATCCGCGGCCGGCGTGCCGACATTGCCCAAGGAACAGAGCAGGGCGATCTGGGCTTCGCCACGGACCGACGGGGCCCGTTGGATCATCCGCTCGACTGCGGCTTCGCGGACCGGTCCCGGCGGCAGGCCGTCGGTGATGCGGAAGGCGGCCGAGCGCACCCGGGCATCGGGATCGTCGAGGGCCGACAGCAGGCTTTCCAGGCCCACCCTCCCCTGCCCTTCGAGGGTCCACAGCGCCTGGAGACGGATCAATGGAGCCGCCGAATCGCGCTGCGACACGAGTTGTTGCAGGGCCTCGGCGGATTCGGTCGTGGGGTTCTCCACCAACAACCGTTGGGCGGTGTCGCGCCAGAATCCGTTCGCGCTGGAGAGCCGGATCATGAGGTCGCGGGTCGAAGGCTTCTCGGTCAGTCGCGCCTTGCGGTCCGGCAGCTTCGCCGAGTGGACGATGCGGTAGATGCGGCCCAGATCGGTGGGCGCCTGCAGGCCGCGGGATTCGATCTGCTTGCGCAGGTAGCTCGTGAGATAGATGCGGTGCTGGATCAATCCCCGGGCCATGTCGACCACGTAGAGCGCCCCATCGGGGCCGTTCTGGAGGTTGACCGGCCGGAAGCGCTCGTCGGTGGATGTCAGGAACTCGTCGGCCTCGTACGCGTTGGTCGCCGTGAGCACCCCGTCCTGTTCCCGGAGCTTGTTGCGCCGGATCAGGTTGGCGCTCGGTTCACAAAGGAACACATCTCCGCGGAATTCCTCCGGAAACTGGTCTCCCCGGTACACCAGTGGACCGCAGGCGGCCGTGAACTGGGCGAGCCTGCCCTCGGCGTTCAGCGTGTTGGGCTGGTAGCCCCGATTCACCCCGGGGTTCACCCGGGCCGACCAGACCTGCTGCGACTTGGCCAACTGGGCGTTGACCCCCTGGGGCGATTTCAGGTTCGGATTCCGGGAGAGATACTGCGCCGGAAGGAGGTCCCCGCGGATCTGGTCGGAATTCGAGTTGTAGAAGAGCCGCCCGACATCGTCGTGGCTGATGCCCCATTGGCCGCGGGTGACGGTGTCTTCGCGGATCCAGGCGGGCGGCGTTCCCGAGGTGTTGCGGAAGCGGACGGTGTGGTTGGCCGAGTAGATCCAATTGTCGAGGTTGCGCAGCAGGCCGTTGCTGGCGTGTTCCGGATTGGATTTCAGCCCCAGGGCCGGGTCGTTCTGCGTGGCGTAGTCGCTCGCCACCAGGATCTTCTCATCGGCCTTCCCGTCGCCATTGGTGTCCTTCATCCACCAGAGCTTCGGCGGCTCGGCCACCAGCGCCCCGCCATGGGTCAGGTGGAGGGCCCGGGGCATCACCAGTTGGTCGGCGAAGACGGTCCGGGTGTCCATGCGGCCATCGCCGTCGGTGTCGCTGAGGATGGCGATGGATCCCGTCGGATTGCCCTCACCGCGGGCTTCCTGATCCGGCATGTAGCCGTTCATCTCGACCACCCACAAGCGGCCCTGCGGATCGAATTCCACAGCCACGGGCGAATGCACCAGCGGTTCCGACGCGACCACCTCGGCCGAGAACCCGGGTGGCAGACGGAAGGTGCGGAGTTGATCGGCCGGCGACAGCACCGGGGCCGGCGGGATCCGATCGGCGGGAACCACCTCGCGCTGGGTTTCGCCCGGCTTGTCCCCGTTCTGGGCGACCGTGGTGAGGATTCCCAGGCAGAGCCCGGACAATACATGGCGCATCATGGTAAGCTGTGCGTTCAAATTACCCCGGGAACCGCCGGTGCCAAGCGGCATCCATCACGGCCTCACGGTCGCCCCTTCATTCGCGGGCAACACCCACCCTGTCGGTGAGCTTGCAATCGGGGCGGGAGCGGTGGCTATCTCGGTCCATGGACACCTGGTGTGATGTGGCCGATGCGGGGAGCCTGACCCCTGGAAACTGCAGGACCGTCGAAGCCCGGGGCGTCCGGATCGCCCTGGTGCATCTCGACGACGGATTCCATGCGGTCGAGGACGCCTGCCCGCATCGGGGTGGTTCCATGGGGTCGGGCTTCCTGGATGGCTGCACCCTGCACTGCCCGCTGCACGGATGGGCCTACGATGCCCGCACCGGGGCCGGTCTGACTCGGCCCGACCGACCGCTCCGCACATACGCCACCAGGATCCAGGATGGTCGCGTCTGGGTCCACATGGGTGCCGGGGCTTCGGCTTCGCAGACGCCATGAACCCGACGGAGGCCCAGTGCCCGGTGCCCGGCAGGCCCCCTCTGAGGGTGCTTTCGGTCGGCACCCAGTTCGCCGGCCTCGGCGGCGTCGAATCGGTCCTCCGGGGGCATCACCAGACCGATGCGGACGAGGGCATCGATTCGCGCTTCCTGGTCTTCTGGGAGGATCCCGTGCCCGGTTGGCCTCGTGCGCAGTTTCTGGGTTTTCGGGAGAGCCTGTCCATCGGCGGAGCACGTCGACGGGTGGCCTCGGCCTTCCCAGGCTGGGAGCCCGAGGTCGTGGTCTATCACACCACCTGGGGCTGGCCTTATTTCGATGACGTGCTGCCGCCCGCTCGGCGGGTGCTCTACCTCCACAGCGATACCCCGGGCCTGGACGAAACCCTGCAGACCCGGGCGCTTTGGGCCGATGGCTTCGCCTGCGTCAATGACCGGATCGCCGAGCGCGTGCTCAAGGCCCGTCCCGACCTGTCGCCGGATCGGCTCCTCCGCGTCCTCTACCCCATCGATCCGCCCGAGCCTCGCCCCTCCCCTGCCCGACCGCGCGGTTCTCCGCTCCGCCTCGGCTTCTGCGGTCGGCTCGCCTTCGAACAAAAGCGCATCGACCGGATCCCCGAATTGGTGAACCGCCTCGATGCGGCCGGGATCGACTACCGACTCGAATTCCTGGGCGATGGCCCCGAGCGGTCATGGATCGAAGGACAACTGCCCGACCGCCAACGCTGCGTGTTCCACGGACGAAGATCGGGCGAGGAGTATTGGAAGATCGTGTCCGGCTGGGATGCTCTGCTCTTCGTCAGCGACTACGAGGGCACGCCCATCGCCCTGCTCGAGGCCATGTCCGTCGGGGTGATCCCGATCCACCCGGCCATTGGCAGCGGAGGCGACCGGTATGCCGCCGATGTCCATCCCAATCTCGCCTACCCGTCCGGTGACCTTGCCGCTTTGGCCTCGGTGATCACGGAACTCGCGCGTTGGCCTTTCGTGCGGATCGAAGCCTGTCGGAGCAAGGCCATCGAGCGGGTGCGCGGGCATGCCTCGGCGGAGTACCGGGCCACCTTCGCTCGATTCCTCCGGCACATCGCCAGCGAACCGCCCCTGCCCAAGCTTCCCTTGCCAAAACGACCTCCGGGCATGGACTGGCTGTCGTTCCGAGCCACCCGCCGCCTCATGGACTGGCGCCGCCGCTGGAAGGGCTCGTGACGCGAGGACGACTCCGATGCAGGCCGATCGCGCTCGCGAACGGTCCTGAGGTCGGCTCACCGATCCCAGCCCGATCACAGCAAGTCTTGCCGGATCGGCTCAGATCGCCGGTTTGCGGTAATGCGCGTGCAGGCTGGTGCCCCAGCGCAGGTAGTGGCGGCACAGGGCCAACCGGTAGAAAAATGTCGCAGCCTCGGTCCAGAGCCGGCCGGGCTTCGATGCACGTCGCCCGAGCAGGTACTCGAGGTCGCCCTGGGTCTGCAGACTGAGACGCACCTGGACGCCACGCAGCGGGTCGGCTCCGAACCATACAGGTTCCATCTCATGCTGCTGGCCGAGCCGTTCGAGGTCGACTCGTCGCCAGTGGGTGATGTGGTGAGGCGGCCATTGGCAGGGTTCGAGGGTCCACCAGCGATAGACCCCCTGCCCGTGCGGCACAGAGATCACCAG
>JBEGWF010000156.1:0-18436 GCA_041177965.1 Verrucomicrobiota bacterium | reverse complement strand
GAGCACGCCCCCATGAACACCCCCCTATCACCGATCGCCGGCTTCGCCCCCACGCGCTGGTCGCTCGTGGCGCGGGCGCGGGGCACGACGCCGGAAGCCAGGGCGGCGTTGTCGGAATTGTGCGAGGCCTATTGGCGACCGGTGTTCGAGACGTTGCGGCGGTGGCATGGCACCGACGACGAGGCGCGCGAATCGGCCCAGGCGTTCTTCGCGCACGTGCTGGCCGGCGGCCGCCTTGCGGGAGCCGACCCGGCCCGCGGGCGATTCCGCTCCTACCTGCTCGGCGCACTCCGGCATTTCGAGTCGGACGTGCGCGAGCGGTCCCACCGACTCAAGCGCGGCGGCGGGCTCCCGACCGCGTCGCTCTCCGAAGACGGGATCGACGATCCGGCCGCCCCGGGCGTCGACCCGGGCCGCTTCGACCGCGAGTGGGCCCTCACCGTCATCGAACGGGCTCTGGCGACGGTCGAGAACGATTTGCGATCGGCCGGCAAGTCGGGCCACTTCGAGCGCCTCAAGCCCGCGCTGGTGAGCGACGATCTTCCCTCGCCCGCAGACCTCGCCCGGGAACTCGGGCTCACCGAAGGGGCGTTGAAGGTGGCCATCCACCGGTTGCGGCGGCGATTCCGGGAAGCCGTACGGGCCGAGATATCCCAGACCCTGGCGGACGGTGACGACGTGCAGGAGGAACTGCGCTACCTGATCGCCGTGTTGGCCATCCCCTGATCGGATCGCCCCAGGTCGCCTCCCGTCGCTGTGCCGGCCCGCGGTCCACGGCCCCCCGGATTCCCACACCTCCTGCGGGTTGCGCTGGCAGGGACCCGGTCCAGACTCGCGGGATGGCATCCAGCGCGTCGGCCCCGGAAGGAGATCCTTCGACCCGAGGCTCCCGACCTGCGGACGTTCTGGTCGTCGGGGCCGGGCTCGCCGGTCTGGTGGCTGCCGGCGAGTTGCAGCGGGCGGGACTCACCGTGCGGGTGATCGACAAGGGCCGTGGCGTGGGAGGGCGCTTGGCCACCCGACGGATCGGTGAGGCGATCTTCGATCATGGAAACCCCTGCCTCGACCTTCAGGGCAGTCGACTGCCGGACTCCTGGTGGCAGGAACGACTCGGTCCGGCCCGGGCCGCATGGGGACCGTCCACGGATGACCCCGGGGCCATGGCGCCGTGCCGATGGCGAGGCGCGCCCGCCATGTCCGGCGTGGCCAAGCATCTGGCCCTGGGTCTGGACGTCCTGTTGGAGACGGCGCTCACCTCCCTCCGCGCGGAGGGATCCCGATGGATCGCCGCGACGCTCGGGGGCAACGAGTTCGAGGCCCGAGCCGTGGTGCTCACCCCGCCGGCCCCGCAATCGCTCGCGCTGCTCGACGCCGGAGCATTGGACCTACCACCCGAACTCCGAGCCCGCCTCGGCGCCATCGAGTATGATCGATGCCTCACCGTCATGGCCGTCCTCGACCGGCCGTCGCGCATCCCTCTCCCTGGCGGCCTGGCACCCGAATCGGGCCCGCTGGCCTGGCTCTTCGACAATCAGGCCAAGGGCATCTCACCGGTGCCGGCAGCGACCCTGCAGGCCACGCCTTGGTTCAGCCTCGAACACTGGGATCGCGATCGCACGGAGAGCGGACGTCTGCTCATCGAGGCCGCCTCGGCATGGATCGGGTCCTCCATCCGGGAATTCCAGGTGCATGGCTGGCGGTACAGTCGACCCCGGATCCTCGACCCGGCCCCGTGCGCGGTGGCGAGCCGGCGACCGACCCTGGTGCTCGCTGGCGACGCCTTCGGACCCGGCGGCATCGAAGGGGCCGCGCTGTCGGGCTTGGCCGCGGCCCGGGAGATCCTCGAGCGCATCCCGGACGAGATCGCTGGGAAATGAAGGAGTCGACGGCGGAAGACTCCGTCGCCATTCCAGCACTCGAGCACCGATCCACCGGATGTGCGCTCGATCCAATCGACCACGTCCCGGGAATCAGGCCGACGGCGGGAAGACCCACAGCGCCGGTCGCCCGATGTTGCAGTGGACCGAGCGGCCGAGCAGCGTGAGCCCCGCCATCGAATAGTAGAGTTGGGATCGCGCGAGATCACCCCAGAGCGTTCCGCCCACGGATGATCGGAGCGACTCCAAACGGCGGGCCACCGAGGGGATCGGGTAGAAGACCTTCTCGACCAGTTCCCGATCACTGCCGTCTTCGCCGGTGAGAGCCGGGAAGGCGCGGATCCAACCCGAGGGATCGAAACCCGCCTCGGCGGCCGCCCGATCGGCGGCGAAGACCGTGGCCCGGCCCAGGCTCGGCAAGACCAGAAGAGCCAGGAAACTCCAGAGGGTCATCCAGCAGGCCTGACCCATGAGGGCGGCGCCGATGGGCAGCGCTGGGAGGTCGAGGGTGATCGAGCCGATCTGGCAACCGGCCAGATTCCAGAGCATCAAGACGAGGAGGGTGCGCAAGGGCAACCGATGCTCCGCCCGCCAGCGCCGGCGCGCCACCTCCACCCGCAGATCCATCGGGGACAGGCGGTGGCACCAGGCCTCGGGTACGAGGATTCCGGCGCGGGATCCGAATCCGACGAGTCCGCCAGTGAAGGCGGGATCATCGACCCGGGTGACGAGGAGGCTCTCGCCGCCGTCGACGGACACCGTCCGATCGGCGGCCCCGCTGATGGCGGCGTGGAGAAAGCGGCGTCCCAGCGCCAGCGCCATCATCGAGACGGCCAATCCGGTGCAGAAGCCGCCGGTCCAACGCAGGCTCGACGCCGCCACGGTTCCGATTCCGGCCAAGACCAAGGCATGAACTCCGACACCGCGACCCCACCGCTTGAGGAAACCGCCCACCGTGGGACGCGCCCCGGTTACAAGCAGGCCGCCGCCGATCCCGTCGAAGACCGCCTGGATGGCCACCGCGATACCCGCCATGGCCAGGGCCCTGAATCCATCGAAGTCCCCTCGGCCCGCGAGAACCCACACCAGACCTCCGAGCGACGCGATCACCCAGAATCCCACATTGGCGATGCCCAGGAACAGGCGTCGGCGGGCCAGTACCACTTGATCCGGTGTCATCCGTTTTCCTCCGCCGGCTCGGATCCGAGAAACCCGGCATGCCCGGCGACCCACGACTCCATCCGGGAAGCCATCGCGTCGATCACTTCGGTGGATTCCCACGGATCCGGCATCGAAGCATCATTCCTCAGACGCATCGAAACGCAACCCACCCTCTGTGGCGCGACCTCCTGCCCCGGCGCATCCCGGAAAAACCCATGGGTCACGGGTGGCGGCGAAGACACTCCCGGTGCACGTTGCACCGGCAGGGTGGACCACTGTCACCCCGATCGACCGTCCGGATCCCGATGCGAACATGAAGAAGGCGAATCTCCCCTCCAAGGTGTGTGTGGCCTGCGCCCGCCCGTTCGTCTGGCGCAAGAAGTGGGAACGCGATTGGGACCGGGTGCTGTATTGCTCCGACGCCTGCCGACGCGGCGTGCACCCGCTGGCTCGTCGGGCTGCGAATGGCTCGCGGTGACCCTCGACTTGCCCAAGCTCCGTGGGTTTCCGCAGCCCGGCGTCCATGCTGGATCGCTTCTACGCACGCACCGGTCTTCAGCCGAAAAGCTCCGGCTGGAACGGGACGGGTTCCGTTGAGCTCGTCGGATCGGCGGCGGGGTTCAGCAGGCCGGCGCGGTAGCGGGCCTCGGCATCGGAACCCCGGAAGGAACCCGGCTTCCGGCTGCCGTGACGCAGGTAGACCCGTCGGGAGGCTTCGCGGGCCACCGTGCTCGAACGGATCCGGGCGATCCGGGCCTTGGCCTCCAGGACCGCGAGTCGGGCCTCGACGCGGGGGGCCGGGTAGTCGACGCCGATCACGCAGCGGCTGGCCTCCTGCTGGGAGCGCATCATGCGCCAGGGCTCCGCAAGGAAGGCGTCGGGCACGGCGGCCAATTCGGGAACCCAACGCCGGATGAAGACCCCCTGGGGATCATGCTCCAGCGCCTGAAGCGTCGGGTTGTAGATGCGGACCGTATTGATGCCCGTGGTGCCGCTCTGCATCTGGGCCTGGCTGAAGTGGATGCCGGGCTCGAAGTCGAGGAAGCACCGGGCCAGATGGATCGCGGTGGGACGCCAATGGAGCCAGAGGTGGTAGGAGGCCACGCTCATCACCATCGCCCGCATCCGGAAGTTCAACCAACCCGTGGCCCGCACCGACCGCAGGCAGGCATCGACCAAGGGGAAGCCCGTCCGCCCCTGACGCCAGGCCTCCAGCCGCAGCTGGCCTTCCTCGGATTCGGTGAAGGCCTCGCGCAGGCCATCGTAGGCGCGGTTGAAGTTCTCGAACTCGATGCGCGGTTCGTCCTCGAGCTTCTGCATGAAATGGCAATGCCATCGCAGCCGCGCCTGGAAACTCGACAACGCGCCCGACCACCGCCGGTCCACCGGTTCGCCGGCGCTGCGCCGCCACCCCAACGCTTCCTGACGCTGGAGAGCCGCCTGATGGACGGTGCGCATCGAGACGCAGCCCCAGGCCAGGTACGGGCTGATCCGCGAGCAGGCGGTCGCGGCGGTGAGCGGGCTCGACATCTCGGTGCGATAGCCCACACCGCGATCCTCGAGGAAACTCCCCAAGACCTCCCGGGCCACGGTCTCCCCGCCCACCTGCCATCCGGACGGGATCACCGGCCCCAGCCCGAGCGACTCCGGCCCCAGGACCCCTTCCGAGGCGAGACCGGTCGGGCGCCCCGGCCCGAGGACTTGCGGAGGCGGTTCCATCCGTCCCGACATCCGTCTCGCCCAGCGTTCGGCCCATCCGTCGCGACGGGCGAGCCGGCGCACCACGCCGTCCTGACGCCGCTCTTCCCAGACGATGCCCCGATCGCGGCACCACCGGGCCACCCGCAGGTCGCGATCGAAGGTCACCCGCTGGCCGGTCTCCTCGTGCGACCACAAACGCACGAAGCCCGTCTCTCGGTGCAGGCGCTCCAATTGCTCCACGGCCTCGCCCCGCCGGAGGAGCAGGCACCCGCCTCGACGGGTCCACTCGGTCTCCAACTCCCGGAGCGCCTCGGCGATGAAGCGCGAGTGCGACGCATCCCACTCCGGCGAATGCAGCAGCTCCGGCTCGTAAAGATAGAGGCCCACCACCGGGCCATGCCGCAGCGCCTCGATGAGGGGCGCATGGTCGGCGATCCGCAGGTCGCGCTTGAACCACACGACCTGCCAATCGGAGCGGGCTCCGGGCCGCAGGCGCTTGGACGCAGGGGTCGGATGTATCGGGTTCATCCGAACGTCAGCTCCGATTGCCGCGGATCACGGACTCCGGCCGACAGGCGCCGTCGGACCTTCTCCCAGAAACCGAAGAACCCCGCCGACGCCTGGGGCCAGGTGTGCTCGTCCCAACGGCGGCGGCACCAGAGCACGCGCCGACCGTCGCGGGCCAGAGCGGCCTCGATCGCCGGGATCGCCTCGCCGAGCGGACCCACGGACGGTCGCATGGCCACCCAACCGTCGAGCCGTCGCTCCCGCGCCACCCGGGTCAGCGCCTCGGCCAGGGCCTCGCCGGTCTCGCACGCTTCGGCGGGGCAGGTGAAGTGCCGACCCGCACGAGCCAATCCATCGGCCAGCGCGGTCTTCAGATAGGCCACGCGGGGCGCCGCCATTCCGAAGGCGGCGACGCGACGCGCATCGAAGACGCTCAAGACGACTTCGGGATGAAACCCCGCCAGCGCGGACCGCTCGACACTCAGGTCCTCGCCATGCAACCAAAGGCCCCAGCGGCCCCAATGGCCGCCAGTGCCGCCAGTGCCACCAAGGCGGCCACATCCATCACCCCCGTCAAGAACCCCAGGGTCGGGCTTGAGCCTCGACGCTTCGGGGAATTCCGGCAGCGACTCCCAAGGCCCCCGGGGAGCCGGTCCGGCGTCGGGTACGGGAACCGCAGCCACCACCGAGTCGTCCAGCCGTTCGAGCCCGGTCGTGTCGGCCAGCCATTCCGGGGCGCAATATTTCTCCAGGTTGGAGCGCCGCGGAAGGTACGCCTTGCCCCGCGTCTGCAACCCGGCGACCCAGCGCCATCCGAGGGTGTTGCTCGCGGGATCGGCGTCGAGCAGATGTCGGTAGAAGAAGTCGGCCCCCAGCGCCCAGGGCAGGCGCTCGACGTGGATCCAATACCCGGCCCACCACATCCGGGCATGGTTGTGGAGGTAGCCCGTCTCGATCAGTTCCCGGGCGAAGCGGTCCATCACCGCGATGCCCCCGCGACCGGTCATGACCGCCTCGGCCCGCTCGAACACGGCCGGATCGGCCTGCTGGCGCAGGCGGTCCACCTCGGCACGGTAGCCGGTCCAGACTTCCGGCCGCAGCTCGAGCCACCCCTTCCAGTAATCGCGCCACACCAGTTCCTGCGCGAGCTTCTCCACGGCCTCGAAGCGATGGGTTTCGAGCAGCGAGCCCACCAGCTCTTCGGTGGTCACCAGGCGCGCCCGGATGGCCGCCGACAACCGCGTCACGTCGGGGTGGCCCGAGACCACCCGATTGCGCAGCGCCCCGTACCTCGAGGCCCGCGGCAGGAATGCCCGCCAACGGGCCAGGGCCGCCTCGCGGGTCGCCGGATACAGGGCCTGGGTCGCGTCCATGGAGGGCCAAGATGGCCCCGAACCGAAAAACCAAAAGGGCACGACGACTTCTACGGCTCCGATGATGGACCCCTCGAAAGTTCGGCCTCCGCCTCACTCCTCGCCTCACTCCTCGCCGTCGTCCTCGGGGAAGGCATGCCGAGCGGAGGTCCTGGGACGCGACGATCGGACCCGGCGCTCCTGCTCGACCCGGCCCCGTTCCACCTCGGCCAACTCGGCCTGGAGCTTGCGGAAACTCTCGTAGCGACCCGAGGCGAGGGCTCCGGTCTCGAGCGCGGCCCTCACGGCGCATCCGGGCTCCGCGCCATGGGTGCAGTCGCGGAACCGGCAGCCGACGGCCAGTTCGGTGATGTCGGGAAAGGCGGTGTCGAGGCCGAGATCGGCCGACCAGAGGTGGAACTCCCGCATGCCCGGCGTGTCGATGACCAGGCCGCCTTGGGGCACGGGAATGATCTCACGCCACGTCGTGGCATGCCGTCCCTTGGAATCAGAATCACGCACCTCCAAGGTCGGCTGCAGCGTGCCGCCCACCAGCCGGTTGATGAGGCTCGACTTGCCCACGCCCGAGGTGCCGATGAAGACCGCTGTCAATCCAGGCCCGAGGATCTCCCTCAATCGGCCCGTCCCCTTGGCCGTCTTGGCGCACACCGGCAGCACCGGCGCTCCGCCCGAAACGGCCTCGGCTTCGGAAATCAGGCGACGCGGGGCCTTGCAGAGGTCGAGCTTGTTGAGCACCACCACCGGCTTCACCCCGCCTTCGAGCACCATCACGAGGAAGCGCTCCAGGCGTCGCGCATTGAAGGTGGCGTCCATGGCCTGCACCACGAAGGCCACATCGATGTTGGTGACCACGATCTGGGCCTCGCTGCCACGGCCGGTGATCTTGCGGGCGATTTGTGACCGGCGCGTCAGGAGGGCCTCGATCACCCCCTTGGATTCACCGGGCACCGGTCGGACCGCCACCCAGTCGCCGACCTTCGGCAGATCCTGATCGCGTGGGCACAGATGCCGGAGGCGGCCCGTGATGATCGCCGGACGGTCGCCCGACGCACCGACCACGACGTAGGAGAGCTTGTCCTCGTGGACGACCCGAGCCGGCTCCAGGCCGCCTTGGCGATGCGGGGCGAAGTCGCTCTCCCGGAGCGCATCCCAACCCAGTTCGGCCAGGTCCATGCGGGTTCAGACCCGTTCCTTGAGCGCCGCCTCGCTGGCGGCATAGACCTCCCGGTGAAGCGAACGACCATGGGAATCCATGGTCACCACGGCCGGGAAATCGCGGACCTCGAGCTCCCAGATGGCCTCGGGCGATCCGAACTTCTCCAGCAGGGACACGTTGCGCACACGCACCACGCATTCGGCCAGCACCTGGGCCGCGCCGCCGATGGCGTGCAGATACACGCAGCCATGCTCCTTGCAGGCGGCCAGCGTCTTCTCGCCCATGCCGCCCTTGCCGATGACACCCCGCAACCCGTGGTCGCGGATGATGTCGGCCTGGTAGGGCTCCTCGCGGATCGACGTGGTGGGGCCGGCCGCGGTGACCTTCCACGAGCCGTCGGACTCCTTCAGCACCACCGGTCCGCAGTGGTAGATGATCCCGTCGCGCAGGTTCACCCCCGGAGGCAACTCGCCGCCCTCATGCAGGTACTTGTGGACGGCATCGCGGCCCGTGAAGAGGACCCCTGAGATCAGGACTTCATCCCCGACCTTGAGGGCCTGGATCTTCTCGGCGGTGAACGGCGCTTGGAGCGGGATCATGGAACGTTGTGGGCCATTAGGCGGCAGGCCGCCGGCACGGGCAAGATCGGGATCGCGCATCGGGGGTCAAGGGGGATGCGGGATCGGGACCCTTCCGCGGGACGACGGGGCGGGACGACAACGACGACTTCCCCTGCGTCACCCCGGATCCCAGACTGGGCGCGTTGAAGCGTGTCACCATCCATACCGACGGCGGCTGTCAGGGCAATCCGGGACCCGGGGCCTGGGCGGCGGTCCTGCAATACGGCCGGCAGGAACTGGAGATCGGCGGCGCGGTGCCGGCCACCACCAACAACCGGATGGAACTCCAGGCGGCGATCCAGGCCTTGGCGGCCCTGAACCAGGCCTGCGAGATCGTGTTCTTCACCGACTCCCAATATCTGCGCCAAGGTATCCAATCGTGGATCCATGGCTGGAAGCGCAACGGCTGGAAGACCGCCACCAAGGAACCCGTCAAGAACGCCGACCTGTGGCAACAGCTCGACGCCCAGGCCGCCCGGCACCGGATCGAATGGCGCTGGCTCAAGGGCCATGCGGGCCACCCCCTCAACGAGCGCTGCGACGTGAGGGCGAACGCCGAGATGGCCGCCCTGCGCAAGCGGATGTCGCCCGCCCAACTCGCCGCCGCCTTGAGCGAGTTCAACCGATCCGTTTGACCCGGATGACACTGGAGAGCCGTCTCTCCGGAAGCGGGGACGGGAATGGCCCCGCGTTGGAACCGATTGGCCGGATCGCCCCCGGCCCGTTCCCCCATCCCGAGGGTCGGGCCCGAGGGGAGCATCGCCCACGTTGCGGTCGGCCGGGAACATCCGTGGCACGGCCGTCGTGCAGCCCGCGGCAAGCGTGGACCCGCACCCGTTGGTGGACGGGACGAGCCGCCCTTCAGACCCCGGCACCCGGGTCCATCACCGCCTCGGCCTCGGGTGAGATCCGTTCGCCATCCATGTTCAACGCCCCGGTGGCGGCCACATTGCTGTAGGCGCCGTCATCGTAGGAGGTGCAGACGCGGGTGCCCGTGATCTTGCTGACGGTGAGCGCATGGCCGGACACCGTGCCCCGGGCCCAGAGGTCGTTGAAGGCGTCTTGGCCGTCCCACTTGCAGGCGAAGGCCGCCGCCAGAAGCGCCTGCTCGATCGGTTCCGCAAAGCGCAACCCCTCGCCCCGGAGAACCTTCAACTGATCCTCGCGGGCAAGCCCCCGGGTTCCCGCAACGATCGGCATCACCCGGACCCGCCGAGGCTTCGACACCTCCCGCTGGGCGACCGCGGCGGTCCGGCAGTACCAATCGAGGTCGCCGGAGCAGAGGGCGTCGCGCGCGAAATCGGGGTACCGCCTCCGGAACAGGCGGTTGAGCGACCTCAAGGCCACCAGGTCGGAGACGCCGGCGGGTACGATGAAGCTGATGATGCCCGACGCGTCGATTTCCCAGGAATCGAGGATGCGCTCGCCGATGGACGGATCGCCCTCGGCGGGATTCGACACGGCCACCGCCCCTTGGGTCGCCATCGCGGGCATCTCCGCCATGAAGCGGGCCATGCATTGGGGCGTGGCCCGACTCATGAGGTGGCGCATCAATTCCATCCGTCCCTCGGGGGGCAGGAGGTCCGCCAGGGTCTTGGCGGTGGCCAATGTGGCCACCGGGTCGATCGAGGGTCCGCTCATTCGGGGACTGGTATACCCGGTTTCTGCGATTAAACATCCATAATCGGGACGTTTTTGGATCCGGGCCCGCCCTCGTTCTGCGCACCGGGATGGTTCGCCTGGTCGGAGTCCGCCCCGACAACGGGTGGGGCCTGTCCGTTGGGGGTGATCCTCCGCCTCACAGGGCTGATCCGAGGGTCCCGGAGTCGGGGACGGAACTCATGAGACCAACGGATTCCACACCTGTTGGAATCCCCAACCTTGGAAATCCTTCACGTTGGCTGTGGCCAGACGGGTGACCCCCACATGACGCAATGTGAAGGCGAGGCGAGCGTCGAAGATGCGCCTACGGGCGAAATGCGTCCCGCCAGACTCGGCCCAGACCTCATCCATGATGTTCGCATGCTCGACCCTCATGACCCCGGGGATTCTCCAATAGGAGGTCACCAGATCCCGCGCGGCCTTGGCCGAAAGGGGTCGGGCCATGACCGCGGGGTTCCTGAGGTGGACATACAACTCGACCAGCACATAGTCGGAGACGGCGATGCGTTCGGTGGATATCCCCAGATGCTGTCGCAAGAACCCCACCGCTCGGGAATGCCATTCGGACGCCGGATTGAGCGAATAAAGCAGAATGCTGGTGTCGATGCCGATCATGGCTGAAGGCGGCCGAGTTCATCGTTCTCCGCGAGGGTGCGGAAATCCAGTCGGTCGAATTCCGGGACGAAAGCGCCTTCTTTCAGGACCGGGATCTCCCACTCGACCGGTTTCTCGTGAACCGGGTAGGCCAAGGTCATGTATTCCAAGCCCCGCCGCACCACCTCGGCGAACGACCACTCCCGCTGCTCGGCGATGGCTTTGGCCTGATGATACAACTGGTCGGGCAATTGCACCTGGGTCTTGATCATGATGGCATTTTGCCACCGGTGGCATTTGGGTCAAACCCGACGGAGGTGGGCCTCCACGACCCGAGGTCAGGGCCCGAGGTGCCGGCCCAGCCACGCTTGGGTGCGGTCCCACATCTCGGGGGTGTACCCATCGCCGTCTACGGATCGGTTTGGGCCAGCATGCTGGAAATCCCCGGATGGAGGACTCCAGACTGCTGGGCGACATCAACGCCCCAACCGGGCAGCCTCTCGGGTGGCCGGCTCAGCCATGGTGTGGATGACGCTCTCCCGATGCATGTTCCGCTCGACCCCTGGAGGTGGGTTTCGGATGCGGTTCACCGCGGCTTCCGGATGGTTCCCCGACCAATCCCCGAGGACCACACTCGGGAGTTGGGCCCGTTCGGTGCCCGCGGGCAGGAATATGCGTCATCGAGGGCCGCGATGGGATCCCGCCGCGACCAGGACGAACCCACACGGCTCATGGCTGTCCGCTTGTCGGGGCCATCCGGCAATTGCTTCACCGCAGGCTGCATCGAATCCCACATCCCATCCCGACCTCTCGCACGGCGGGGAGCGGAATGTCCTTGAGAACGCATTCGGTTTGGTCGAATTCCAAGAACGAATTCCATGAACTCCATCAGTGCCGCCATCGTTCTGCTGACCGGGATGATTTGTCTGCTCGGAGTCCACCCCAACAACTGGTTGGGCCTTTCCGTGGGGGTGATCCTCTTCCTCACGGGGCTGATCCGATGGTACCGGAGTTGGGGACGGAACTCACGAGACCACTGATGTCAGCACCGTTCCGAAACCCACGTAAACCTGCCAGTTTGAGATCCACGGTTTTGCCGGATCCTTGCGGACGTTTTCTTCCAGGAGGAGCGCCAGCGTTTCTTCCTTCCTCCTGAGGAGGCTGAATACGTCCGGGGTCCCCCAGATTGGATCAGCATTGCCTTGGGCCAACGACAAGCCGTGGTCGCTGATCCGTTGAGTTTCCTGGTCCAGTGGTTTTCAAACCGGCAGGTTTCATCGGTTTTCAGACCGTCACCGACACACCGGATCCCGGACAGGGACCTGACGAGCCACAGGATCCGGGTCCGATTCACGCCCGGGCTCGGTCATGAGCAATCCTCCTCAGCCACCCACTCTTTCCGCGCCAGCGGAGCTCCGGTCACTTGAAGACCCGAGCCGTCCCCCGGGGCGTCTTCGGCATCAGTGGAATCTCCTGACATACCGGCGCCTGGAACGCCCCCGCTCGAACCTGTGGGTCGACGACCGGGCCAGTCGATCACCAGACCCCTTGTCTCAGCGGTCACGGGAAGGCAGGTTGAAACTCCAGGTCGTTCATGGACGCAGAAAACACCCATCAGGTCTTCGATCGGCTCTGGTCCTCGGGCCAGCTCTCGGAGCGGGACATCGAACAGCTGCCCGCCCTAGGCATCGAGGCCGTCATCAACCTGGCCCTCCCCACCTCTCCGGGGGCTCTGGCGGATGAGGCCGACAGGGTCGCACGCCTGGGCATCGCCTACGTCCAAATCCCGGTGCTTTGGGAGGATCCCAAGCCCGAGCAGTTCCACCAATTCGCAGCCATCCTGGCGGCATTCCAGGGTCGGAAGGTGTGGGTGCATTGCGCCAAGAACATGCGCGCGTCGGCATTCATCCACCTGTACCGGCGGCGGGTGATGGGTCACACCGAGGCCGAGGCGGGCTTCCCCATGCGCGAGGTCTGGAGCCCGGACGAGACTTGGAGGGCCTTCATCGAGCGGGTCCTCGTCGAGCACAACTCATCGCCCCGGAGCCATGGGCCCGAAGACTCGGCCTGCGAGGGGCGGTGACCGCGCGGCGGCGGCCGATGTCGCTGGGCCAGCCAAGCGAGTGGACAGAGATAGAGCCTCCGTGCGGTGGAAGCCGGAATCTTCGCGTCTGGGCCAGCGACTCACCCACGGCTGTGCTTCTAGTCCTTGCCTTTGCACAGCAGTCCTCGGATCTGCTCCTTGGGCAGGGAGGTGGTCCCGAGCCATTGTTCCGCCGCCCCCGGATCCGAGCGCTTCCAAGCTCGGAAAATCCTGCTGATGGACTCGTGGCGTTGGCCCTCATCCGCGATGCCACCGACCACCGTCGCGGCGTAACTGGGATACCGGGACGTCATCTCGCCGACGTAGGTGTTGATCGCCGTCTGTTTCGCCCCGTCATTGGGCAACTGCGACAGCCAACGCGCCGAGGCCTCAGGATCGTTATCGGCCCATCCTTGGATGACCGTATTCAGGGCCTGCTCGCGCGCCTCACCCTTGAAACCCACCGCCCACTGCGAGGCGGCGGCCGGATCGGTCGAGGTCCACTGGCCGATCACCGAAGCGGCCGCAGAGTTCTGCGCCGTTCCCTCGGGAAGAGTGGCCACATACGAGGCCGCCGACGCCGGATCATGCTGCGCCATGCCGGAAACCAGACCCTGCACGAAGGAGTCCTTGGAGGCGCCTCCGGGCAGCTTTTCAATCATGGCCTGCGCCGCAGCCGGGTCGCGCTCGGCCCATTCGCGAGCCGATCGCTCGATGAAGGAATTCCGTTGTCCGCCCGGCGGAAGGTTTTGGGCGTAGGCCATCACCGCCTGCGGATCCTGCTCGGCCCACCGCGAACACACCGCATTCAGGGCATCTTGTCGGGCCGTTCCCTCCGGCAATTTCTCTGCCCAGGCCAGGGCCGCCGCGGCATCGGCTTCCGCCCAGTGCATGGCGAGGCTCATCACGAATTGCTCGCGCGACCGCCCTGTCGGCAAGGTATTGGCGAATTCGGCGGCGAGCCCGGGATCAGCCGCCGGCAGGGGGCCGCTCGCCATAAACAGCGCCTTCCGCTTTCCGTCACCTTCAGGCAGGGTCTTGAGCCACTCCATGGCTGCATGCGGATCGCTCTGCGCCCACGCCGGTGAAATCGCTTCATAGGCGAGGGCAAGCGCCTCGCGGGAATTGAGGCCCGCAGCCCGGGTCGCTGCGGCGGCAGGGTCCCTTTCCACCCATGCCGAGAAGATGGAAAACAAATGCTGGTGTCGTTGCGACCCGCCCAGTTTCTCGGCCAGTTCCAAGGCGGCCGCTGGATCCTTGCCGGCGATCGCATGAATGACTTGTCCAGACACCTGATCGCGCAAGCGACCCTTCGGCAACTGCTTGACCCAGTCCGCGGCCGCCGCGGCATCCTGACCGGCCCACACACCGGCCACCGAGGCGATGGAGTCGTCGCGGCCCTCTGAACTGGGTAGGGCCTTGGCAGAGGCCATGGCACCGCGCACATCGGTCTCCGCCCAATGGGCGAGCAATTGGAACCGCAGTCCGACGCGCAGAGTCTTTGGAAGTTGCTTCTGGATGAACTCCAACATCTCCGGCATTTCCGAACCATTCAGATCGGCCAGGATCCTCACCACCTCCCGTTGTTCGCGGAGGCTCAGCCCGAAGGCTCCATCGCCTTTCAGCGCGAGCAACCTCTCCCGAACCTCGTCCAACGAGCGTCGGCCCGGGGTGTGGGTTTCGAAGGCTTCGGTCGCCGTCGCGGGAGAGGTCTGCCCGGAGTGGCTCCCGGCGGAGGCCGGCGACCGGGTGCCATCGGCCGCCGTCACGGAGGCCGTGGCGGGAGTCTGGGTGGCGGGGTGTCGCTGGCCCAACCAGTAACCACCGGCCGCGGTACACGCCGCGAGAATCACGGACGGAGCCAAGCCTATTTTCATGGAGGGTGCTCAGAGGTTCCCGATCCCAACGCTGCTGCGGTCCGCGTCTTGAGAGGGCTGGCGAGTCTGCCGGACAGCGCGGGGAATCTAGGATCAGATTGCCTGATCGTCGGCCAGCTCGTCATCCGTTATCGAGAGCCGTTGTTGGGAGACTTGAGCCGTTGTTTGATGATCCAAGTTGAGCCGGATTTTTTCGGTGAGGAGCTCGGACCGAGGGGTTGGTGGGGTCATGAGCCCCGGACCAGGATGTGAGCCTGCCCGGAACCCTGCGCGAATGCTCGGACGCCAGCACCGGTCACTGCCCGAGGTGCCGGCCAAGCCACGCTTGGGTGCGGTCCCACATCTCGGGCGTGTACACGTGACCCAGGTCGGGATAGAGGCGGCTTTCGAAGGAGGAGTCGGCTCCGTAAAGGCGATAGGCCTCGCGGATCGGCGGCTCCAGTCGGGCGATGCCGGATGCGGGTGAGCCCGAATCCTTGCCGCCCGTCATGAACAGCATCGGGCGCGGGGAGGCCAGGGCCATCACGGCCTCGGTGTCGAAGTGGCGGAGCATGCCCGGCACGAAGTAGTAGATGCCGTGGGCCTTGAGGCCACCTTCGCGGATGAGCTCGGTGTAGCGCGTCATGCAGGCCACGGCCACGCCGGCCCGCAGCCGCTCGTCGAGGGCCATGAGCCACCAGGTGCGCGTGGCCCCCATGCTGATGCCGGTGACACCGATGCGCTTCGGATCCACCTCGGGACGGGAAGCCAGGTAATCGAGGGCCATCCGATCATCGCGCAGGATCATCCCCCAGAGGGTGCGCCCGGCCCACAGTTGGAATTTGGAGGCCGTCATCTCGCCGGCCGACCCCTTCTCGGCCGGGCCGCCCGGGCCCTGGCCGTTGCGCTCGCCAAAACAATAGGCATCGATGCCCAGGACCACGAATCCCCGCCGGGCCAATGCGGGGCCCGCCGCCTCGGGCACGGCATTGGTGCGGAGCATCTCGTCCTTGCCGATGTCGTATTGGCCACCGTGCCAGTGGCAGTACAGCACCGCCGGCAAGGGTCCGCGGGCCCGGGCCTCCGGCGGCAGGAACACGTATCCCGTCACGGTGGCCCCGGCGCCATTGTCGAAGGCGAACTTCTCGAATCGATACTCGCCGCGGTCCTCGCGCAGCAGCGTCGTGACCGCCGGACGCGCCGGACGCGGCGGCAGGTGTCCCAGCAGGCCCTCCAGCGTGGCGCGCACCTCGGAGCGACGCGTATGCCAGGCCTCCCGGGTGGCCGGCACCCGGAAGTCGGGCGCCACGGCGGCCCCGGCCAACCAGGCCTCGGCGGCGGGAACGGTCGCAGGCGGGGAGGCCGGAGGCGGACTGGAGGGGGTCTGGGCCATGATGCGGAGGCCGATGCAGGCCAGGACGACCCACGCCAGGACCCGGTGCCCTCGGCGGAAACGCATCGTCATGGCATTCATGGCATGGGGGATGGGGTGGGGTTCAGTGGGGCCGGGACGTGCCGAAGCGGCCCGCCCAGTGGTTGCCGATGTCGCGTGCGCCGCTGACGAAGCGGGTGCCCTGACCCTCGGCGCGTTTGACCTCGGGACCGTCGCCCGGCGAACCGGCCGCCAGGACCAGCACCGGACACGACTGGTTGGCCTCGCCGATGCGGGCGATGACCTCGGGTCGCGGACGCTGGAAATCGACGTAGCGCACGTCCACGGCATGGCGCAGCTCCGGATGGTAATGGAGCAGGCCGTTCACCTCGGAGCACTCCGGGCAATAGAAGGCGGTTCCGGGGCCATCGACGAAGCGATGCTTCAGGAGGAAGAGCGTGTCACGTTCCATGACCTCCAAAGACCACGACGCGCGACCCCGGGCAAGGATTCTGTCGGGCCTGGCCGACCGCGCCCTAGCCGGTTGGGCCGGACCGGGACGCCGACAGGACTCCGACCGTCGATTTTTCTTTGCGTTTGCCGGGGTTGCGACCGCATATCGCCCGGATCGATGAATGACCGGGTGATCCTGCCGACGCCACCGCCGATCCTGAAGAACCAGCAACAGGAGATCCGCGAGCTGTTCCAACGCTTCGTGGTGCCGAGCTACGGTCGATTCAACCTGGCCCTGAGCCACGGCGCCGGCAGTCATGTCTGGGATGTCTCCGGCAAGCGCTACCTCGATTTGGGCGGCGGTATCGCCGTGTGCTCGCTGGGTCACGCCCATCCCGAAATCACCGAGGCGCTGGTCGAGCAATCGCGGCGGCTGGTGCACGTGTCCAACCTGTACTACCAGGAGCCCCAGGGCCGGCTGGCGCAGCGGTTGGTCGGCCATCTGGCCCCGGGCAAAGTGTTTTTCTGCAACTCCGGGGCCGAGGCCAACGAGGGGCTCTACAAGACGGCCCGGAAGTTCGGCCACGACGAAGGCCGCTTCGAGATCCTCACGGCGGTGAACTCCTTCCACGGGCGCACGCTGGGCGGCATCTCGGCCACCGGTCAGGACAAGGTGAAGAAGGGCTTCGAGCCCATGGTGGAGGGCTTCCGGCACATCCCGTTCAACGATCTGGAGGCGGCCCGCGCGGCCATCTCGCCGGCCACCGCGGCCATCCTCATCGAGGGCATCCAAGGCGAAGGGGGCATCACGCCGGCGTCGGCCGAATACCTGTTGGGCCTGCGCAGGCTCTGCGACGAAAAACGCCTGCTGCTGCTGGTCGATGCGGTGCAGTGCGGGCATTTCCGCTCCGGTCGGTTCCAGAGTTTCCAGCGGGTGCTCGAGGGCGTCACGGGAGGCGAGGCCTTTGTTCCGGACGGCATCTCGATGGCCAAATCGCTGGGCGGCGGGTTTCCCATCGGGGCCTTCTGGCTGCGCGACCAGGCGCATGGAGTGGAGCTGGGGCAGATCCTCGGGCCGGGCACCCATGGCACGACCTTCGGTGGCACTCCGCTGGGCTGTGCCGTGGCCCTGCGAATCCTCGATGTGATCGAACGGGAGAAGCTCGCCGACCATGTCCGGTCCACGGGCGATTTTCTGCATGCCGAGATCTCCCAACTGGCGAAGCGGTATCCCGGGGTCGTTCTGGGCGCCCGCGGATTGGGTTTCATGCTGGGCATCGAATTGCAGCCCCAGGCGCAGATCCCGGGCTTCAAGAACGACACCAGCGCCTCGAGCCTCCAGATGGTGAACCGGCTGCACGAGGCGGGCGTGCTGACGATCCCCAGTGGCACCCAGATCGTGCGGCTGTTGCCGGCGCTGAATCTCTCCCGGGCCCAGGCAGAGGAAGGACTCCAGATCATCGAGGCGGTCGTCCGGAGCGTGGCCTGAGAAAGGTTGGCCTCCGGCCGGGCCACGCGGTTAGCCTCCGGAGGAGTCCATGAGCCAACCCCTGATCCTCGGCCGGTTTTCCATCGGCATCGGCGACCGATTCGCCCACCAAGCGCAGGCCCAGCTGAAGGCCTGCCAACTCGCCCTGGCGCAGGGCGTGGAGGTGATCCCCGTGTGGAACAAGTCGAACCGCGAGCACACCATCATCGGCTCCGAGCCGGCCGCCACCCGGGCCGCCGCCGATGCCGCCGTGAAGGCCCTCGGCTGGGCGGCTCCGCACTTCCTCGATGCCGATCACATCCGCCTGGAAACGGTCGGGCGCTTCCTGCCGCACTGCGACTTCTACACCATCGACGTCGCCGACTTCATCGGTCAGCCAGCCGCCCCCGAGGCGGTGGAGGCCTTCCTTGGTCGCCATCCGGAGCTGATCGGAACTCAGGTCGTCCCGGGGATCGCCGAGCCGCTCGTGACCACGGCCGACGACATCCGCCGCATCGCCGCCCAATTCCTCAAGGCCACCGAGGAGGCCGGC